>CALXPO010000012.1 GCA_944390315.1 uncultured Alphaproteobacteria bacterium
GTGCCGTAGAATTGCCGGAAGGAACAGAGATGGTAATGCCTGGAGATAATATCCGCATGAAAGCCACTTTGATTCACCCGATTGCAATGGAAGAAGGATTGCGTTTTGCTATTCGTGAAGGCGGTCATACTGTTGGTGCCGGTGTTGTTTCTAAGATTATTAAATAATCTAAAACAATACGGATAGTTTTTCAGAAATGAGCTCTTAAGAAAACTTAAGAGCTCATTTTGTATAAGTTACTTTACAGAAAACCCGAATTTAACTCTGGATAGAAACGCTAAGGTGTTGGAAACAAAACCGTTCTACGCCAACGTGCGTGGTCAAACTATTAAGGTTTAGACCAATTTAGAATTCTTAGTTTAGTGAAAATATTTTTAAACCAACGGTAAAAACTAATAAACAATATTTAATACCTAAAGATATACATAAAGATGAAAAACATAAAAGTTGATTTTTTGTTTGACTCTTAAGCCAAAACAAGTTATTAACAAGGTGAAAAAACCGAGGACCTTCATTAAAGAAGGCTTTAAATAACTATAATAAACCGGAGAAATAAAATGAAACGTACTTATCAACCTTCAAAATTAGTAAGATCACGCCGTCATGGTTTCCGTACACGTATGGCAACCCAAGGTGGACGTAAAGTTTTGGCTGCTCGCAGAGCAAGAGGACGCGCTAAAATTTGTGCCTAAGGTCTGAGGCAAATGCCTATTTTTTTCAAATTAAAAAAGCGTAAAGATTTTGTACGCGCATCAAAATCAGGTATTTCTATTGCTACTCGTAATATGGTTATTCAAGCCGTTTTTCAAAAAGAAAATATGGCAGAGAGTGCTCGTATAGGATATACAACAACAAAAAAAATAGGAAAAGCCAATGTAAGAAATCGTTGCCGTCGGCGGCTTCGTGCCGCGGCGGCATTGTTTTTTGCCAACCTGGCTCTGCCAAATGTAGATTATGTTTTTATTGCACGATATAATACAGCCAATAGCAACTGGCAGGATTTATGCAAAGATATGCAATATGGTCTGAAAAAAATTAACAAATTATTGAACGGAGAAACAGATTGTGCTGAGCAAAATGATAAAACTTCCGTTTCTGCTATTAATTAAATTTTATCAGAAAATCATCTCCCCCCTTCTTCCGCATGTTTGCCGCTACCAACCGACATGCTCTCAGTATATGTTGGAAGCTATTCAAATCCATGGGGTAATAAAAGGTATTTATCTCGGCATCAAACGTTTGCTTCGCTGTCACCCATGGGGAGGTTCAGGTTATGATCCGGTTCCGCCTAAAGACAATATTCAAAAACAAGATAAAAACTTGCATTGAAAATAAATACTGCTATATTCGTTTAGATATAAAAATTTTACAGGAAAACAAACAAGATGAACGACGATATTAAAAGTTTTTATATGGCAATAATTCTTTCACTTGCCTTAATATTTGCCACCAACTATTTTTTCAGCAAAAAAGGAATAACTCCGTCAACAGAAACCGTAACTGTTGCCGCTCCGGCAGATGAAGAAATTTCTGATGATAAAAATCAGGTTGAAAACGTCGTTCTTTCAGTTGAAGATGCGGTTAAAACAGCTCCTAACGTAAAGATAGAAACACCTGCATTAATCGGAAGTTTTCGTACCCGCGGCTTTCGTATAGACAATCTTTGGCTCAAAAAATATAAACAAACTTTAGCCGAAGACAGTCCCGACGTTGAATTACTCTCCCCCGCCAAAACCGCTAATCCTTACTATGCAGAATTTGGCTGGCTTTCTGCCGACAACTCTGTCAAAGTCCCGACTGCCGACACTCTGTGGACAGTAAAAGGCAAAGAATTAACACCGCAAACCCCTGTCGTTTTAGAATGGAATAACGGACAAGGTCTAAAATTTGTAACACAGATATCTGTTGATGAAAATTATTTATTTTCCATTACTCAATCCGTTGAAAATAATACCAACAAAAATATTACCTTATACCCTTATGGTCTGATTGCTCGCAGTCCTGTTTTTACGGGCAAAAACAGTATTGTTCATGAAGGCATGATTGGTGTTCTTGATAACACTTTGGAAGAAATCAGATATGATGACTTGGATGATGAAAATCAAGAATTTGAAACCAAAGGCGGTTGGCTCGGTTTTTCGGACCGTTATTGGTTTTCTGCTCTGATTATGAACAAAGATGCCCAGAGCAAAACAAAATTCAGTAAAAATAAAAATAACATGTACCAAACAGACTTTGTCGGTGCACCCATAACCATTGCTGCCGGTTCGGTTGGAACAGAACAAAATATGCTCTATGCCGGTGCTAAAGAAATCAAACTTTTGGATCAATATACCGAAGACAAACAAATTTCAAAATTTGATTTGGCTGTTGATTTCGGATGGTACTATTTCTTAACCAAACCGTTCTTCTATATTCTCGACTTCCTGTATGGGCTTATCGGCAATATGGGTTGGGCAATCTTACTGTTTGCGGCATTACTCAGACTGGTTATGTTTCCTATTGCCAACAAATCATATGAGAGTATGGCAAAGATGAAAAAAATCCAACCCAAAATAAAAGAATTGCAGGAAAAATACGAAGATAAAGTTAAATTGCAGCAAGAAACTTTGGAACTTTATAAAAAAGAAAAGATAAATCCGGCCGCAGGTTGTCTGCCGATGTTTATTCAAATTCCGGTATTTTTCTCATTGTATAAAGTATTAAATATCGCTATTGAAATACGCCACGCGCCGTTTATCGGTTGGATTAAAGACTTGTCCGCCCCAGATCCGCTGACCTTGTCGGTTATAACTCATTTACCGATTCCCGGATTTTTGGATATTGGCGTTTGGCCGATTGTTATGGGCTTAACAATGTATATTCAACAAAAGCTCAACCCAACTCCGACCAGTAAAGATCAAGCCAGAATGTTTGCTTTACTCCCGCTTATCTTTATGTTTATGATGGGACATTTTGCTTCGGGATTGGTCATCTACTGGACTTTAAGCAATATTCTCTCAATTATCCAACAACGTGCTATCGTTAAAAAGAATATGGGATAATTTTATGGAAAATATCAATCCGAAATTTAGTGAAGAAGAACTGGCTGCCGGCAAAAAATTACCGACGGTCGGTTGCAATTTTGTCTTGGGCGTAGCCTCGTTAAAACAACTTCCTCCTGATAATGAAATGGAAGAAATCGCTTTTGCCGGCCGTTCCAATGTCGGCAAATCGAGCTTAATAAACGCTCTGACAGGCAAAAAAAATCTAGCAAAAACTTCAAGTACACCCGGACGCACACAACAACTCAATTACTTTAATTTGGCTGATAAATTATATCTGGTCGACCTCCCCGGCTATGGTTTTGCTCAAGCTCCTGAAAACATGGTTAAACAGTGGCAAAAAATGATTTTTGCTTATTTACAAGGTCGAGTTAATCTCAAACGGGTATTTTTACTTATTGATTCGCGTCATGGCATAAAAAAAGTTGATAAAGAAATTATGGAAATGCTGGATAAAGCTGCTGTCACTTATCAAATAATACTCACCAAGAGCGATAAAATTTCCGGTAGCACACTCTTAAAAATTTACCAAGAAACAAAAAGCGAAATAGCCAAGCACGCCGCAGCTTATGTTGATATAATTGCCACCAGCTCCGAAAAAGGATTCGGCATTGATGAATTACGGGCAGAGATAGCCAAATTAACTAAATAATCTTTCTTAAGCCATAAGTATGGTGCATACATAAGCAAAAATTTTGCTAAAAAATTTTATAAAATATCCAAATAAAATTAGCATATTGATTAAAATAAAAACGACATCTTCCAAACATAAAAAGAAACAAGAAAACAAATTGCCTTAAAAATTTTATTTGACATTGAAAAACTTTGGTATACCTTCTTTTCAGACAAAAATTTTTATATATACATTTTAAAAAAAATATTTATGGGTACAAAAAATTTTCTGTTTAACCTACAAACATTAAAATCAAATTATTTTAGTTCCAAAAAAGACAACAAACCTTGCATTATGACTTTAGCACAAACAAGGGGACTGTCTGAAAGTGAAATCATAAAACAGTACAAACCGGCACTAATCCATCCCAAAGTGCATATTCCTCTTGAAAACCCTGAAGCAATAAAATTTCCATTGTCGACGGAAGAAATTAATACCATCAAAAACAACCTCCGATATGTGTGGTGTGATGGTTACGAGGATACAAAATGGATGCCTCGACAATGCAAATATCTCGGCATACGTCTCTCAAAGAGTTTTATTTTACATGAGACCGTATGCGATTCCACATGGCAATGGGGAGTTCATCTGCTTACAAAAAAATGTAAAGCAAGAAGAATAAAACTAGACGAATTGCGACTTTTGGATTTAGTTTGGGATGAAGTTTCTAACATGCGTGTAAAAGCTGAAGATGCACCGCTTCCGACAGAAACAACATTCTGGATTGAAAAGGTAAATATAAAGAATTCTCAATACGATTGGGCAAACCGTAAAGGAGATATTTATCAACATCCTACGGAAGGAAGAGCCTGTTTATTGCTAGCTGTACAAAATCTTTATTAAACTCACAAGAGCGGTCGTTTTAAACGAGCGCTCTTGTTTAATTTAGAATGTATTTCAGTAATAATAAAAGCGATAAACCAAAATCAATATATTATGACAAGACCGCAGCGCGCCGAAAACCATTATCAAAAAAAATACAAAGATTTTAAAAAAATAAAACTCCGATTCCTCGGAGTTATAAAATGGCGCGCTCGGCGGGCCGGAGTATAAAGAACAACCGCTGCTCCGGTTGTTTTTTGCCGACGGGCGAAGTTTGATTGGACTTTTTAGTTTAGGTGCAAACCAAACGCAAAAGTCCTAGCAAACAAGTGACCGCAGACACTTGCCTATTGCCGAGCTTTTTAAAGCGATGGCAGAGGCTAGTAGCCAAGACCGAACTCACTTGTGAGGAGAAGACCGCAGCGCGCCGAAAATTATTATCAAAAAAATACAAAGATTTAAAAAAATAAAACTCCGATTCCTCGGAGTTATAAAATGGCGCGCTCGGCGGGATTCGAACTCACAACCTTCTGATCCGTAGTCAGATGCTCTATCCAATTGAGCTACGAGCGCATTGCTTTAACACAGCTTTAATAGCGCTTTTTATTTTTTTTTGCAAGTAAAATTTAAACAAATTTAAATTTTTTCTGTTAAAAAAAGGATAAAAATTGAATCTACTTGTTTTTTAATAAAAAAATACTTCTAAGGTTTACTAAAATGAAAAATTTTGTTCAACAATTGATTGCTTGTATATCCGTCATAACACTTTGTTCATGCAGTACTCCTCGTTTTCCGACTTTATTACAAGAAAACCAACAAACGCAAACTGAGCAAGAAAACGGCATTCAAGGCGCAAAATTTAACAGTTTTGTTGAACAAAAAACCGTCATATATCGCGAACAATACCAGCAAATTAAATCAAGTTATAAAAAAATAGCCGAAAACAATAGTCTGAAAGAACAAGATAATATAAAAAATTTGGAACAAAAAATTTCTGTTTTAACAGATGCCATTAACTATTCTCTGAATGATAAAAGGGCAACAAACAAAGATAAATCGGAACTTAAATTATTATCTAAACAGTGTAGCGATTTATTATCAACAATAAGACAAGAAAAAACACCAGACTCAATAACTACCGCACAAACCACTCCCCATACAACAACATCGTACGCAGAAAAAGAACCCGCAATTAGCCCAAACACACCTCTTTTTGGCACAAAAGCCAATTTAGAAGGCGAAAAATTGCTAAGCAGCGGCAAAAAACCGGCCTTGGTCATAAAGGCAGCAACAGAATATGAAACAGCGCTCAACACTATTGTAAAAGCGACAGCCAATTCTCAAAATCAAATGGGTATAGACATCATAAACTTGACAACCCCTCAAGAAGCCTCGCAAACCGCACAATTTGCTTATGCCGTTTATAAAGAAATAATCTTGATGGGAATGGACGAAGATAAGGTTACACTTAGTCAAAAAACAGATGCAACAATAAAAGAATCTGCCATTTTAGTATACACGCGCTAAGCTAATCTTTTCCCAAATTTGTATCTTTATTAATATAAAAAGCCATAATTATGCCAAAGCTGGTGCAAACCGAAAGCATAACCGTACCGCCGTAAGAAATCAAAGGCAACGGAATTCCTACCACAGGTAAAAGACCAAGCACCATAGCCATATTGATAAATATATAGAGAAAATAATTAGTAGCCAATCCGATAATTACCAATTTACCAAAATAGCTGGTTGTACGCATGGCAAAAGAATAGCTTTTGATTAAAATTATCATATTAATCAAAATCATTATAATTCCCCCAATAAGACCGAATTCTTCCGAAAACATCGTAAAAATAAAATCGGTATGTTTTTCAGGTAAGAAATTAAGATGACTTTGTGTCCCATTCAAAAATCCTTTTCCGAATATTCCTCCGGACCCAAGAGCTATTTTAGATTGCATAATATGATAACCCGCACCGAGAGGATCTCTCTCCGGATCCAAAAAAGTAAGCACACGCTGCCGTTGATAGTCGTGTAAAAAGTGCCAGGCAATCGGCATAAGTATGGCAGCAACACCTCCTAAAGCCAAAAATTTCCATACCTGCACGCCTACAACAAAAAAGATAACCGTTGTTGTAAATAAAAGCATTAAAGCAGTACCTAAATCTGGCTGAGCCATAATCAACACGGCCGGGATAAAAGCCATTAAAGCAGGAGTAATAATACCTCTCGTCGTCTCTATATTTTGCAACGTACTGCCGTGAAAATATTTTGCTAAAGCTAAGACCAAAGCTAATTTCATTAATTCGGACGGCTGAATTTTTATAAATTTCAAATCAATCCAACGAGTGGCGCCCATTCCCGTATGACCGGCAACTTCTACAACAATAAGCAAAACTAAAGTCACAAAATAAAACGGATAAGCATATCGTAAAAACCACTTAACATTTAGCAAAGCAATAGTCAGCATAATTACAAAGCCCAATCCGAAGCGAATCATATGATTAATTGCCCAACCGTCCCAACGACCGTTTGCCGCTGAATAAAGCATCATAACACCGATTGCCGCAAGTAAAATGATTAGGGCAAAATAGCTGAAGTTAAGATTATGCAATTTTTCCTTCAGGGTAAGATTTGGGTTGTGCAAACCGAGTTTATAGTGTTTATACATTATTTGCCTTTCTCATAATCAATTTTAAGAGCTTCCAACAGAAGTTTTGAACCTATAGGAGCGGCAACAGCGGAACCGCTTCCACCATGTTCGACAGCGACGGCGACGGCATATTTCGGATTATCTTGAGGAGCATATCCGACAAACAAGGCGTGTTCACGATAGCGCCAAGGGATTTCTTGGGATTTTAGCACACCTTTTTCCCGTTCTTTTAGAGTTATTCTTCGAACTTGAGAAGTCCCTGTTTTACCGCACATTTTTTGTCCATGGAAATCAAAAAAAGCTCCTCTGGCCGTTCCCCCCTGACTGTTTACAACCGCACACATGCCTTCTTTAACAAAATCTAAATATGCTTTATTTACGGGAATATATTTTACCGAGCTGATTTTTTCTGCCGTTACCGGAATAAACGTCGGTTTAACCATTTTGCCGCCGTTAGCAATTCTCGAAGTCATAACGGCTAGTTGTAAAGGAGTTGACATAACATAACTTTGCCCGATTCCCGCAATTGCGGTTTCCCCAATCTGCCATGGTTCTCCTCTGGTTTCCATTTTCCATTTTTTATCAGGTATCAAACCTCTTTTTTCACCGGCAAGTTCTATTTCTGTCAGCTCACCTAAGCCAAAACGACGAGCCATGGCCGCTATTTTTTCTATTCCGACTTCTTTAGCTACTTCGTAGAAAAAGATATCGCAAGAATGCTGTAAAGCCTCAACAACATTCAAATCACCATGTCCGGCTCTTTTCCAGCAGTGAAAATAATGGTTTCCTATTTGCATTCGACCCGAACAATACACTTTGGTATCTTTCGTTATAATTCCTTCTTCCAGCGCTGCTAATGCAACAATCATTTTAAATGTTGATCCCGGTGCATATTGACCGGCAATGGCTTTATTAAGAAGAGGCGTTTTTTCGTTATTAAGCAATCCGCTATAAATTTTTGAGCTGACACCGTTTACAAAATCGTTTGAGTCGTAAGACGGAGTAGAAACAAAAGCCAGAACTTCACCGGTATTAACATTCATTAAAACAGCGGCACCGCTTTCTTCTCCATACAAATCAAAGGCCTTTTGCTGCAATCTGGCATCAATGGTCAATTGTAGTTTTTCACCGGGCTGTCCTTCGTTGCGGTCAATTTCTTTCATGACTCTACCGAGCGCATTCACTTCCAATTGAAGACTGCCGCTTTTCCCTCGCAATTGTTTTTCAAATTGCCTTTCAATTCCATCTTTACCAATTTTAAAACCCGGTACTTCAAGCAAAGGATCACTATCTCTTTGCAAATCTTTTTCTGACACGGCGGCAACATAACCTAGCAAATGAGCTGTTTTTTCACCATAAGGATAATACCGATTTAATCCATCATCAATAATGACTCCCGGAATATCAGGTAAAGCCAATAGAAGTTTGCTCATTTCTTCCCATCCGAGACGATCTTTAATTTTTATCGGCACAAAACGACGATATTTTTTCAAATCTTCTTTGATTCTTTTTTCTTCAGCTTCGGTCAAAGGTAAAATTTTTTTCACTTTTGCCAAAGTATCATCAATACTGGCCGTTTGTTCGGCAACAATCATAGCTTGAAAATTTTGTTCATTTCCGGCCAATATTTCACCGTTTCTATCAAAAATTTCACCCCGAGGCGGAATGAGCAATCGCGTAGAAATTCTATTTTCATCAGCCATATTACTAAACTTATCCGCTTGATAAACCTGCAGATAGTATAATCGGATAATAATCAAAAACAGTAAAAACATTTGAACAGCCACCCAAATCAGGGTTCTGTTCATAAGCATTTTTCCTTTATCGCTGTCTCTGTTCATGGGTTAATCATCCTGTAAAAAAACGTTAAGAATTACAGCATTTATACCACCGACAATAGGATAAAAGGCAAGGCTAACGAGATAAGAAAAAATAAGCGGCAGCACAGGCAGAGGTTCTGCATAATAAACAGACAGCAAAAGCCATTGCACGAAAAAACAAATAGGCATAAGAACAGCTATACCTACCCATAAAACCACAAAGATGCGTCCATTTAAATATTTTACCAAATTTGTAACCAGTAAACACATAACCAACATTGAAAACAGATAATTTCCAAATGGCGTGGAAGAAACAATATCAACAAAGATACCCAAGAAACATACCGAGCAAAGATTAAACAAATCCGGTCTATATATGAGCCAAAAATAAACACACATCAAACCTATATCAGGGCGAGCATTGTTTGCCAGAGAAGATTTAAGAGGTAAATAAGAAAGGGCAACCAAAACAACCGAAAACAATAACGGCATCAGAGCGTAAAAATGATTGAGCGCATTTTCTTGCCAATTTTCTTTCATAAAATATTTTCCTCCTCCGCTAACTCTGTTGTCGGATCGGGTAATTGATAATCAATAATTTGGACATATTCGAGATTGCTGAGATTATCCCATGGTTTAACAACAATATTTTTCTTATTTACGGCCGTAACCGTTCCGACGGGTATTCCCGAGGGAAAGACGCCGCCGATGCCGGAAGTAACGATATTATCACCAATATTGACGATTGCATCTTGAGAAACAAAAATCATTTTCGGTAAAATATCGTTTTCACCCGAAAGCACGCCGCGCACCCGAGTAGTTTCAACCATAACAGGAATTTTCGAGTTGATATCATTAACCAAAAAAATTTTAGCATAATTATGACTGACTTTTTCAACTCTGCCAACCACCCCTTTTTGTCCGAGAACGACTTGTCCTTTTCTAACATTAGGATTACCGGCGATATAGACAATGAGAGAATGGGCAAAAGCACTTCCTTCTTCAGCTACAACTTTTGCCGTAACAAAAGTGGCTTCGGGAGGAACGGCATAATTGAGCAGCTGTGAAAGCATTTTATTTTCAATTTCGAGAGCTCTGTTTTTAGCATTTGCGACCAAAAGACGTCTGTTTTCTTCTCGTAATTTTTGATTTTCCAAATCAATTTTTTGCAAACTGCGCAGATAATTATATCCTTTTAGCATTGTTGAAGCCGGTAAAACCAAAACATCAACGACCGAAGAAACAACTTCATTTGCAACACCTGATGTTTTTTCAATAAGGATATTTTCACTTTTACTGAGCAACATAAAGACAAAAGCAACGACAAAAGCCAATATCGGTGCGAATTTTTTGATTGTAAGACGCAGTTGACTAAAATGCAAAAAGTTTTCTCGTTCTCTTTTGACCAAAATCTTATCCTAAAAAAGCCATTGAAAAATTAAATAATTAACTAGCATATAAAAACGCGGATATCAAACAAAATCAGTTATAAAAAGTCTGTTTTTCCACATAAAAAAAGGACCCCTGTTATTTGCGGAGCCCTTTTTTTCATTTTTGTGTAAATTAAAAACTCTTCAAAATATAATCACTGATTTTAGAAGCATAAAAAGCAGGATCAGAAATCGGCTCACCTTCGGCGATTTTTGCCTGATCAAGCAAGATTTTAGCCACTTCTTCTACTTTAGAACGTTGTGATTCATCTTGAACAATTTCGCTTAATTTAATAATCAACGGATGATACGGATTAATTTCCAAAATACGGGTTGAAGCAAAGGCCGTTTGCTGTTGATGATTACGCATCAAGCGCTCCAGATGAATACTCATCTGTCCGTTTTCAACCGTCAAACTAACCGGACTATTGGTTAACTTTTCGGTCACCACAACTTTACCGACTTCATTTTTAAACATATCCGTCATCAACTGGGTCAATTTTTGCAAACTTCCCTCTTCGGCTTTTTCACCGCTTCTCTCAAACATCATATTTTCGGCTTGAGAAATATGTTTAATGGCTTTGCCTTTATAATTAACCAAAGTTTGAGTCCAAAATTCATCAATCGGGTCGGTCAAGAGCAAGACTTCAATACCTTTTTGTTTGAATACCTCCAATTGCGGATTGTTAGCCAAAACTTTGACATCGTCACCGGTAATATAATAGATGGCTTTTTGATCTTCTTTCATTCTTTCGACATATTGATCGAGTGTTGTCAATTTATCGGCATCATGAGTTGAATAGAACAAGGATAACGAAGCCACTTCTTCGCGGTTAGTAAAATCTTCATAAATTCCTTCTTTGAAAGCGACCCCGAAAGCCTGCCAGAATTTAAGATAATCCTCATAATTTTCAGATCTCTTTTTAAGTTCTTTGAGCAAACGACTGACCGTTGAACTTCTGATTTTTGCAACCAAAGCATTTTGCTGCAACATTTCACGTGAAATATTAAGCGGCAAATCCGAAGAATCTATAACACCTTTAACAAAACGCAAATAATTTGGCATTAACTCCTCGACTTTGTCGGAAATAAACACACGATTGACATAGAGTTTCAATCCGTGTTTGTGATCGGGTTGAAACAAATCGTAGGGGGGATTAGACGGAATAAAAAGCAATCCGGTATATTCGATGCTGCCTTCGGCCTTAAAATGAAGGGTCAGCCACGGATCGTCAAAATTGTGAGAAATATGCTGATAAAAATCTTTATATTGTTCCTGAGTTATTTCAGCCTTATTTTTGCTCCACAGAGCCGAAGCGGAATTTACTTTTTCCTCACCGGCCTCACCCAAGTTAAGCATAATCGGATAGTTGATATGGTCAGAATATGTACGGATAAGGTGGCGCAAATAAATTGTATCAACATAATTTTTTTCGTCATCTTTCAGATAAAGTTTAATTTCCGTACCAATTGTCGGTTTTTCGGCTTCTTCGATTTCAAAACCGTCCACACCGTCCGATACCCATTTCCAGGCTTTTTCTTCACCGGCTTTTTTAGTTAAAATTTCGACTTTTTTAGCTACCATAAATGCCGAATAGAAACCGACGCCGAATTGCCCGATAAGCTCTGCCGAACTTCCGTTTTCTTTCATGTTGGCGACAAAATCTGCCGTACCAGACTTTGCTATTGTTCCCAAATGATTTATCAAATCATCTCTGTTCATACCGATACCGTTATCGGCGATTGTTAAAGTATTTTCTTTTTCATTGGGAGTAATAACGATTTTTAATTCACCGTTATCTTTGGCAATATCAGGTTTGGTTAAAGAGAGATATCTCAGTTTGTCACAAGCATCGCTTGCGTTAGAAATAAGTTCACGCAAAAAAATATATTTTTCCGAATACAGCGAATTAATTACAATGCCTAACATTTTATTGATTTCGGCCTGAAATCCAATTTTTTCACTCATATTAAAATCTCCGTTTTTTTACAATCTCTTTTACACAATTATATGGGAAGACAATAATCTTTTCGCAAGCCATAGAAGGCGAATTTAGAAAAAAAAGATAAATTTTGCTTGATTTTATTGCAAATATGGATAGATTGAGGGCTGATATATTTATTAGATAACTCTTTTAGGAGATAAACCATGGTTTCTGTCGTTAATGACAATTGTATTAAATGTAAATCTTGTGCCGATGTATGCCCGGTAGACGCTTTCCATGAAGGTGACACTCAATTGGTTGTTGATCCTGATACATGCATCAGCTGCGGTGTTTGCATTTCCGAATGCCCGCAAGAAGCTATTCAAACAGAAGAAGATGCTGATCCGCATTGGGTAGAGTTCAACGCTGAAAAAGCAAAAGTTTGGCCCAACGCTAACGAATAATTGATAATAAAAAATCTCCGCAAGAAAGCGGAGATTTTTTTACGATAAATTAGAGAAGGCATCATAAAAATTTTTTCTTGAAATCATATCAAGTTGTGCTATTGTGCGCTCAACTCATTGAAAATTTAATTTATAGAAAGACAAAACGATGGAGCTGAGAAATATAGCAATTATAGCTCACGTTGACCATGGCAAAACGACTTTGGTCGACGCCTTGTTAAAACAAAGCGGCACTTTCCGCGATAATCAAAAAGTACAAGAATGTGCCATGGATTCCAACGAACTTGAAAGAGAACGCGGCATTACGATTTTATCAAAATGCACTTCCGTAGAATGGAACGGCACACGTATAAATATTGTTGACACCCCCGGACACGCAGACTTCGGCGGTGAAGTTGAACGCATATTATCAATGGTCGACGGCGTAATTTTGCTGGTTGATAGTTCGGAAGGACCTATGCCGCAAACAAAATTTGTTTTGGGCAAAGCCTTAAAGGTCGGTTTAAAACCGATTGTCGTCATCAATAAAGCAGACAAACCGGACGCCCGTGTTGATGAAGTTTTAAATGAAATTTTTGACTTGTTTGTCAGCTTGGATGCTACGGATGAACAACTTGATTTTCCCGTACTCTATGCTTCGGGACGTAACGGTTGGGCAGTCAAAGATTTGGCTCATGACGAAAAGAAAGACTTAAAAGTCTTGTTCGAACTCATTTTATCGCATGTACCGGCACCTGTTTGCTATCCCGACAAACCTTTTACAATGTTGGCAACCACATTGGAAGCCGATAAATTTATCGGTCGTCTGCTTACGGGTAAAATCTTGTGCGGCAGCGTCAAACCCGGTGATACCGTAAAAGCTCTTAACGCCGAAAATAAAGAAATTGAACGTTTCAGAATTACCAAAGTGTTGGCTTATCGAGGCTTAACGCGTCAAGGTCTTGAAGAAGCGCATGCCGGAGATATCGTAGCCATCGCCGGAGCAACCAAAGCTACCGTTGCCGATACCATTTGTGATTTCAGCGTTACCGAAGCCCTGGAAGCTCAACCGATAGATCCGCCGACTTTGGTCATGACGTTTTCGGTTAACGACTCTCCTTTGGCCGGTCGCGAAGGTGATAAAGTTACATCACGCATGATTGCCGAACGTTTACACAAAGAAGCTGAAGGCAATATTGCCCTAAAAATTACCACTTCTCCGACCAACGATTCTTTTGAAGTTGCCGGCCGCGGAGAATTGCAATTGGGTGTCTTAATTGAAACAATGCGTCGTGAAGGTTTTGAATTATCAATTTCTCGTCCGCGTGTTGTCTTCCACAAAGATGAAAACGGTAATGTATTGGAACCGGTTGATGAAGTTGTCATTGATGTTGATGAAGAATTTTCCGGTACCGTTGTTGAAAAAATGGGTACCAGACGTGCAGAATTAATTGAAATGATACCGTCACAAGCCGGCGGTAAAGTTCGCTTGATTTTCCATGCCCCGACCAGAGGCTTAATCGGCTATCATTCCGAATTTTTGACCGACACTCACGGTACCGGCGTTATGAACAGAAGTTTTTATGATTATGAACCATATAAAGGCGAAATTGAAAGCCGCCGCAACGGTGTCCTTATTTCCAGCGAAAACGGAACGGCCATCGCTTATTCTTTATGGAAACTGGAAGATCGCGGTCCGATGTTTATTGATCCGAACGTTCCCGTATATGTCGGTATGATTATCGGTGAACATACCAAACCAAACGACTTGGAAGTTAACCCCTGTCGTTCTAAACAACTGACAAATATTCGTGCTGCCGGTAAGGATGAAGCCATCTGCTTAACCCCGCCGCGCCGGATCACCTTGGAAGAAGGTTTGTCCTATATTCAAGAAGACGAATTACTCGAAGTTACACCAAAAACCATACGCTTGCGCAAACGTATTTTGGATCCGATTTTGCGTAAACGTTCGGCTAACAAAATTTCTTAAAAAAACAAAAAGATAAACAGCCGGTACTAATCGGCTGTTTATCTTTTGTTGAAAAAAACTTGCACCGCAATATAAATTGACGTATTTAATAGCTAATTAGATAAAAACATAGAGATAGATTATGCGTAATACCAACAGAAAAAACAATCAGTTGCGTAATATTGAGCTGATTCCTGATTTTAACCCTTATGCTGAAGGCTCCTGCCTTGTAAAATTCGGTAATACTCACGTTGTTTGCACCGCCAGTGTTGAAGAAAAAGTTCCGAACTGGCTCAAAGGACAAAACAAGGGATGGATTACCGCCGAATATGGCATGCTTCCACGTGCAAACAAAGTAAGAGTCCCCAGAGAATTAAAATCACCTTCGGGCCGCACACAAGAAATACAACGCCTTATCGGGCGTTCTTTACGCGCTGTTGTTGATTTGAGCAAAATGAAAGATATTTCGATTTGCATTGATTGCGATGTTATTCAAGCAGACGGCGGTACCCGTACGGCTTCTATCACCGGAGGATTCGTCGCCTTATATTTAGCAATCAACTACTTGATTGAACACAAAAAATTGAGCGAAAATCCAATACGCGAATTTGTTGCCGCCGTATCTTGCGATATATATGAGGGCGAAAAAATATTAGATGTTGATTATGAAGAAGATTCTCATGCTCAGGTTGATATGAATTTTGTTTTAACCGAGAGCGGAAAAATTGTAGAAATTCAAGGAACTGCCGAAGAAAGACCATTTGAAGAAAAAGATTTTGGCGATTTAATGAACCTTGCCAAAGAGGGAATTCGGCAACTGATAGCAGAACAAAAAAGAGTTTTAGGAGTAAAGTAATGAAAATTACAAAATTGGTTGTTGCCAGCCATAACGACGGTAAAGTGGCAGAGATAAAAACGTTGCTTGAGCCTTTACATATTGAAGTTTTGTCAGCTAAAGAGCTCCGCTTGGGCGATGTTGAAGAAACAGGCAAAACTTTTGAAGAAAACGCAAAACTTAAAGCAAACGCTTTAAGTTTAATGTGTGGTTTACCTTGTTTGGCAGACGATTCCGGCTTATGTGTAGATGCCTTAGACGGGCGTCCCGGCGTTTATTCGGCTCGTTATGCTCCCAATCGTGATTTTAAGACAGGAATGGAAATGTTGCTCAAAGAGATGTCCGAGAGCAAATCAAAAGACAGAAAAGCTCATTTTTGTTGTTGCTTAGCTTTGGCTTGCCCAAATGAAAAGGTTAAAATTTTTGAAGGCAAAGTTGAAGGAAAAATTGCTGAAGAACCTAAAGGAGAAAAAGGTTTCGGTTATGATCCTATTTTTATTCCCGAAGGCTATGAGCAAACTTTTGCCGAACTCGGCGATGATGTTAAAAACCAAATTTCCCATCGCCGTTTAGCTTTAGAAAAATTAATAAAAGAAATTAAAGAAGCAAAATAAAAGAAGGATAAGATGTGGTAAAAAACATTTTCAATATTCCCGCAGGTTGCAGCACGGTTGATATTTTAGCTCAAGAGCTATTGAGCCAAAATACGGATTTTGGTCTTACCGATACCTTGGTTTTATTGCCCAGCCGCCGCGCCTGCCGAGAATTGAGAGATGCTTTTGTGCGCCAAAATGGTATGAAACCAACCATTTTACCACAGATAATGCCTTTAGGCGAAGTAGACGAAGACGAATTGTTTTTTGCCGACAATTCTGAACAGACGCTTAATTTACCGCCGGCAATTTCTCAAACTGAAAGAATGTTGCTTTTTACTCGGCTGATTAATGCCGGTCAAAAGGGCATTAACGGCAGTTATTCTTTGGCACAGGCCTCATATCTGGCAACAGAGCTGTCTAAATTGTTTGATACGGTTGAAAACGAAGAACTTAATTTTTCAGATTTAGCAGATTTGGTTCCGGCAGAATACGCCGTTCACTGGCAAAAGACGCTTGATTTCTTAAAAATTGTAACCGAAGTTTTTCCCAAAATTATGGAAGAAAGAGGCGTTATCGGTCCGGCACAAAGAAAAATTGCCTTATTACATTTTCAATCGGAATTATGGAAGAAATATCCTCCGAAACAAAAAATTGTCATTGCCGGCACCACCGGTGCTTTTCCTGCAATCAGAGAGCTTATCAAAACCGTATCAGAACTCCCCTTGGGAACAGTGTATTTAAACGATATTGACCGCTGTTTGGAAGACGATGCCTGGGAGGACATAGACGAATCTCACCCACAATTTGAAACAAAGCAACTCCTTGATTTTTTGGAAATAAAAAGAAATGAAATTATTGATGTCGACTGCGATTCCAACCACGAACGCGAAAAATTGATTTCCGAAGTCATGCGACCGGCAACATCAACCGATAGTTGGCGCAATATTAATATTAATACCTTTTCTCACCAAGTTGTGAACGGTGTTCATTTTATCTGTTGCCACGAAATTAAAACCGAAGCCTTAAGTATTGCCGCCCTTATGCGCCGCAATCTTGAAACTCCGGAAAAAACAACGGCTTTGGTCACAACCGACCGTAACCTCGCCCGTTATGTTGCCTCGGAACTCAAACGCTGGAATATCAATGTCGACGATTCTGCAGGTCGCCCCTTAACACAAACACCGGTTGGCATCTTTTTGCGTCTGATTGTTCAATGCTGTGAAAACAATTTCAACAATATTGATTTACTCAGTTTGCTCAAACATCCCCTGTGCCGAGGCGGAAAAGATACCGGAGATTATCGTCAATTGGTTAGGAAATGCGAACTGGAGCTTATTCGAGCCCAAAAACATAACCCAGAATTAGAAAACTTTTTAACGGCGCAAAAAGAGATTTTACAACCCTTGTTTGAGCTATACCAACAACCTCAGGCCGATTTCAAACAACTGCTCACCGCTCATCTTAAAGCCGCGGAAATTCTGGCGGCATCAGCTCAAAAAGAAGGGGCGGACAATTTATGGCGCGGTGACGACGGTGAAGCCGCAGCCCGTCTGCTTTCCGATCTGCTTGAAAATGCCGATACTTTACCGATAATTCCGCAAAATCAATACGGCGATTTTATAACCGCACAAATGAGCGCCGTCACCGTCCGTCCCAAATACGGCACACATCCGCGTCTAAAGATTTTAGGTCCGATAGAAGCCCGATTAAGCGGCTTCGATACCGTTATTATCGGCGAAGTTAATGAGGGAACATTTCCCAAAATGCCTTCTTCCGATGCATGGATGTCGCGCCCGATGAAAAAAGATTTTGGCTTTCCGTTACCCGAAAAAAATATCGGTATCACTGCTCATGATTTTGCTCACCTACTCGCTCAAAAAGAGGTTTATTTAACCAGAGCCGAACGCGTTGATGGTACGCCGACAACGAAATCTCGTTGGTGGATGCGCTTGGAAACGGTTTTGACCGCAGCCAAAATCAATATAAAAAATCTCTACGAACAAGATATTGTTAAAGCTGCCGAATATCTCAATCAGGCTCAAAATTACCGGCCGATTTCTCAACCGCGTCCCAAACCGCCGCTTGAGGCCAGACCGCGTGAACTATGGGCCAGTGCCATCGAAAATTTGATGCGTGATCCCTATATTATTTACGCCAAATACATCTTAGGACTCAAGCCTCTTGATGACATCGACCATCAGCCCGATATTGTTGATTTAGGAAATATCGTCCATAAAATACTCGAAAAATTCAATAAAGATTATCCGCGGCAGTTGCCGGACGATGCTAAAGAGATTTTACTCCAAATCGGCCAACAACAATTCAGCGAAGCCGGTATTGACATTCAAACTTTGGCTTTTTGGCAACCGAGTTTGGAAAAAATGATAGATTGGATTTTGGAACAAGAAAAAAGTTATCGCACTGATATCAACCGAGTTTATTGCGAGGTTGAGGGACAATACAGCTTTGATTCTTTCGGCGGTAAATTTACCATCGGCGCCAAAGCCGACCGTGTCGACCTGACCAAAGACGGCAAAATAAATATTATTGATTACAAAACCGGACAAGCCCGTAAAACCAAAGAAGTTTCTTTAGGCTATGCGCCGCAGTTACCGATAGAAGGCATAATAGCGGCAGCCGGCGGTTTCAAAGGGATTGATGCGGCCGAAGTTCAATCTCTGCGTTATTGGCGATTGGGTAAAGAAGAAATTTGCATTGATAAAAATATCAAAGAAATACTGCAGCGCAATCTAAACAACATCAAACAACTGATAGCCATATTTGACAATCCGGACAAACCCTACCTAACTCAACCTAATCCCAAATATGCACCGACATATTCGGATTATGAGCATTTGTCGAGAATAAACGAATGGGGGATAAGCGATAAAAATGACAACAGCTGAAGACATTAAACAAAAACGCGACAACCTCAGCCAAAAAGCGACCGCCAACCAAAGAGCCGCGGCTGATCCCAAACTTTCGGTATGGGTTAATGCCTCCGCCGGAACCGGCAAGACAAAAGTCTTGTCTGACCGAGTCTTAAGATTGTTGCTTTCCGGAATAAAAGCAAGCAAACTGTTATGCCTAACTTATACAAAAGCGGCAGCGGTTCAAATGAGTGACCGCGTATCCCAAAAACTAAGCAAATGGGCAATTGCATCTGAAGATGTGCTCGAAAAAGAATTAATAGAACTTTATGGGCATCTCCCAAGCGATTATAACGAAGCCCAAAACCTAAAAGCTCAAGCGCGCCGCCTGTTTGCCATTTTGCTGGATACGCCGGGCGGTATCAAAATTCAGACCTTACACAGCTTTTATCAGGAAATATTAAAACGTTTCCCGATAGAAGCCGGCATTTCTCCTAGATTCGAAGTTATGGACCAAAGAGCTGCCAAAGAAGCCGTTGAACAAATAAAATCAAATCTGATTGCCGAAATTAATATCCATCCCGACAGTCCGGCGGCCGAAGCCATGAATTTTTTAACCACGCATATCAGTGAAAAAAAATTCCCCGACATTATCAACGGCATTATTAATGAACGCGGCAAACTTTTCAGAACTTTCAATTATTACCAAAGCAAAGAAAATTTGCTGAAAGCTCAGGCCGAAAGACTGGGTGTTGACTTAAATACCGATGATAAACAGTTGATTGAAAAATTCTTTGACGATATGCCTCGAGATAATTTAAGAATTATGCTCAAAGCATGGTTAATCGGCGGTTCCCGTGTCGCTGACCGTGCGGCAACACTTTGCCGATTTTTGGAAGACGAAAACTTAAAAGATTTTGAGTTGTACAAAAGCATTTATTTTTCAGGCGACAAACCTTATGAAACCTATGGCAATAAAAATAGTCTCCAAACTTATCCGCAAACCGAAACCATTTTTAAAGATGAGTTGGCACGGGTTTTTGAACTAACTGAAAAACAAAAATCCCGCCGTATTTACTTTTCAACCCAAGCTGTTGTAACTCTCGCGGACGAACTTCTTAAAGGCTATGAAAAATACAAAACCGATCGTTCCCTGATGGATTTTAACGATATGGTTCTCCTGACCTACCGCCTACTGGCTAATCCCGAAGTCGCCAAATGGGTTTTGTTCAAATTAGACGGAGGCATTGACAGTATTTTAATAGATGAAGCTCAAGACACCTCCCCCGACCAGTGGGACATCATCCGTTTTGTCAGTGATGAATTTTTCGGCGACGAGGACAGCTATAAAACAATCTTTGCCGTAGGTGACCGCAAACAATCCATTTACAGTTTTCAGGGCGCAGACCCCGACAAATTTGATGAAATGCGGCAATATTTTGAAGCCAAAACTCCAAAATTTAAACAAGTCGACATGCAAGTATCTTTTCGTTCGACCTCTGCCATTTTAGACTCAGTTAACCAAGTCTTTAGCGATAAAGAAATTCAAACCGGTGTTGTTACTGCAGGTGAAAACATAACGCATATTCCATTCCGTCAAGGTGAAGGCGGACATGTAGAACTATGGGAACTGATAGAACCGGAAAAAGATGAAAACAAAGAAGAATGGTTGCCGCCGGTAGAACATGAAACCTCGCCAAGTACCGCAAATCGTATGGCTAAAACCATTGCTGCAGAAATCAAAAAAGCCGTAACCGAAAAGAGATTCTTGGATTCCCAAAAGCGTCCCGTTCGTTATGGTGATTTTTTGATTTTGGTACGCAGCCGCGATGATTTTTGTATTGAATTAATCCGGGAATGTAAAAAAGCCGGCGTCCAAGTGTCTGGCATGGACAGAATTCACCTTTTGGAGCAAATTGCCATCCAAGATTTAATCAGCTTGGGCAAATTTTTGTTACTTCCCGAAGATGATTTAAGTTTGGCGGAAGCTCTCAAATCACCTTTATTCGGACTGACAGACGAAGACTTGTTCACGCTTTGTTATCGGCGCAAGTCAAATTTATGGAAAAGTATTGAACAGTGTTCAAAGTATACCGAAACAACTGAAATATTAAAGCATTTGTTGAATATGGCCGACTATGTCCGTCCATTTGAATTGTACAGCGAAATCCTAAATGTTGAAAACGGTCGCCGCAAATTTGCCGAACGTATGGGTAGCGAAGCTGAAGACGGTTTAGATGAATTTCTGAATTTGTGTTTGGCTTTTGAACAAAATCATATTGCCTCTTTGCAAAAATTTATAGAATGGTTTGAGAGCGACGATGTTGAAATCAAACGTGAATCAGAAAGTAGCGATAGCAATATGGTCAGGCTGATGACCGTACACGGTTCTAAAGGTCTTCAGGCTCCTATTGTCATTTTGCCGGACACCACACGCATTCCGCAAAGCAAAAGAGAAGCCAAAATTTTATGGGACAAAGATAACCTCTTTTTCTATCCTTGTGCCGCTGCCGATTATGAAACAATTTGCAACCGGCTGATTGAAAAAGACAAACAAAAAACTTTTGAAGAATATAAGCGTTTAATGTATGTCGCTTTAACCCGTGCCGAGGATTCGATGATTGTATGCGGTTTTCGCAAAAAGAATCAACCGCCCGAAAATTGTTGGTATAATATGTTTCGTCGTCACTTTACCAAAATTTCAACCTTCGACGAGAATAAAAAAATCTATCACTATGATTCTGCACAAATTGTTGAAGTCAAAGAGAAAGAGAAACAAGAAATCACCGAAACGGCGTTCAGAGTTGAACCATGGCTTATAAAAGATGCTCAAATAGAAAATCCGCTTACTAAACCGCTTACGCCGTCTAAACCGGAAGAAACGGAACCTGCCGTTATTTCTCCGCTTAAAACCGTAGACAACAGCAAACTTTACCAACGTGGAACAATCATTCACCGATTGCTGCAATTTTTGCCCGATACCACAGCATCTAAGCGCGAAGAAAACGCAATTGCTTTTATAGAGCACATTGCTCCGCAGACAGACATAAGAGAAAAACAGATTATTATTAAAGAAGTTCTGTCTTTGCTCGACAATCCGCAATTCGGAAGCGTGTTCGGACCTCAATCCAAAGCCGAAGTTCCGATTATGGGTTTGGTCGGAGAGCAAATTATTTCGGGACAAATCGACCGTTTGATTGTTGAAAAAGACAGAGTATTGATTGTTGATTTTAAGACCAATCGACCGGCGGCAAAAACGCCTAAAGACGTGCCCGATATATACCGCCGTCAACTTGCGGCTTATCGCGCTTTACTCAAAAAAATCTATCCTGATAAAAATATTATTTCTTTGATTTTGTGGACAAATACAGCCAATCTGATGGAGATTGAATAAAAATTTTTCGCAAATGTTTGACTATATCGGTTAAGTAAACTATATATACAAAAAAGACAACATCAGAGAAAGGATATAAAATGCAATCTATAAACGATTCTCAATTTGAAAGCGAAGTTTTAAACAGCAAAGGCTTAGTATTAGTAGATTTTTGGGCAGAATGGTGTGGTCCCTGCCGTCAACTTGGTCCGATTTTGGAAGAAGTTTCCAAAAATATGGGCAACAAAGTCAAAATCGTTAAAATGAACGTAGATGAAGCTCCAAATACGGCAGCCAGCTATGGAATCCGCAGTATTCCAACCATGTTTTTGTTCAAAGACGGTAAGCAAATTGATACCAAAATAGGTCTTAATCCGCAATCGGCCATCACGGCTTGGATTGAAGCTAACTTATAAAAGTTTGCTCTAAAATAAAAAATAACCGTTAAAAAAAAGAGTCTTAAAGACTCTTTTTTTTTTAATGAAAATTTTCACATATTTTGTTATACTTGCTTCCGCAAGTGAGGAAAAAATGAATACAACAAATGAAAAACAAAAGCAAGAAGTCCAAGCAGCAACCGATATTACTTACTTTTCGGTATCCTGTCTACGCTTGCTCGCATTCACCATTTTAAGCCTAAACCTATATCCCATATATCTGGAATACAAAAACTGGCAAGCTGTAAAAAAATATGGCAATCAGCCCAAAATTATGCCTTTTTTCCGTAGCTGGATCTTTGGAATCTTATTCATTATTCCCTTGTTTTGGCAAATGAGAAAAAGTTTCAAGCACAAGCTGAGCAATTTGCTTGCTTTTGACATATCATCCATACTCTATTTAGTTACGATGTTTGCAGCCATCATCATACACTACCTGATGATAAGAGAGTTTGATTTTGGACTATTTAAAATTTTTATGCTGCTGCAACTGGCAAAAACATTTCTATTACTCCCGATACAATATACGATAAACAAATATGATAAAAAAATCAATCCGGAACATCAGCCGCACAAATCCTTTCTTACGGGAGAAGTCATAACCCTGTTAATGGCTATAACTTTATTTGGCTATTCCTACACCATCACCAGTAAATTTGCGATACGCAATTTTTATCGTAATTTTGACCGTCCGACCCGTAATATCATTATCAACAAATATATTTTTGAATACGGATATCCGGAAATCTGTAAAGAATACGGCTACGAAATGAAAAATTATCAATCTTCTTTCAAACAAATATATAAGACTGAGCTTAAAATTCTTGATAATAAATTAAAAGAAAAAAATATGACTTTTAATCAGGCTCTTGAAATAGGAGGAAAGCATTTTTCTCTCATTATCAATAGACAATTAAGAAAAGATTTGCTGGCCCTAAGTCAGGAAATGTTTGCTGACACAAAATCTACGAAAGCACAAAATATGAATAAATTCTGTTCTTTTATGGATATGAGTGCTGATATTGTTATAAAAACACAACTTCAAAGTAAAGGATTTAAGTAATGACTAACCAACAAAAACTTGAAGAATATAAAAAAATTTTACAAAAAGATGAGCCCTTAGATACTTTTAATTGGGGAGCCTTTATTTTTAATTCTTTTTATTACCTATGGAAAGATATCAGTATTTGGAAATTTTTCATATATTTTCTGGCAACTCCTTTCTTAATTTTTTTATTTAGTCAGACCCAAATAAATCCTTATTTTAGTATTTTTATGTCTGTCTTTAGTGTCAGAATTGTTGCGGGTTTTAGAGCTAATCATGATCTAAAAATACATATGCAAAAATTTGTAGATTATTATCAAAAGAATGGAACGGATATACAACCTACGGTATATTTTTCAATTTCTTTAACCAGACTATTCTTCTTATCTATTTTCACTTTTGGCATTTACGATATTTACTGGGCATACAAAAACTGGGTATGTGTCAAAAAATATGAAAAAGACAATAGCATAGTACCTTTCTTTCGCAGTTGGGTATTTGGCGTCTTATTTATTTATCCTCTTTTCTTAAGAATGAAAACAAGTTTTTCAAAAGCAAATTGTATAAATAAATTCTTCACATTGTATGCCGTACTATACACTGTATTATACCTTATCGACATATATATTACCACTCACGCCGACCCAAACAACATACTCATGGAATATTTATCTTATGTTATACTATTTGTAACAACACTACTACTTTTACCCATACAAAAAAATATTAATAAATATAACAAAACTCTTGATTCAGAAAGCAAACCTCTGACAAAGTTTTTACCTGGCGAAATTATTGTCATTGCGCTTTCTTGGTTAATATTAGTTATTGGTATATATGCAGGTTACACCTCAGAAAAAAACAATTTAGAACAAAAACAATTTGTAACTTATATTTATATCAACGAAAAAGTTTATCCCGAAATGTGTAAAAAATATGGCTACGAATTGAAAAGATATCAACAGGTTTTTCGTAAATTGTCAGCTGAAAAAATAAAAGAAATTAAAAATATAGATATCCAAAAAGAACTACAAGAGTTAGACAACGCTTATGGAAAAGATGCGATACAAAGTTTAGAAAAAATTATAATAGGCAATAACAACAGTACCGCAGAATATAATCAAGCAATTATAAAACAAACTTGTATGGAAATAGATACTAATGCTGAGGAATTTATTACAAACCAGCTAAAAGATATTTTGCAATAATAATTCCAAGCCCAAAATAAGCTCTAAATTTACTGCAAATCTTGTAGATTAAAAGTACTCAATTGATTCTCAACAATATTGTTTGAAAGTTTTGGGCTCTTTTTTCCATGGCAATTTTTTATTTTTCTATATACAAACTCTTAAAATAGATATCCCCCACTGGGGGTTCTATAACAGCTAAAAACCTTACGGTTTGACCACACTCATTGGCGTGGAGCGACATTGTTCCAACACCTTGGCATTCAACCACGAGTAAACTCGGGGTTTTCTGTAAGGCAACCAATAAAAGAGGCAATTGCCTCTTTTATTTTTATTCTCAGCCCTTATATAGCAAAAAAAGGAAATAAATATGCTTTGGATTGTTGATGGACTGATTTACGGATTTTTAACGGCGGTTTATACAATGTTTAATCAACATTATAAACTTGATGGTTATCTGCTTGGACTATGGCGAGGATGGGGAATATCTTTTATTTTTATTCCTTTTTTATTTATTTTTGGCTTACCGGATTCTTCGTATCATTGGTTATTACTTATATTACAGGGAATTTTGATTGCCATTTATGATTCCCGCCTGTTTTTTGCCTCTGCCAAATACGGCGCCGGAGCCACTTCAAGAGTGATGGCACTGACGGCTTTGTTCACAACCATGTTATGGTGGATTTTAACTCCTCAACGCTTTAATTCAATGTTAAATAATACAGTACTGGTCATAATCATTTTGCTACTGCTCATTGGCTTCAGCATCTGCTACTGGCTGATGATAAAATCACCGGTTTCAAAAGAATTGGTAAAATATATGTTTCCGGCCATATTATCTCTTTCGGGAATGAGCATTGTAACCAAAGAAATAGCCTTATTTCGACCAGATGTCTGGAACGGTGTTGTTTATTATCTTGCCATTTCGACCTTTGTCAGTGGCTGCCTCAATGCCCGATGGTATAAAACGAACCAAAAAATAAAATACGGCACTCTGTTTAAGCAAATATTTTCACCTATAACCGTCAAAATAGGACTATATGTTATCTTATTCAGTACACCTCTGATTACAGCAAAAAACTTAGCTTTACGAAGTGCCCCCAACCCGGGTTATGTTATTGCTCTTTTGCTGACGGCACCTCTGTTTGTCTTTGCTATTAACAAATACAAAAAAGTTGTTGATAATCTTTCGGTCAAAGAAGGATTTTTGATGCTTTTTTTCTTAAGCGCTTTGATGATTGTGGTTGCCGGAAATTTTGGTGTCAGCGACTGATAACTACAAAATTTCTCTTTTACCGGTATGATCGGGAGCCGATAAAACACCTTCTGCTTCCATTCGCTCAATCAACACTGCCGCGCGATTGTAACCTATACGCAGACGACGTTGAACATAGCTGATAGAAGTTTTTTTATCATTGCGAACAATAGCTACCGCCTGATTATACAAATCATCATCACTGTTGCCGCCGCCCATAGCCGTTTTATCAAATACAGAACCGCTGTCTTTGATATTGAGTTCACCTTCGGTAACACCTTCGACATATTCAGGCTCTTTTTGTGCTTTCAGAAATTCGACAATAGCCTCAACTTCCTGATCTTTCACAAACGAACCGTGAACACGAATAGGTCTCTGTCCAGCCGGCATATAAAGCATATCACCCATACCGAGCAACTGCTCCGCTCCCTGCTCACCCAAAATGGTACGGCTGTCGATTTTGGAAGTAACCTGAAAACTGATACGGGTCGGGAAGTTTGCTTTAATCACGCCGGTAATAACATCGACCGACGGTCTTTGAGTTGAAAGGATAAGGTGAATGCCGGCAGCACGAGCCATTTGCGCCAAACGCTGAATGGCGGCTTCAACTTCCTTACCGGCCACAAGCATCAAATCAGCCATTTCATCGACCACAATGACGATATAAGGCAACGGTGTTAAATCGATTTCCTGTTCTTCAAAAATCGGTGCTCCCGTATCAGGATCAAATCCCGTCTGTACGGTACGAACACATCTTTCGCCGCTTTCGCGTAATTCTTCCAGTTTTTTATTATAGCCGGAGATATTGCGAACATTAAGCTGAGCCATGGCGCGATATCTGTCTTCCATTTCCTTAACCGCCCATTTTAAGCCCAAGACGGCTTTGGCTGGATCGGTAATAACCGGCGTCAACAAATGCGGTATTCCGTTATAAACCGAAAATTCGAGCATTTTTGGATCAATCATTATCAGTTTACATTCATCGGGGCGCATTTTAAACAAAAGGGAAAGTATCATCGAGTTCATACCCACCGATTTACCGGAACCGGTCGTACCTGCGACCAAGAGGTGCGGCATTTTTGCCAAATCGGCATAAACATTTTCACCGCCTATATCCTTACCCAAAACGATATTAAGAGCATTTTTGGTATTTTGGAACCCCTCCCCTTCAAACAATTCTCTGAGCCAAACGATTTCTCTGACCTTATTCGGCAATTCAATACCGATGGTATTTGACCCGGAAACGACGGCAATACGTACGGAAACAGCCGACATTGAGCGTGCAATATCATCAGCCAAACCGATAACTCGAGCAGTTTTGGTGCCCGGGGCCGGTTCCAATTCATATAAAGTTACCACCGGACCGGGGCGAATTTTTACGATTTTTCCGTTAATACCGAACTCCTGTAAAACTTTTTCCAAATCCTGGGCCGTCTTTTGCAACTCGCTTTCACTCATAGCCGTTGCACTTGATTTTGCTTTCGGTGCTGTTAATAAAGAAACATCGGGATACTGATAACCGTCATCTTGTTTTGGCTTAGGCTTGCTGACTTTAGCTGCGGCAGGTTTTGTCACCGCAGCTTTTTCGACCTTCAAAACAGGTTTTTCTTCATACACATCCTCGTTGTCTTCTTCGTTACTTTCCTCTTCTCTTTCAGCTTTCAGTTTAGGTTCTTTTTTGACTTTGATTTTTTGAGTTTTTTCGGAAGGCAAAGCAAATTTAATTTTACCCAAAGCCATAAAGATTTTTTTCAAAGAAGAAGTTGTTTTTTTGAGAACCTTGAATAAAAATAAAAGTAAATTTTTGATTCCCGTGTACCATTGATGCGCACTGATATCGACGGTATAACTGAAAGCGGCAATTGTTACGACAAACATAATAACGCAAAGAACTTGTACTTTATATGCAAAAGCGGGGACAATTTCAAATAAATGTTGATTAAGCATTTCGCCGAGAACACCGCCGAGAGGAAAACTAAAATCAATGAAAGACAAACTGATCATAGCAGTCACAATTCCTGCCAGCCATACAACAAAATGCAACCAAAACCATTTTATATCTTCCATTTTGCACAAGCGATAGCCCCATACCATTAATGGAACGGTAAACAAAGGCAAAGACAGTCCGAAAAACGTTAAAATAGTATCGGCAGTACTTGCACCGACATAACCGAATAAATTTTTGGTATTATCGGTTGCCAAATTAAAAGAGCTGTCACTCGGCGAGTAAAAACATACTGCTGCCAAAACCATCCAACTCAGAATAATCATTAACATGCCGTATATTCTTCGACTGATTTTATCATAAACGGTTATTTTCTTTTTTTTCTTTGCCATATTATTATTTCCTGTCACGATATATTTCAGTGTTGACAAAAACGATTATCTGTCATTTTTATCATAATTGCTCGTTTTATTTCAAATATTATTCTTTTTTTATCCGTTTCACTATAATTATCTTCAACCTGATTTTTGCAATCCTTTTCCCAACAAATTTCTTCATCTGTCAAAGCAATCATATGAGCTTGGAGTTGATTAACTTTTCCTTCGAGAATTGAAATAATTATTTTTTCAGGCTTAAACAATTCGCGAAACACTTCATTACATAAAGAAATTTCGCGCATAAACTGCAATTTTTCTTCCATGGTTAAATTTTCCAAATACTCACTATTTAAATTTCTTGGAGTTAAAATAATCCACGGATAATTTTTATTATCTTGCAGCGAAACTTTGCAAAATTTCATATCAACGACTAAATCTTTATTCGTTGAGACAGAACTAATATTAACCAACTTTATTTTCCCCTTATACCCTTTTTCTTGCGCGCAATTATAAACGTTTAAATATTTCTCTTAGGTTAACAAAATGTTTTTAAACTTGACTTTTTGGCATTTATACGATTAAAAAACGAAAGAACAATAATTAAAGAAAGGTTTTTTTAATGAAAAACGCTTTTGTTTTTCCCGGCCAAGGCTCTCAATTTGTCGGTATGGGCAAAGATTTGGCCGAGAACTTTGCTTCCGCTCGCGAAGTATTTCAAGAAGTAGACGATACACTTAATCAAAAATTGTTTGAATTGATGGTAAACGGTCCGGAACACGAATTGACCTTAACGGCCAATACCCAACCGGCCTTAATGGCGGTATCTATGGCCGTTGTCAGAGTTCTGGAAAAAGAATTCGGCCTTGCCTTAAAAGACAAAGCCGCTTTTGTTGCCGGACATTCTTTGGGTGAATATTCCGCTGCCTGCGCTGCCGGAGTTTTTTCTTTAGCCGATACAACTCGTTTACTTCGCGCCCGCGGTGACGCCATGCAAAAAGCCGTTCCTTTTGGTGTCGGCGGTATGGCAGCCGTAATCGGTGTTTCTTTCAAGGATATCAATGCTTTGGTTGAAGCTTGTTGTGAAGGCGATTCAATTTGTGTTGCCGCCAATGATAATTCCGACGGACAAGTTGTTTTGTCCGGTCATATGGCAGCAATTGACAAAGCCGTTGAAATTGCATCCGAATTTGGTGCCAAACGCTGCATAAAATTACCGGTTTCCGCGCCTTTTCATAGTCCGTTAATGCAACCTGCAGCCGAAACCATGGCACGAGTTTTAATGGAAGTAGAAGCACATCCGGCGCAAATTCCGCTTATTTCTAATGTTTTGGCCACGCCAGTCACCAGCGAAAAAGAAATCATAAAACGCTTGGTTGAACAAGTCACCGGAACCGTCCGTTGGCGTGAAACCATGAATTACTTAAATGACCAATCCGTAACCGATATCTACGAATTAGGTGCCGGCAAAGTTCTTTCCGGTTTGGTAAGAAGAAGTTTCAAAGAAATAAATACGGCTTCTGTTTGCACTCCTGCAGATATTGAAGAATTGGCTAAAAATCTTTAAAAACAATCTCAAATAAAAAAGGAAATTGAACATGTTCGAATTAAAAGACAAAGTTGCTCTCATCACCGGTGCCAACGGCGGTTTGGGTGATAAGATTGCTCGTACTTTACACGCTCAAGGCGCAACTCTTGCTTTGACCGATGTCAGATCTGACAGAATGGAAAAACTCAAAGCAGAATTGGGTGATAATGTTGAATGCTTTATTGCCGACTTAGGTGATTCCGAAGCCATCAAACAATTGGTTAAAGATGTAGAAGAAAAATTCGGTCGTATTGATATTTTGGTAAACAATGCCGGTTTAACCAGAGATAATTTGTTTATCCGTATGAGCGACGAAGATTGGCAATTGGTTCTCAATGTTAACCTCACAGCCGGTTTCAAATTGGCAAAGGCTGCCGTCCGCGGTATGATGAAACGTCGTTTCGGCCGCATCATCGGTATTGCTTCGGTTGTCGGTGTTACCGGTAACGCCGGACAAGCTAACTATGCCGCTTCCAAAGCCGGTATGATTGCCATGAACAAATGCTTGGCACAAGAAGTCGGTTCTCGCGGCATTACCGTAAACTCTATTGCTCCGGGCTTTATCCGCACCCCGATGACAGACGTTTTGCCTGATGATGTTAAAGCAGCTTTGCTTGCAAAAATTCCCGAAGGCAAACTCGGCGAAGCTCAAGATATTGCCAACGTTGTTGCTTTCTTGGCTTCTGACGAAGCTCAATACATCACCGGTCAAACCATCAACATCAATGGCGGTATGGCTATGATCTAATCGCAAAAGCGATAAAAATAACAAAAAGACCCTACGCATAAAACGTAGGGTTTTTTGTTATTTAAGAAAGGAAACTTATTTCATTTTTTTGAATTTTTTCTTCAAAAATGCCACAATCGGAGATACGATAAAAGCAGCTTCCGCAAAAAGACCGAGTATCAAAAGACCTATTGCGAACAACCTTTGCTCATAGCCCAAAAGAATGTATGTAGAAACCAAAATCAGAAACACCACCGCCATAAAATAAGGCACCCAACCAAAACTGCACAGGTAATAAGACCAAGTTTCGTGCTTGTTCTTAATATTATCTATAAACTTAAGTTTTACATTAAAAAAGAGCAGTATCGCCAATATAATAAAAACGGTAAAAAGAATATCGGATATTGCCGAAAGCCCTAAAAGGGAAAAAGGTGTAGACAACAGCATATATGCCCCACCAAAATCAGCGCTTCTTTTGAACATAGTTTCATTATTTAAACTCCTTTTTATTATTCAAAACAAGAGGTTTCACCTTGTTTATATAAATCACTTGAAAATAAAATATCTAAACCATACGGAATGACGGTTAAAAAGACAAAAACTAAAAAAAGATTAAGAAAAAAATCCTTCCAAGTAAACGGTCTAAAATAAGATTTATATAAAAAATATCCCCAAACACACAAGACAACAATCATCATCAGATAAAAAAACATATCTAGCATATAGTTACTGTCTTCACTTTTAAAATAACAAAATTCAGAAGGAAAAAATGTTTGAGTAACCGATTGAAATATATAAGCCGATAACAACCCCAATACAGCAAAACTCAAAAAAATCTGAAACAGCTTTCGAACAGCAAAACCTATACTTCTTTTTTTAAACATATTTCTATAACCCCGTCCCGCAAGTTTGGATAATAAAATTTTTACCGACAATATAGGCTATAAAGCATACAGCCAAATAGACTTTAGGATATTTCAACAAAGGATTAAGCGGAGTTTTTTTCTCATCATTTTTACCGGGCAGAGAAGCCATAAAAATGACAAGGGCTATATATACATAAAATATAACATCCGAAAACAGAGGAAAGCAGTCCGGCACGGTTTTATCAACCCACGGAATAAGTGATGCATTAAAAGCGGTAACAATTAACGTTATCCCAAAGCCTTGTATACGCAAATCTCTGCATCTTTTTTCAAATGATATTAACACCAAATAAAGATATAAAAACCAGCCGATAGGTTCATAAACACCTAATGTCAGTAACTTTGATAAAGAACATACAAAACTGGCAAAAAAAAGTCCGGCGACAAATGACGAACGAGAAAAACGCCCCTCAAACGAAAAAAAATAAACAAAAATTTTCTTAAATTCCGCCAACTCCGCTAAGATATTTTTCATTTTACACCCGTACCGCTCAATTTACCAAAACAGCTTTCATTTTTTGAATTTTTTCTTCAAAAATGCCACAATCGGAGATACGATAAAAGCAGCTTCCGCAAAAAGACCGAGTATCAGAATACCTATTGCGAACAACTTTTGCTCATAGCCCAAAAAAGTGTATGTAGAAACCAAAATCAGAAACGCCAACGCCATAAAATAAGGCACCCAACCAAAACTGCACAGATAATAAGACCAAGTTTCGTGCTTGTTCTTAATATTATCTATAAACTTAAGTTTTACGTTAAAAAAGAGCAGCATCGCCAATATAATAAAAACGGTAAAAAGAATATCGGATATTGCCGAAAGCCCTAAAAGGGAAAAAGGTGTGGACAACAGCATATATGCCCCACCTAAAATCAGCGCTTCTTTTGAACATGGTTTCATTATTTAAACTCCTTTTCTCAATAAAATTACTTACTATTTTTACAACTTTCATCGTAAGCAGCAATTCCATGAGCTATTGCCGCACCTGCTAAAGTTGCATTATTATAATAATTGATATAAGGACCAACTTTGGGAATCCTTTGCAACAAGTAATCTCCCACAATATTTCCCGTCGTAATGGGCTTTGTAACCTCAGCATCTTTTCTGATCTTTATAAAATTATTAAAAATTCCTTTCAATGTACAATCCTCATTATAACGTGTTTTTAGCATTTTTTTATTAATATCTGGTTGATTAACAATTTCATTGTTAACATTATCCATCATTGTTTTATTTTGTCCGTTATTATGAACAGTTGTATCAGGAATAGGGGTAAATTGTCTTTTTTCGATATTGTTTTCTATATTTGATACACCAAAACCATAGTTATTGGCTGAATTTCCCCAAAAATTTGTTCCAAACTGCGGATAATTCTCATTAATACCTTGCTGATTGTAATTTTTTATAAGCTCTTGCTCTCTTTCGTTTCTTGCCGTCTGATACATCAATTCGTCACGCGTGCTGAAACCGCTGTGATCGACACCGTAACTGTCGATTTGATTATCGCCGTTACTATAGCCGAGCGGTGATTTGTATTTTGTATAAAAAACCATATTTTTCTCCTCCTGCTAAAACAAATAATACAATAAATGTATCACACTTTTGATAAATTTTCAATCATTATTTGTTCTATTGTGGATAACCTCCTTAAAATAACATATTTTTCAATCTGTAATCAACTGTTTTTTAACAAAACAACTCAATTGTCGGTTCTAATACAAAACAAAAATACCTCGTACTAAATACGAGGTATTTTCTCAAATATTTTTATCTTCCGACCGACAAAGCTGAGCCAAAGGACATTCGGCGCATTTTGGTTTTTGCGCCTTGCAAATATACCGCCCGTGCAAAACCAACCAATGATTGGCATACATCAAATATTTTTCGGGCAATTGTTTTAGCAAGTCTTTTTCTACCGCTTCAACCGTCTTGCCGTTACTCAGACCCAAACGATGAGCCAAACGAAAAACATGGGTATCTACTGCCATTGTCGGCTTACCGAACCACACGTTTCGCAAAACATTTGCGGTTTTATGACCCACTCCGGGCAAACTTTCCAAAGCCTCCTGACTTTCGGGAACTTCTCCGCCGAAATCATTAACCAACTTTTCGCTCATGGCTATCACGTTTTTGGCTTTGTTATTAAACAAACCGATGGTTTTGATATATTCTTTCAGCCCCTCTACTCCCAAATCAAGCATCTTTTGCGGCGTGTCGGCAACCTTAAACAAAGCCTCGGTGGCCTTGTTTACGCCTTTGTCGGTACTTTGCGCCGAAAGAACAATAGCCACCAACAAAGTAAAGGCATTGGTATAGTTAAGCTCACTTTTGGGTTCGGGATTGTCCCGCGCCAAAATTTCAAACATCTTTAATACGTCTTTTTGCTCTCTCATGCCTTAACCCCTCCGGCACCGGCGGCTTTGGGCGCATCTTCGTCCAACGGCCAACGCGGACGAGGCTTAAAATCCAAATCATTGGTATAACCTTTGGCAAAACGCTCCAAACCGGCCCAAGCAATCATAACACCGTTATCGGTACACCATTTGAGCGGCGGAGCGGCAAAAGTAAGACCTTTTTTATTTGCCAATTCTTCCAAATGCGCACGCAGATACTTATTTGCGGCCACACCGCCGGCAACAACCAAATATTTGCCTTCAGGATATTTTTGTTTGAAATAATCGGCAGCCTTGTCAAGTTTGTCACACAAACATTCGGTTGCCGTTTTTTGAAAACTGGCACAAATATCGGCCGTATCTTGCTTAGACAAGATAACATGCTCAATGTTACCGTCTTCTTCATAAGACTCTATAATTTTTCTGACAGCGGTTTTTAAGCCCGAAAAAGACAAATTAAAATCTCCGGAACCACGCAAAGGATGAGGAAGCGCAAACCTATTTTCATTACCGATTTCGGCCATTTTTTCAATCATCGGACCGCCGGGATAACCGAGTTTGAGCATTTTGGCCACCTTATCAAAAGCCTCACCTGCGGCATCGTCAATGGTTGTACCCAAGCGTTCATAATCACCGACGCCTTTTACAACCAAAATCTGGCAATGTCCGCCCGAAACCAACAACAAAAGATAAGGATATTCGACATCATTTGTCAATCGCGATACCAAAGAATGTCCTTCTAAGTGATTGACAGCCACAAACGGTTTGTTAAGAGCAAAAGCCAAGGCTTTTGCCGCCATCACGCCGACCACAACGCCGCCGATAAGTCCCGGACCGGAAGTTGCCGCCACGGCATCGATATCCTCGGGTTTTATGCCTGCTTTTTGGAAAGTATGTTCGATAATATCTTCGATATGATCCAAATGCGAGCGCGCGGCAATTTCGGGAACGACGCCGCCGTAAATTTTATGTTCTTCCTGCGAAAGCACCGTTTCGGCAAGAATTTCTTTTTTATCATTTACCAAAGCTGCGGCGGTTTCGTCGCAACTGCTTTCAATTCCTAAAACTATCATTATATTTATCTTTGACCAATTTTTAACTTTTGACAGTTACTATAAACCAATTGAAGCAATATTACAAAGGAAATAAGCGATGGTAAAAGAGAAATCTGACGCAACCGACAAAAAAGAAACGGAAATAACCGAAAACAAAGAAAATAAAACCGAAAAGAAAGAGTCATCTTCTTTTGAAAAGGCCATAGCAAAATTTCTCGGTTTTATATTTACTTTGATTATCATTGGCTCAGCTTTCGCGGCAGCTTTGGTTTATTATCGTGATGTCATATTACCGGCTCAAATGAACGCCGCTGCATCTCAGCCGATTGTAAACACTCCGCAAATTCCTGCTGCCGAACCGGCACCGACGGCAACTCCGACACCACCCGAAAAAATAACCGAAATCAAATATGTTATTCCCGAGAGCGTGAGCAATGCCGTCAACGAATTGCGCGACAAGGTCGGAAAAATAGAAAATCTGACCCATCAATATATGAATATCAAAGCAGATTCTTCAGCTCTTATCAGCCTCGGCGAGAGAGTGGACACCATTGACAAACGCACACAAAGACTTAATCAGCTTTCAAATGACGGTGCTTTGATTTTGACCGCCGCCCTGATGATAAAAGAAAATGCGGCGGCAGGACTTCCCGTTCGTTTTGAAGCCGAAATTTTAAAACAACTGGCCGCATCACAACCTGATATCGCCACCTCTATCGAGTATATATACAACAATTCGGCTCGACAATATCCGTCTGACAAAAATCTGGTTAAAAAATTTAACCAAATCACTCAAACCGCTATCTACAACGCTAAACATCAGGGCACATGGAAAGACCGTCTGCTAAGAAAAATAAACGAATATATACAAATTTCGGGACCGGACATGAATAATCCCGTTAATCGCGAAATTTTAACCTTGACCGAAATTCAAGGCTATGTCGATGACAATCAATCGGCTTTAGCTGTTGAAATGCTGTCCAAACCCGAAAACAGCTATCTGCTTAATAACAAAGAACTTGAAGATTGGTATGCCATTACCGATTCCAAGCTCAAATTTAACCGCGCCCTGTCAGAAATCTGCGCTTATTCTTTGGCTTTGATGAAAACCGAAAGTTTACAAAATGTCACTCTCCCCTGATAACATTAAAAAAAACTGGCGTTTAAAATACGATAAGGCTTCTGAAACTCTCGCTCAAATGAGCAAAATCAAAACGCTTGCGGCGGCCTTTAACGTCAATGTTGATTCGATTATTAAAATTTCGGGTAAAGATTTGACCGAAAAAATCAAAGAATACGGCTTGAGTTTAACCGAACTTCAAAAAGCCGATAATAAAAAAATCTCTACCCCAAAAGACATTTATCGCGGCATTTTCCGTTGCTTTAGCCTCGGGATTGCCGAAGAATGGATTGCCGAAGACAAAGCGGTCTATGACTGGATGAAGCAACATCTCGGTACCAAAAAGCTGCAGATGGGCGCACAGGCAGGTATTATTGCCAACACCTTATCTTTAAGCGGCATTCAAAAAGTGGTTACCCATACCGCCTCTTTGCCCGAACTTCAGGCCGAACAATTCTTCAAACGTGAAAATTTATTGTCTTTTGATGAAAACGGAAATCTAAAACCGGCATACCGCATCAATCGTCCGCAAGACGAAGCATCCATTCACTGGATTATCGAATTTGACAAAGATGATAAAGCGGAAGTCGACGGAACAGAAATCATCTGTCCGAAATCCAACCGTTTTATTGCCACCTACGACCCGATGCTGTTCAATTTGGTTATTGACGACAACTTTGTCAAATATACCAATGAAAATCCCGTAAACTGCATCATATTATCGGGTTATCAGGCTCTAGATTCCGCAAACAACGGCGTTGCTTTGGTTGAAAAAACAATCCCCATTATCAAGAAATGGAAACAAAACTCCGAACATCCGCTGATACATTTGGAAATAGCCTCCACTCAGGATAAAGAAGTCAGAAAGGCCATTGTAAAAAAAATCATGCCTATTTGTGATTCCTGCGGCTTAAACGAACGCGAAACCATAGATATGCTCGAAGTTTTGGGCTATGAAGCCTTAGCCGAGAAATGCAATCGGGAAACAACCCCGAGCAATCTCTGGCAAGCCTTAAAAATATTAAAAAAAGAAACAGCTTGTCCGCGGATTCAGCTACATATGTTCGGACTTTATATGACGGCCGCAGACAAAGATTTTTGCCTGTCTCCTCAAGACAATCTCAAAGGAATGATTCTTGCCGCCACCGCCGCCGCTTCCAAAGCCTCAATCGGAAAATTGTCCGAACCTTCGGATATTTTGGTTTCTGTCGGACAAGATATCAATCAAATCGGCATCAATGCTTTAAGCGAACTGGCACAAGCCGTCGGCAATCAACAATTATTAACCGATGGTTTTTGCAAAACCGAAGATTTTAATCTTATTGCCGTACCGACAATTATCATTGACAAACCCAAAACTTTAGTCGGCATGGGAGATACAATTTCTGCCTTTTCGTTGCTCGGTGCTTTGTAAAAAAATCCCCGATTTTTCGGGGATTTTTTTTTATTGCTTTTGCGTATTTTCACCTTCTGCCGACGGCTCGGCCAACCACAAAGCATTCTTTATTTTACTCTGCAAAAAAGCCAAATGCTCAGCCTCTTCTTCGGCAGAAATATTAAACACCCTCTGTTCACGCATTTTACGCTCAGCGGCAAAAACAGCTCCGTCCGCATTGTGAACAGCTTTATTATTTTCGGCACCAAGCTGCATACTCGGTTCGGCTCCGCCCAAGAGTTCAAGATAAACATCAGCCAACAACTCGGCATCGAGCAAAGCCCCGTGTTTGGTACGGTGGCTGTTGTCTATATTAAATCTTTTGCACAAAGCATCGAGGTTGTTTTTACTCCCCGGAAACTTTTGACGGGCAATTTCCAAAGTATCAACCACCCTGTCCCATTCATATTCAGGTTTTCCTAATTTTTTGAGTTCAAAGTTAACAAACTTGATATCAAAAGAAGCGTTGTGAGCGACCAAAATTCCGTCATCACCGACAAAATCCACAAAATCCTGCGCTACATCGGCAAACACCGGAAAATCTTTCAAAAACTCTTCGGTCAAACCGTGCACGGCAACAACTTCTTCGGGCACACTGCGCTCCGGATTAATATATTGATGATAAGTTTTTCCGGTCGGAATATGGTTAATAAGTTCGACCGCACCGATTTCAACCAATCTGTCTCCGTTTTCGGGCGAAAGACCGGTGGTTTCGGTATCAAACACAATTTCACGTAAAACGTTTTTCATCTTTTATAGATTCTCCAATTCCTGCAACAAGGTTATAACTTCGAGTTTGAGCACATTTTTGGGCTTATCGGTATCAATCACGACATCAGCCAATTCCTTTTTCTTCTCATTACTCATTTGCACGTTGTTAATTTTTTCAAAATCCTCGGCCTCTACTTTATCTCTTATCATAACCCGTTGTTTCTGAATTTCGTAATCAACGTCGGCAACGATAACTTTATCACAAAATCTGTCCCAACCCATTTCAAACAACAGAGCAACATCAACAAAAAACAAATCATCGACACGACTGTTACGGTGAATAATTTGCTTAAAATACCGAAGCAAAAACGGATGCGTCATTTTTTCCAGAATTTTAAGCTGATTTCTGTCACCAAAAACAATATTTCTTAATTTTCTTTTATTAACCCCTTCCCCTTCGGCGACCGCCGGAAAGGTTTCTCTTATTTTTGCTAAAAATTTTTTATTAAAATACAAGCGTCTGACCCAAGCATCCACATCAAAAACAACATATCCCTGTTGTCTTATCATTTTGGCAATGGTTGTTTTACCGCAACCGATAGAGCCTGTAATTGCAATCATTCTCATTATTATTAATCCAAGTTATCAACAGCCCCTGTGTACAAATAAGGGCTTTGTGAGTATTTATACAAAATAATACTCTAAATTCAAAAATAATATGACAAGATACTCACAAGTGGATAACTTTTATCAACTAATCGACATAAAGTGGACAATAAAAATTATTAACAAAGAGTAAATTTTTTTATTTACAAGGATGACTCGTTAGTTAACAAGAAGTTAATGTTTGCTTAAAAAATTCTTAACAAATTTATTAACAATCCGTTAACTTTTGGATAACTTTGTTAATAAAAATTAATCCCCAACTCAAACAATGATATACAACTTACAAAAACATTTTAAATATAATATATTTGCAAGGTCAGCTTGTTAAAAACTTTTTTTTTCATAACAAACATTTGTTTGACAAATGATATCTATTATCTTATAAAATAATCATTCAGGCACTTGGATTTAACAAGTTTTCTGTTTTTCTATTCCAACATTATATCACGGAAAATTAATGCATTTAAATGATTTAAAACAAAAATCCCCTAAGGATTTATTGACCGAAGCGGAGGAGCTCGGTATTGAAGACGCTTCTTCGATGCGCAAACAAGATTTAATGTTTGCTATTCTAAAAAAAGTAGCCTCAGATGACAATGTTATCTACGGCGAGGGTACCATAGAAGTTTTGCAAGACGGTTTTGGATTTTTACGTTCGGCACAATCAAACTATTTGGCAGGTCCCGATGATATTTATGTTTCGCCGGCGCAAGTTAAGAAATTTGGATTAAGAACGGGTGATACGATAGAAGGCGAAATCAGAGCTCCAAAAGATAATGAACGTTATTTTGCCTTAACCAAAATTAACAGAATCAACTTTGATGATCCTGAAAAATCCAAGTTAAGAATTAACTTTGACAATTTAACTCCATTATATCCGACAGAAAAACTCGATTTTGACATTATCTGCGGTGACAAAGATTATACAACGCGTATTATTGATTTAATAGCTCCACAGGGTAAAGGACAACGCGGTTTGATTGTAGCTCCGCCCAGAACAGGTAAAACCGTTATGTTGCAAAATATAGCTCATGCTATTTCTACCAATCATCCGGAAATATATTTAATGGTACTTTTGATTGACGAGCGTCCGGAAGAAGTAACAGATATGACGCGTTCGGTTAAAGGCGAAGTGATATCTTCAACTTTTGATGAGCCGGCAACACGTCATGTTCAGGTTGCGGAAATGGTAATTGAAAAGGCTAAGCGTTTGGTAGAAAACAAAAAAGACGTAGTTATTTTGCTCGATTCCATTACGCGTTTGGGACGTGCTTATAATACGGTTGTTCCTTCTTCGGGTAAAGTTTTGACGGGCGGTGTTGATGCCAATGCTTTGCAAAGACCAAAGCGCTTGCTCGGTGCAGCTCGTAATGTTGAAGAAGGCGGTTCTTTAACCATTATTGCAACAGCTTTGATTGATACGGGCTCGCGAATGGATGAGGTTATTTTTGAAGAATTCAAGGGAACGGGTAACTCCGAAATTATTCTTGACCGCAAGTTGACCGATAAACGTTTATTCCCGACCATTGACATTACTCGTTCGGGCACACGTAAGGAAGAATTGTTGGTTGACAAAGCAACTTTGACTAAGATGTGGGTATTGCGCCGTGTTTTGATGCAGATGGGTATGACCGACGGTATGGAATTTTTGCTTGATAAGCTCAAACAAAGCAAAGACAACCAAGATTTCTTTAATAATATGAATTCTTAAATAGATATCCCCCAGTAAACTGGAGGTTCTATAACAGCTACAAACCTTACGGTTTGACCACGCTCGTTGGCGTGGAGCGGTGTTGTTCCAACACCTTGGCATTTAGCCCCGAGTAAACTCGGGGTTTTCTGTAAGGCACTAATAAAAAAAACTCTCTAAAAAGGGAGGTTTTTTCATTTTAGTAAAAAAGATGAAAATTAATTTTTCATTTCAAATCTAATGACATTGTGGTAGACATCTTCATAATCTGAAATCAAGTATTTTATTTTTGTATTAGGAGTAATTTTTCTTATTTCAGGATACTTATCAAGAGGAACGCCTATCATATCACCTCTTGTTGTTATAATAACATAATAAGTATTTCCTTTATAAATTTCTTTATCCCATTTTTCTATCCCAACAAATTGGCATTTTGAAAATTTAAAATCATCCACTTTTTGATATTCACGAATAGAATAAATAGAAAAAAAGATAAGATAGAAATATAACCAACCTAATACACCGTTTAACCCGATATTTTTATGAAAGTTGCTTTTAAGTTTTAATAAATAGCTCAGATAAGTGCAAAAACTGAACAAAGCGCTACAAACGAAGGCAGCGAGGATCAGACCGAATATGTTTGTTCTTATCCCGTTTATGTCAAAAACGACAACATTTGAGATAAGAATGAACAGAGCAAAAATTATCAGAGCCCAACCTAAGCGTACAAAAAAATCATTTATTTCTTGATGAGACATAAGCAAAGAAATAAAGGTAATAACGCCAATAATGACGGCAACCCACATAACATAGGAATATTCGAATATCAATATTACGTATACGGCCATCACAAGTGCTAACAATGCAAATAGGTATTTTCCGTAAGCGATCCAAAACTGGAGAGCTTTTTTCTTGAACGACTGGAATAGTCGATTAAAAAAATGAGTATTCATAATAAAAGTATTAAAAATTTTAAAGTAAAGTCATAGTAATCAAATTTTTTATTTTTGTCAATTTTTAAAAAAAACTCCGCATTGTTTAACAATGCAGAGTTTCTTTATTTTTAGCTAATGACTATCTAATCATCAGCTTATATACCTTATTTAAACCGTTTTTTTGGGTTCTATCTAAGGTATATTTAATTTCATCTCCTTTTGCAGCGTGTCTGATTTCCGGATACTTTCGCGCGTCCACCCCGATAATTTCGCCTTTTTCGGTGGTTACCATAAAATAGGTATTTCCGCCGTAGGTTTCTTTTTCGATTTTTCCGATTTTTTCGAATTCGGATCTGGCATATTCTGCCTCCATTTGCTCACTATATTCTTCATATTTTGGAGTCGTATAATTAAAGACTACAAAAAAGATAAAGAATAAAGTTAAAAATGAGACATTATTTGTGCCATTATCGGCAAAATCTTCCAGACCAAACTTTTCTGTCAGCAAAGAACTGAACATATATATAATTATACATGCCAGTGATGCCGCAATTAAGGCCCAAAGATTATGAGACACTGACATAATGCCCATAAAGACCGAAAATATGATAAGTGCCCAACCCGCTCTCACTGCTGGTGAGAATACAGAGTTGTCTTCGTGATATAATTTGAAGAAGACCATAATACCAATAGCCGATGCTGTTAGCACCATTCCCTTATTAATATTAACAAAGAACAATATAACAGCGGCAAGAGCCGGAATAGCTACAAAAAGAATTTTTTTTAATAATATAACATTTTTCATATCTAAAAAAATTAAGAATTAGAACTATATTCTAACCATTTTTCGTCTATTTGTCAAGCACAAAATTTCTAACTTCGGTCATGTTATAAAAGATATGCTTTATTCCGAGTTCTTTGATTTTTTGCAAATTAGCTTCCGACTGATTCATTTCGCAACCGACAAAAGCGATGACCTCCATTCCCGCTCTTAGTCCTGCGGTCATTCCGGCTAAAGAATCTTCAATCACAATACAATCTTTGGGCTTATATCCCATTGTTTTGGCTGCAAGTAAAAAAATATCCGGTTCGGGTTTGCCGTGCTCGACCTGATCGGCGGTAAATATTTTGTTGTCAGGGAAATATTTTTCAATTCCGACCGATTTTATTTTAACCGCTGTTTTATCTCTGGTGCCGCCGGTGGCAATACATTGCTCAATACCTTTTTCGGCAAAAATTTTTTCAATGTCTGGCATCAGCTCTATACCTTGTCGCATAAGAGCATAATCCATATCCAAAGATTGTTTCCAAAAAGCCTCGTCGGTGACAATTCCCAATTTTTTCAAATCGAGTTTTTTGGTTTTGTCGCTCTTGCCACCGATGTAGTGGTTGGCGGTTTCAAAATCCCAATTCAGTCCGAATTTTTGATTAAGTAAAATTCGGCGATTTTCAACCCACAGTTTTTCGGTGTCGGAGATAACGCCGTCAAAATCCCAGATAATAAGTTTTTTACTCATTTTGCCAAATCCTTTAAAAAATCGAGTCTCTCAGAAGCTCGTACAAGCGAATTTTGTCTAGTTTATGATACAAATGTTAAGATAAAATAAAAAACCGCTCAGAGGGCAAAAAACAGCCCTTTTTAAAAACTTGCAAGATTAAACGATTGTGTTTATACCATAAAAAAGTAACAAAGGAGCTTTTATGAATAATCAGACCATTTATGCCTTATCGACCGTTGCCGGAAAATCCGGAGTGGCCGTTTTTCGTATTTCGGGTGAGCATGCGCTCAATGCCGTCAAAAATCTGACAAAGATAGATTGCGAAACGATTAAACCCCGTCATGCTTATTTTACGACCTTGCGCGATTTAAGCGGCGAAGAACTTGATCATCCGTTGGTGATGTACTTTAAGGCGCCTAATTCGTTTACCGGCGAAGATACGGTCGAAATTCATACCCACGGGTCTAAAGCGGTCATCTCTGCTCTGCTCGAAAATTTAGGAAACCTTGAAGATTTTCGCTTGGCCGAACCTGGAGAATTTTCCAAACGCGCTTTCTATAACGGCAAAATGGATTTGACTGAGGCCGAAGGTTTGGCCGACTTGATAGATGCCGAAACCAGAGAACAACAAAAATACGCTTTGCGTCAAATGGACGGCGGGCTCAAAAATTTGTACGACGGTTGGCGCGAACAGTTGGTTAATATTATGGCATATCTTGAGGCTTATATCGATTTCCCGGACGAAGAATTGCCTGACGATTTGGTCGAAAAACTTGAGAACACCGTATTTAAAGTCTCTGATGATATCAAAGCTCACTTGAGCCAAAGCAATTGCGGCGAAAGATTGCGTGAGGGATTTCGCGTGGTTATCGTCGGCGAACCCAATGCCGGCAAATCGAGCTTATTGAATGCTCTGGCCAAGCGCGAGGCAGTAATTGTGTCCGATATTGCCGGAACAACCCGCGACGCGATAGATGTTTATATGGATGTCAACGGTTATCCGGTTATCTTTACCGATACGGCAGGCTTGAGAGAAACAGAAGAGCAAATTGAGCAAAAAGGTATAGAAATTGCCTATGACAAGGCCGAAAAAGCCGACTTGATTATTTGCCTGATAAACGGTCAAAATGTTAATCTATCACTTTTTGATGAACTTGAAAAAACAAGTAAAAACAAAATGATGTACGTTGTTAATAAGCAAGATAAAATTTCTGATGAACAGCGTTCTCAGCTTGCCGACAAAGGTTACATTTTTATCTCTGCCAAATTTCAACAAGGTTTGGAAGGATTGCTTGAGGAAATTAACAAACGTATTGCCGAAGGTTTTACCGCATCATCGGGAGCCTTGATTACCCGTCAGCGCTATCGTGAAGTTTTGAACAATGTATTTAAACATCTGCAAAGATTTAATCTGCACAAATCAATCGAATTGGCCGCCGAAGATATCCGTCTGGCCGCACGTGAAATCGGTAAAATTACCGGCCGTATTGAGGTTGACGAGATATTGGATAAGATTTTCGGAAGTTTCTGTATCGGCAAATAAACTTAAAATTTATAAACAAAAATATCGTTAAATTTATATAAGCCTTTGATTTTTATAATTTCAGAGGCTTTTATTTGCGGTATGTAAAAACTGTTTGAGAAAACGATAGTTCCTTTTTGACATTCTTTTTTTAATTTTTCGCCAAAACGTTCCATCAGCGGCTGCATCAAAAAGCAACCGATAACTTCAAATTCAGCAAAAGGATAGTCAAACATATCCTGACAGATAATTTCTACGTTTTTGAGCTTGCGTGTCCTGAAGCGAGCAATTTTGGCGGTGGCTTTTTTCCATTCAATACCGACAAAACGGCACTCGGGATATTTTTGGGCTAAGGTAATCAGCAAAGTTCCTGTTCCGCAACCGGGGTCGAGAACGGATATTTTAGAGCCTCTTTTTTCAATTTCGGCAGAAATTTTTTCAATCATAACTTTTTTTTGACGACCGAAAGAAGGAACCATCGGCGGACATTCTCTGAATTTGCGGTCGATAAAAAGACGAATAATGTCTACCCAGATGTAAATTAATCCGATAAGTAAAAGTGCATATAAAAAGATAGCAAACCAAATAATCATAATATTCTCCGATAATCTAACTAAAAGTATAAATATTTAATCCTAACTATTGGTTAATTTGGATTTTTTAAATGATAAAAAAAACTTGAAAAATGGGCAAAAAAAAGCTAAACCCCAAAGAGATAAAAATGAGGAAAAAATGCAGATAAAAAAACATTATAACGTCATTGTCGTCGGCGGTGGTCACGCCGGTTGTGAGGCCTGTGCGGCGGCAGCAAGAATGGGAGCGGATGCTCTGCTCGTAACCCACAAAATTTCGACTATCGGCGAGATGTCGTGTAATCCGGCTATCGGCGGTTTGGGAAAAGGTCATCTGGTGCGTGAAGTAGATGCGCTTGACGGATTGATGGGAAGGGTTATTGACAAAGCCGGAATCCAATTCCGTATGCTCAATATGTCCAAAGGTCCGGCGGTCAGAGGTCCTCGTGCTCAGGCAGACCGTGACTTATATAGAAAATATATGCTTGAGGCTTTGCAAAATCAGCCTAATCTTGATATTTTGGAAGCCGCAGTCGAAGGTTTGACTTTTGACGGCGACAAAGTAAACGGTGTCATTTTGGCTGACGGTACTCAAATCAAGACCGATGCCGTTGTTTTAACCACGGGTACATTTTTAAACGGCGTTATGTTTACCGGTCACCAAACCTCAATCGGCGGTCGTGTCGGTGATGTCAGCTGCACAGGCATAACCCCTTATTTAAACCAAAAAGAATTGCGTGTCGGTCGTTTGAAAACGGGCACACCTGCCCGCTTGGACGGTAAAACGATTAACTGGGATATTTTGGATGTTCAACTAGGTGACGAAAATCCCCAGCCTTTTTCTTATATGACAGACAAGATTACCAATCCGCAAATTGCTTGTCATATCACCCATACCAATCTCGAAACTCATAAAATTATTCGCGACAATTTTGAAAAATGCGCATTGTTTTCGGGATTGATTAAAGGCGTCGGACCGAGATATTGTCCGAGTATTGAAGACAAATTGGTCAAATTTGCCGACCGCGAAAGTCACCAAATCTTTCTTGAACCCGAGGGACTTAATACAGATGTTATATATCCTAACGGTATTTCCACTTCTTTGCCGGCAGATGTTCAAGAAGCATTTATTCATACGATAAAGGGGTTGGAAAACGTCCGTATTTTGCGCTATGCTTATGCCATAGAATATGACTATGTTGACCCTCAGGAACTCAATCACACTTTGGAACTTAAAAAAGTCCCTGCTCTCTTTTTGGCGGGACAAATCAACGGAACCACGGGTTATGAAGAAGCAGCGGCCCAAGGTTTGTTGGCAGGTATCAATGCCGCGTTGAAAGCCGAAGGTAAAGGAAGAGAATTTTATATTGACCGTTCGCAGGCCTATATCGGCGTTATGGTTGATGACCTTATAACCAAGGGCGTTGACGAACCTTACAGAATGTTTACTTCCCGTTCGGAATATCGTTTGTATCTGCGTGCGGACAATGCCGACGGTCGTCTGACTGAAATGGGATACCAAATCGGTTGCGTCGGCGAAGAAAGATATAAAAAGTACAAAACCAAAGAAGCGGCAATTTCCGAGTTGCAGAATTTAGCCGAAACTCTGACGGTAAAATCTTCCGAACTTGATGATTTCGGCATCAAAAACAAAAAAGACGGTGTCAAACGCACGGCTTTCAACCTGATGTCCTACGACGATGTTTCACGTGAAACAATCAACACCATTTGGCCCGAGCTTAAAAATTACAGCAATGATGTTTACGAAGAAGTCGAGATTGAAGCTAAATACTCAGGCTATATCAAACGTCAAATGGCAGATATAGAAGTATTCAAAAAAGATGAAAAACTCAAAATCAGAGAAGATATCGATTATAAAAAAATCGGCGGTCTTTCCAACGAAATGGTGGCAAAACTCTCAAGAGTTCGTCCGGCAACCATCGGTGAAGCCTCGCGAATTTCCGGTGTAACACCGGCGGCGATTATGGCTATTCTCGGTTATATTAAAAAATAGGTGCAAAATGACTTGTCCCGACCGTAAAACAGCCGAAAAAATCTGGCAACAAGGTATAAAATATCGTCTTTCGCGCCCATATCCTTTTCCCGTTTTTGAAGAGTATAAATTTCATACCCGAGGTGTTGCTAAAACTGCCGAAAAAATAGCTAGCAACTTACCAGAAATGGATAGTGAAAAAGCCTATGTTTTCGGACTTTTGCACGATTACGGAAAAAGAATTGGAGAAAAAGAAGAACATAAGTTTCATGGTCAGGAAGGTTATGAACAAATGATGATGATGGGTTACGACGAAGTTGCCCAAATTTGTCTGACTCATACTTTTGCCGATAAAAATTTTTTATATGAAGATTACAGCTATCCTCTTGAATGGTTACAATGGGCAAAAAATAAGTTAAAAAATATTTTTTATACAGATTATGACTACCTTATTTGCCTTTGCGATAAATTTTTTGAAGGTATGTCAATGGTCACCATTGAACAAAGAGTAGATGGTATAAGCAAAAGATACCAGCTTGATGAAAATAAAAAAAATATGCTGTTGCATGAATCTTTAGAGCTAAAACATTATTTCGATGTAAAAACAGGAAAAAATATTTATAAATTGCTAGAACTGGAATAATAAAATGCAAAAATTTACTTATCATTGTCATACAAACGGGTTAGGAATTTTTGACGGACAAAATACCGCGTCCGAAATGATAACAAAGGCTGAGGAAATAGGTTTTGAAGAAATAGGAATTTCTAATCATTTTGTTTTTCATCCCAATATCATACTCACCTCCTCTATGTCTTTTAACGACAGTCAAATTTTTATAGATAAAATGAAGCAGAATGTTGAAGATATACGCAGAGCCGCAGAAAAAGCCTCCATAAAAGTTTATGTTGGTTTCGAAGTAGATTTTTTTCAGTGTGCAGCTTGGAGAAATTGTTTTGAACAAGCCCTAAAAGAGCTGGATGCTGATTATTATATAGGTTCGACGCACTATCTTCGTAATGATGACGAAAGCAAAATTTATAATTTCTATCAATATAAAATGCAAGGCGGCAACTTAAGTGAAGAAGAAATAAAACACCAAATATCAAACTATTGGCAAAATATTTGTGTAGCGGCCGAAAGCGGATATTTTGATTTTATAGCACATTTAGACGTTTACAAAATATTTCCGGAATTTGCAAAATACGGCGAAGACGAAGATAAAATAAAGGTCATAGAAACTTTGGCTCGTTTGCATCACCCTGTTGAACTCAATACCAGCGGGTGGCGCAAATGCGGAGAACAACATCCCGACAGTAACATACTAAAAGCTCTTTGTATACTTAATGTTCCAATAGTTATAAGCGATGATGCTCATAATACAGATCAGCTTGGTGGCTTTTTTATCAGAGCAGAATCTCTTTTAACATCACTTGGTTGCAAAAACAGATGGAGATTAAATAAATAATGCAAAAATTCAGCTACCATTGCCATACCGATTTTTCTGACGGACATAATACGATAGATGAAATGCTCAATCGTGCCGAACAACTCGGATGGGAGGAAATCGGTATCAGTGACCACTTGATTGTCCATAAAAATGTCAAGCAAAGTTTGTCTTGGCCGCGTTGGGAAAAATCTCCGAACAATCACGTTTATTATTCCGACTTCAAAAAAGCGACCGATGATTTTTGTCGTCACAAAGAAGATGTTTTGAAAGCTGCAAAAGGCAGAAACATAAAAGTGCGTACCGGCGCCGAAGTTGATTATTTTGTGTATGATGGATGGAAAGAAGAATTTCAGGAATTTTGCCGGCAAACGGAACTTGATTATTATATTTCCGGCAACCATTTTTTACAACCAGACCACGGCAACAATATTTTAGATATGAAAGAAAGGGAGCTATTACCGGGGGAAGAAATTAAGAAATTGTTAAGTTTTCACTTTGATTGTATATGTCAAGCTATTGAAAGTAAAATGTTTTGCTTTATAGCGCATATTGACTATGCTCGCAAAAATCCCCTATGCGGAAATAATGATTTTGCCTTAGAAAAGAAAAAGGTAATCGCTTGCCTAAAGCATAACAAAATAGCAACAGAGCTTAGCACGAAAGGATTGCGCAAAACGGGGGAATATTACCCAACGGAATGGATGTTAAGTGAAATCATTTCCCGGGATATACCCTTGGTAATCAGCGACGATGCGCATAAAATTGAAGAGCTTGGATTTGACTTTACTGAAGCTGAGCAATGTTTGCAGGCACATGGTTGCCAAAACCGATGGTATTATAAGTAGAGATTGCAAAGAGCAAAAATTTTATATTATCTAAAAGTCTTACGATTATTGCGAGCTTAGAGTCAAATTATTTTATGTCATAGATTTAGGAAATGACTGTAAATATATTCCAGTAAACTGTGAATTATAAATCAGCTACAAACCTTGCGGTTTGCCACGCTTGTTTGAGTGGAGCTGTGTTGTTCCAACAGCTTGGCATTCAGCCCAGAGTAACTCGGGATCGAATGCTTAGGCAACTAATAAAAGGTTACATATTTTGATAAAAAACTTTGTGTAAAGATTCTCTTTGTTGGTACAACATAATGAAAAACAGTGTTATTTTTATTTATATGTTTATAACTTTTTTTTTGTATTTTAAAAAGAATATAAAAAATATATAAATACGTTTATGGAAAATTTTATGACAACATATAATGTTTCACGTGAAACATATGACAAATTAAAGCTCTACCAGCAAGCTCTATGCGAATGGCAGAATAAGTTTAATTTGGTTAGTAAAAATTCGATGGAAGACGCGTGGAACCGCCATTTTATTGATTCTGCTCAACTGTTTTCTCTACTGCCGCCGACTGCAAAAAGTTTGGTTGATTTAGGAAGCGGAGCCGGCTTTCCGGGGATGGTTTTAGCTATAATGGCAGAAGAAAAAACACCGTATTTAAAATTGATGCTTGTTGAAAGCATTAATAAAAAAACAGTGTTTTTAAATTATGTAAAACAAGTATGCAATTGCTCAAATGTCGAAATCGTTAACGACAGAATAGAAAAAGTAACAAATAAAAAATTTGACGTGGTCACGGCCAGAGCTCTGACCGCACTTGCAGATTTATTGACTTATGCCTATCCGCTTTTGAAAAAAAATGGTATTTGCATTTTTCCAAAAGGCAGAAGTTTTGCCGAAGAAATTAAAAAAGCACAAAATAATTGGACTTTTGAATATCAGACAATACCAAGTCGGACCAGTCCCGACAGTGTCATTTTGATTATCAAAAAACTTAAAAACAAAGGGAGATAAAAATGCCTCGTATTATTGCTGTGGCAAACCGCAAAGGCGGCGTGGGAAAAACCACAACGACCGTGAATGTGGCAACGGCTATGGCCGCTGCCGGTAAAAAAGTCTTGGTTATTGACTTAGATCCCCAATCCAATGCTTCAACATCGCTTGGAGTAGATAAACACGGCGGCATGACTTCTTCATACGAAGTTATTATAGGTGAAAAAAATCTTGATGAAGCAACTGTGTTGACCGAAATTCCAAATTTTTCACTCGTTCCAGCAACTCCCGATTTGGCCGGAGCGGAAATAGAACTCATTGATAAACCAAGGAGAGAATTTGCGCTCAAAGACGCCTTACACAAACAATCCCTAAATTATGATTATATCTTAATTGATTGCCCACCGTCTTTAAGTCTTGTAACCATTAACGCCCTGGTTGCCGCCGACGCGGTAATCGTTCCTCTGCAATGCGAATATTTGGCTTTGGAAGGAATTACCGACCTGATAAGTAATATCAACCAAATCAAAAGACATTTTAACCCTAAATTGGAATTGCAAGGCGTAGTTTTAACAATGTATGACGGGCGCAACAATTTAACTCAAATGGTGGAAGAAGACGTACGCAGCTTCTTCGGAGACAAAGTTTATCAAACGGTAATTCCGCGGAATGTACGTGTCTCGGAAGCACCGTCACACGGCAAACCTGTCATACTTTACGATTTTAAATGTACAGGTTCGCAAGCCTATATAAGTCTTACCGGAGAGGTCTTAAAAAGAGAAAAGGAATTAATTGCATGTTAGAAGATTCTCATAAAAGAAAAAGTTTGGGGCGCGGTCTTGGCGCTCTGCTTGGGGATGATATTGATTTTTTGGGAAAAGAAAGCGGCGTTTCTAATTCTGCCGATAGAACGGTAAAATTAAGTAGTTTGTCGCCAAGCCCCTTTCAACCGCGTTTGGATTTTGACGAAGAAGCTCTGAAATCTTTGGCACAATCAATCAGTGAAAAAGGCATATTACAACCTCTTTTGGTCAGAGAAATAAAGAACGGCACATATGAAATTATCGCAGGTGAACGCCGTTTCAGAGCTGCTAAAATGGCAGGATTAAAAGAAGTTCCGGTCATTGTCAAAAATATGGATGATAAAGAAACGCTTGAGGTGGCTTTAGTTGAAAATCTTTTGCGTGAAAATCTGTCTGCTATTGAAGAAGCCGAAGGTTTGCAAAGACTGATTAATGAATTTTCTCATACCCAAGAGGCATTAGCTCAAGTTACCGGAAAGTCGAGAAGCCACATAGCAAATACATTACGCTTGCTGAGCCTACCTTTGTCTGTACAACAAATGGTTCGCGAAGGCGTGTTGAGTGCCGGACAAGTCCGCCCCTTGATAGGACTTGATAATGCCGAAGAATTAGCAAGAAAAATAGCCGAAAAAGGTTTGAATGCCCGTCAGGCCGAAGAATTGGCAGCAAAAGCCAAAAAACCGCAAGTCAATAAAAAGGCCAAGATAAAAGACGAAGATTTGGAAGAAATATCCTCATTTTTAACTAAAAATACGGGCATAAAAGTGAAAATATCTGCTAACGCCAAAGGCGGCGGAAAGTTGGTATTAGAATACAACAATCCTGCGGAATTGGATAAGATAGTTGACATTTTACAGCAAAAGTCTACATTGTGATAAAGGCAGTTATATATCAAATAAAAATAACCATATATTTACTGATAGCGCCTAAAATTTAAGTAACTCTCAATTTTTAAGGATACAAACCATGTTTTTCATCAAAAAACTGATACTCGGATTGGCGGCGGTTATTCTCATCTATATAGGAGGAAGCGGAACCCAAAGCTCTAATCTGTTGCTTCAGGGCGGAGGTTTTATAGGTATTATTGTTGGTTTCGTGGTTTTGTATCTATTTGGCAAAATGGTGTGGCGGGCCATGGGGTGTTTACCTGTTTTGCTGATAATCTGTTTAATCGTCGGTTTTATCCTTTATGCCATCGGTGCTTTTAATGGCGGCATCAACCAAGTCATACCAAATGTACTGAATTTTATGGGAGCCGGACACAACACCATAGGTATGAGTGAACGTCAGGCTGCGGCATCGGCACAAGTTCCCGCAACCGAAAACAAACAGCAAGAACAACCTGCCTTGCAGCCATCATCACCCGATCCTTCTCAGCCAAATAATATTCCTTCTCCGACGGCTCCGTTGCTTAGCGAAAATTTTGATGATGTAGAAATGGCCATGCAAGGATCGGCAGCACCACAGCCAAATATACCGAATGAAGCCGTTTCAGCATCACAGCAAACGGAAGAAAGCGGTTTCAGCAAATTGCTAAACAGCTTGACGGGCGGTGCGGCAAGCGAGCCGGCACAAGCCGTAGCTTTTAATCCGAACAATTATCCGGCTATCAGCGGAGTAGCTCGCGTTATAAATGGAGATACTTTAGAATTAAGAGGTCGTTACTTTAAGCTCTACGGCGTAGATGCGCCCGAGTCAAATCAAACTTGTGCCGATGGTCGCGGCAGAGCTTATCGTTGTGGTCAAGAAGCTGCCCGTTGGCTCAAAAGTTGGATATCCGGACATGAACTTAATTGTCATGTTATTCAGCAAGATTCAAAAGGCAACATGGTCGGCACCTGTTCACTTGGGCAATATGATATCGGTGCTGCGTTGGTTAATGCGGGCTGGGCTGTTGCAAATACGAAGCAAATAGACATTTATGTGCCTTATGAAAGGCAAGCGCAAAAAAATGGTTACGGTTTGTGGCAGGGGCAATTCTATAAACCTTGGGATTGGCGGGAAATACAATCAAAAAAACCTAAAATCAAGGTTATAAAACCTAAAACGTCCAAAAAAAGCATTCTTGATTTTTAAGGAAAGAGATGACAATAACCAAAACTTGGATAAGTCGAGACGAAAAAGATACAATTGCTCTTGGTCAAAAGCTGGCACATATAGCTCAAAAAGGAGATTGCTTTGCTTTGTTCGGAACATTGGGAATGGGTAAAAGTGTTTTGAGTCGAGCTTTTATTCAGGCTTTGACGTCGGCAGAAGAAGTTCCGAGCCCGACCTTTACTTTGGTTCAAAGTTATGAAACGCCCAAATTTGAAATTTATCATTTTGATTTATACCGTCTAAAATCTCCCGAAGAAATTTTTGAATTGGGAATGGAGGAAGCTCTGTACGAAGGGGTTTGCCTGATTGAATGGCCGGAACGAATGGGCGGGTATCTGCCGCGTAAAATATTTAGAGTCGAATTTCTCAGTTCGGACGAAGGTCGAAAGATAACTGTCAGCGGCGATGAAAGGTTAAATCAGGTTGAATAAAGACATTATACACGCAACTTGCATTGATTATCAAGGAACGGGAATTCTAATCATGGGACCGTCGGGAAGCGGCAAATCGGATTTGGCCTTGCGGCTGATAATGAATAAAAATGCAAAACTTGTTGCCGATGACCGCACCGATATATGTAATCAAAACGGAAAATTGACGGCCACCTGCCCGAGCACGATTTTGGGAAAAATGGAAGTTCGAGGAATAGGAATTTGCAACTTTTCACCCTGCCCGCAAACCGAGATAAAACTGGTTGTAAATCTGCTTTTAGATAGCCAAAATGTAGAACGTTTACCTGAAAAGCAAACCATTTGCTTTTGCGGCATAAATATTCCGCAAATCAGTCTTCACGGGTTGGAAGCCTCGGCACCTGATAAAGTGATACTTGCTTGTTATCAAAGCAAATAGCCCTTGCTTTCTTAGCAAGGCTATTTTAATATATGAACACTAAAAAACATAATCAGGAAAATATAATGTTTCAGTTCAAGTATCCCGAAAATTTTTTAAGAGCTCTGGGCAAGCCATTGGTCGTTTTTATTTCTCGCGTCGGCGAATTGTCCGAATTTATAGCCAGAGCATTGTACAGCTGCGTCACCCCGCCCTTTTATCCGCGTTTGCTGCTTAAACAAATCATAAACATAGGCTTTTATTCTCTGCCGGTTGTTGCCTTAACAACGTTATTTGCCGGTATGGTTATAGCTTTGCAAACTCATGCCGGATTTTCAAGCTATGGCGCCGAAAGTGCAATCGCAACCGTTGTTTTGATTTCCGTTACCCGTGAATTGGCTCCGGCTTTTGCCGGATTGATGGTTGCCGGTAGAATTGGTGCGGCTATGGCGGCGGAAATAGGAACTATGCGTGTGACGGAACAAATAGATGCTCTGTCAACCTTATCGACAGATCCCTATAAATATCTGGTTGCGCCGCGTTTGTTAGCCGGAGTTATTGTTTTGCCGCTTTTAGTCGTTATCGGTGATATTATCGGTATTTTCGGCGGTTATTTGGTTGCGGTTTATCAACTTGATTTTAATCCGGCAAACTACATAAATGCCACCGTGAACGAATTGCAGTTGATTGATATTACCACCGGCGTAATTAAAGCGGCTGTTTTCGGATTTGTTATTGCTTTGATGGGATGCTATAACGGATATAAATCCAAAGGCGGTGCGCAAGGTGTGGGTGAAGCGACGACCAATGCCGTGGTTACTTCTTCAATTCTCATTTTAATTCTGAACTATGTTATCACCGGCCTTATTTTTACCGAATAACAACGGAGAAAATTTATGAACCAGGAAAACAATAAAATAGAAGTATCCGAATTATATAAAGCCTTTGGTCGTAAAAGAGTGCTGAACGGTGTCAATTTAAGCCTTAAAAAAGGAGAATCTTTGGTTGTTATCGGAGGTTCGGGAACGGGAAAATCTGTTTTAATCAAATGTATCCAAGGACTTATAGAACCGGATAAAGGATCCATAAAGATAGACGGATTTGAAACGGTAGGAACCCCGCGCAAAGACTGCGAAAAATATTATGCCACAATGGGCATGTTGTTTCAGGGCGGAGCATTGTTTGATAGTTTGAGTGTTTGGGAAAATGTTGCTTTCGGTCTGATAGAAAATCAAAAAATGCCCAAAAAACAAGCCAAAGAAAAAGCCATCGAAGTTTTGCGTCAAGTCGGTTTAGGTGCCGATGTTGCCGATTTGTCACCGTCCGAAATCTCGGGAGGTATGCAAAAACGTGTCGGCTTGGCTCGAGCAATTGCAACCAAACCCGAAGTTATCTTTTTTGATGAGCCGACGACGGGACTTGATCCGATTATGGCCGACGTTATTAACGATTTGATTATATCTTCGGTTAAAAAGTTAGGTGCCGCTGCTTTGACAATTACGCATGATATGGCCTCGGCTCGCAAAATTGCCGATAAAATTGCTATGCTTTATCAAGGCAAAATTATTTGGCAAGGCACGGTAGAAGAAATGGATAAAAGCGATAATCCTTATGTCCGCCAATTTATCAGCGGCAGTGCCAAAGGACCGATAAAGGTGGAGATTTAGCAATGAGTAAAAAAGGGGGAATAGAGTACGTTTGCCAAAATTGCGGTTCGGTATATCCTAAATGGCAGGGAAAATGTGACGCTTGCGGCGAATGGAACACCATTGTCGAAGAAAAAGTCGGCGGCGAAGGTTTCTCCAACCTTAACCCCAAGAAAAAAGGCAGTATGCTCGAATTTGTTTCTTTAAGCGGATCTACTCAAGACTTGGAAAGAATTCGCACCAATAATCGTGAACTTGACCGTGTCTGCGGCGGCGGTTTAGTTCCGGGATCGGTTATTTTGGTCGGCGGAGACCCCGGCATCGGCAAATCAACTTTATTATTGCAAGCCTGTGCCAGTGTTGCCAACTTACCCTCTCACCCCGAATGTTATTACATTTCGGGCGAAGAAGCGGCTGATCAGGTGAAAATGCGCGCTCGCAGACTTGGTTTGGAACAATCTCCGGTTAATTTGGCTTCGGCAACCGAAGTCAAAGACATTGTTACCACTTTGGAAAAGACAAATGCCGCGGTGGTTGTCATAGATTCTATTCAAACAATGTATCTTGAAGAAGCGGAATCAACACCTGGGAGTGTCTCTCAAGTTCGCGCTTGCGCATATGAATTGATAAAATTAGCCAAGAAAAAAGGATTTGTTTTGTTTTTGGTCGGACATGTCACCAAACAAGGCTCTATTGCCGGTCCGAGGGTTTTGGAACATATGGTGGATACGGTTTTGTATTTTGAAGGCGAAAGAGGACATCAATTCCGTATTTTGCGCGCCGTAAAAAATCGTTACGGAGCAACGGACGAAATCGGTGTTTTTGAAATGCAGGATAAAGGATTGGTTGAGGTTGAAAATCCTTCGGCTTTATTTTTGGCGGAAAGACAGGGTAATATTTCCGGTTCCTGTGTTTTTGCCGGTATTGAAGGTTCAAGACCTGTTCTGGTCGAAATTCAGGCTTTGGTCAGCCAAAGCAGCTATGCCAGTCCCAAAAGAGCGGTAGTCGGTTGGGATTCGGGAAGATTAGCCATGGTTTTGGCCGTTTTGGAAGCCAGAGGTGGGCTCAATTTAAGCTCACAGGATGTTTATTTGAACATTGCCGGCGGTTTAAAAATTTCCGAGCCGGCGGCGGATTTGGCGGTGGCAATGGCTATTGTTTCTTCTTTGACCAACCGTCCGCTGCCTGCGGATATGGTTATTTTCGGAGAAATAGGGCTTTCGGGTGAAATCAGGGCTGTCAGCCAGCCGAATTTGCGCTTAAAAGAAGCCTATAAACTCGGTTTCAGAAGTGCAATTGTGCCGTCGCAATACAGTAAAGATAAAAAGAAAAGTAATCTGGATATCAATATTCATGAAATCGGCAATGTGCAAAAGCTGATAAATTGGTTTAATTAGGATAAAATGATGAACGGTTTGGACATTTTTATTATAATCGTGGTACTTATTTCAGCTTTAATCGCCTTAAACAGGGGATTAATAAAAGAAGTTTTATCGATTATCGGTTGGTTTTTCGGTGTGGTAGCGGTTATTTACTTATTGCCTTATGTTCAGCCGTTGATGGAAAATCATATTGAAAGCGAATTGATGGCAATTATCGCATCAGTTTTCACGATATTGATTTTGTTTTTTGTGATTTGGATTTATCTGACTTCATTTGTCATCGGCAAGGTCAGAGAAAGCAAACTTAGTGGAATGGATAGGGTTTTAGGGCTGTTTTTTGGTGTTCTGAGAGCTTTTTTGCTGATTATACTGTTCAATATACTTATCGGTTGGATTATGCCCAAAGAGAGCCAGCCGGAGCTGTTTAAACAATCTAAATATTTTCAATTGGCAGGATCTTTTGCCGAACCGATAGAGAAACTTATTCCGCGTTCGGCAAAAGAAAAAGTTAACAGCCAGGTTAATCCGAATAAAGAAGTTGCGCCGGGGGTAGAGTTGGATAGTGATTTGGATGATTTGTTTGAAAAATTGACTCAGCCTCAGGTTGCCAAGAAAAAAGTCGTTGAAGTAAAAGAAGACAAAGCCGTCGGTTATGATAAATCGGAGCAAAAAAGTTTAGACAGACTGATAGAAATGACGGTTGACGAATAACTAACGAATAAAAGAAAATAAAAGCGAGGCCGGCAGATACATTAAATTATAAGCATTACCGGTTTGGGCAGTATATTCCAATTCACGCTGAATAATTGCCATTTGCGGATCGCTGATATAGGGGCGTCCGTTGTTTGCACGGGAATTTGAACTTCTGACGGGTGGTGAATAGCGATTTCTACCTATTCTTATAACTTTTCCGGAATTGATAAATTTATCATAGACCGAGCGGGTTATCCTGCCCAGACAGGTTGGATTTGTGCGTGCGCCGACTGAAATAAACGAATTATAGGCGGTATAATCCGAATTTTTAATGGCAACACAAACTCCGGTATCACCCTTTGAATTGAGAGAATCAATTTTAAGTCCGCGGTGAATGGCAGTACGCAATCCCTCAATATTACCGTTTGCGGCAGCGGCATACATGGCGTTGAAAGATTGCTCCGACAAGGCCGCCGCCGAAGAGGCATAAACGACTGCCAAAGCCAAAATTAAAGAATGACAAGTTGATTTAAGAGAAAAAATCATTTCATTTCTCTGCGTGAATTAAGAGCAAGTTGAATTGTGCCTTCGTCCATATAATCAAGTTCGGCGCCGACGGGAATCCCTTGAGCCAGTGTTGTAACTTTCACATCAAAATTTTTTAATCTGTTTATCAAATAATGAGAGGTAATTTGACCATCAACCGTTGCCGGCAAAGCTAAAATAATCTCATTAACATGACCTTTTTCAATCCGCTCAATTAATTTATCTATGTTCAAATCTTCAGGAGAAATTCCGTCCAAGGCCGAAAGAACACCGCCTAAAACATGATAAACGCCGTGATAAAAGCCAACTCTTTCCATAGCCCAAAGATCACCGACATCTTGAACAACACAGACGGTTGAATGATCTCTTTTTTCAGAAGAACAAACAGAACAAGGAGATAAGGTGTCGAAATTGCCGCAAATTTCACAAGTTTTGATATGAGAAGCAACATCTTGCAGAGCTTCTATGAACGGTAAAAAGACGGTATCGCGTTTTTTGAGCAAATGCAAAACAATTCGGCGTGCAGATCTTGTTCCGAGCGCCGGAAGTTTAGCAATAATTTTTACCAGTTTTTCTATTTCCTGACCGGCCACGGTTTTCTCCCATTAAAAAGGCAATTTCAAGCCACCGAGATTCAGACCGCCGGTAATATCTTTCATACCGTCGTTCATCATCGTATCAACTTTAGCCTGAGCATCGTTGATGGCGGTCAGTAGCAAATCTTCCAAAATATCTGTTTCTTCGGGATTAACCAAACTTTTGTCAATTTCGACTTTTTTAGCTTCAAATTTACCGTTGAGGGTAACTTTAACCATTCCGCCGCCGCTTGTGCCGACAACTTCGGATTCGGCCAGCTTTTTTTGTGCTTCCTCCATTTTTTTCTGCATCATTTGCGCTTGTTTCATAAGTCCTTGCATATTCATCATGATTGTTTAATCCTCATTATTAAAATCATCATCATTATTTGAGTTAAAAATAGTTCCTTCCTCGACATCATTGTCTTCGTCGGTGGATGGTTTACGGGTCAGAGTGCTGATTTTGGCACCTCTAAATTCTTCTAAAATAGCCTTAACCAAAGGTGTTTCGGCAATATTTTTCTTATCGTTTTCTTTTTGCTCGTTTTCAATATCGGCAATGGTTCGACCGACTTTTCCGGCAACGACGTCCAAAGCCCATTTGGCTCCGGTTGTTTTTTCCAAAAAGGCATTCAGGGCCGATAATTCTTCGTTGCCGATACGTTCTTCGATTTTAAATTTAATTTGCCCTATATTGAATTCACAAATTTCGACATCGTGACGGAGCATATAAGCCAAACGAGGCTGTTTGTTGGCTTCCAAAAATTTTATCAGTCCGTCGGCATCATTAAAAGGTGCGTTTATTGCGGGAGAGGCGGTAACAGAAGTTTCCGTTTTTTGTGGCGTTGATATTTTTGGAACAATAGAAGAATTAGTAACAGAAACGTTTTTTATCAGTTCAGATTTTTTTTTTATGCTTTCCAGCAGTTCTGCGGGAGAGGGTAGGTTGGCAGAATAAGCAACACGCACAAGCACCATTTCCAAAGCATCTATGGGAACGGGAGCCGTTTGAATTTCACTCATGCCTTTAATCAGCATTTGCCAAAGACGAGAGAGCAAAGCAACATTCATTTTAGCCGAAGTTTCTTTCAAGAAAGTTTTTTCGTTTTCCGAAAGGGATGGATCTTCAACAAAAGAAGGTAGCAGCAAGGTTTTAGTCAGGTTGTGTGTGATGTTGATTAAATCATTAATAATGACGGTTGGATTTGCACCGTTTTGATACATTTCTTTGAGTTTTAGCAACAAAGTTTGCATATTGCCGTTTGTTATCAAGTTAAACAATTCAAACGTTTGTCCGCGGTCAGCCAGTCCGAGCATTTCTTTGACGACATCAATACGCACTTTTCCGGCGCCCAAAGAGATGGCTTGGTCGAGCAAAGACAAACCGTCACGAGCAGAACCGTCGGCGGCGGTTGCGATCATATGCAAAGCCTCTTCGTCGGCTTTAAGTTCTTCGGCAGCAACGATTTTGTGAAAAAGTTTCAACAAATCATCAATTGACAAGCGTTGCAGGTCAAAACGCTGGCAACGGGAAAGTACGGTTACCGGAACTTTGCGGATTTCGGTTGTTGCAAAAATAAATTTGACATGTGCCGGAGGTTCTTCCAAAGTCTTGAGCAAGGCGTTGAAAGCATTTTTAGAGAGCATATGCACTTCGTCGATGATATAAATTTTATAACGGCAATTTGTCGGTTTATAACGAACGCCGTCCAAAATATCGCGAATATCGTCAACGCCTGTTCTGGAAGCGGCATCGAGTTCCAAAACATCGATATTGCGTCCGGCGGCAATGGATTTACAATTTTCGCATTGTCCGCAGGGATGAGTTGTCGGACCGCCTTTGCCGTCAATACCGGTACAATTGAGTGCTTTGGCAATCAAGCGAGCCGTGGTTGTTTTACCGACCCCGCGGATACCGGTCAAAATATAAGCATGATGCAAGCGATTGTTGTTAATGGCATTGGTCAGAGTTTGCACTAAAGCATCTTGCCCGAGCAAATCTTCAAAATTTTGCGGACGATACTTGCGTGCCAAAACTACATATTGTTCTTGTTTTTCTGTTTCTGCCATCTGTAAAAAATTCTTTTCAAAAAAGGCGGAGAGCCATCGACCTCAAGCGGTTTCGTTACGGCTGCTTCCTTCCGAACCTGACCGGATTGGCGAATGCCTGACCCGATGCTCTCCATAACACTTGCAGTATGTCAAATTCTATTTAACTTGCAAGTAAAAAATGGTTGATTATCACTTTTAAAAAGAGAAATCAAAGTCAGTATTTGTTTCTTGAGCATCATAAGGCGGGGTATAGCGGAGAGTTCTGCCGAAGATAATTTGCTCGCCTTCGGCTTGATTTTTGCCGAAGATAAGCGGTGGGTTAGAATCATAGACCAAGGCAGCGCTTTCAATGGATCCCTCGGGTAAAGCCGTGGCAAATTTTTTGGATGCCATATCGACAACGACATCTCCGTTTGTCGTAATTTCCATGATATCTAAGCTATGTTCATTCTTACCGTCGGGCAAAATACGAAACATTCCGCTGATACCGAAGAAGCCGTCTTCGGTGGTAATGGCGGCGTCTATATTTTTAGGATTTGCTTTGGCAAGGGCCGAAGCTAAAGCTACGGCATCATAAGCAAAAGCGTATAAAGTTTGCGGATATTCATTGAACAAAGAATAATATCTTTGGTTAAAATAAGCCTTGTGAGTTCGGCTCATTGAGGGATACCAGCTGCCGATAAGGGTAGATTCTTTGTTCAAACGTGTATTTTCCCAAACGGAGGTTCCCAAAAACTTGACTTGCGGAGCAAAAACGTCGTAGTAACCAAACATAGCTACGGCGGATTTTAATTTTGCACCTGATTCCGGAATTAAAACGGCATCAAAATCGACTTCACCGTCAGTATCTTTAACGCTAAGTCTTTTGAGTTGTTGAGCAGCGTTAATATCGCCTTTGGCAGCCAGTGCTTTTAAGCGATTTTTTTCTTTTGTAACGGATTGACTTCTTTTTTCATAGTCGCTGAGTTGGCTGATAATTTCCGAAAAGTCAGTTGTTTGCGGTGAATAAAAAGCGATTCTTACAACTTTTGCATTACTGCCGGCGGTACGTTTGACGGCGGCGCGAGCAACAGCCAGACCGGTTGCGTTATCAGGAACAAGTAAAGCAAAATTGCGTCGACCTTTGGCAACGGCATAGCCGATAATACGATTAACTTGTTCTTCGACCAACAATCCCAAAGTATAAACCTGACTTTGCAGGACGCTTGCATCGGAAGAAAAAGCAACAACGGGAATACCGTAAGATTTTGTAATCGGAGAAATTGCTTTGACCGAAGAACTGGTTAGGGGACCGATAATCAATTGTGCTTTTTGTTCAATAGCGTTATCAACGGCAGCCTCGGCACCTTCGGGAGAACTTTGGGTATCATAGAACTGTAAAATTAAATTGTCATTGTTCATATCTTCAAGAGCCATCAAAGCAGCTCGTTTTAAGCCTTGACCGTAGCGAGAGGCGCTGCCGCTCAAAGGCAACAACACACCGACTCTGAAACTTCCTTGAGTTTCAAAGGCTTCATCTTCCAAGTTCATGGTGTTACTTTTATTATCGCTGCCCGAAATGATTGATACCGAACGACAACTCATAAGCAATATGAGCATTGTCAAAGCACAAAACTTTTTAAACACTTGCAATTTTCCCCAAAATATAAAACAATTATAACCGCAATTTAATAGAAAAATACAGTCTTGTAAAGGGGCAGAAACGGAATAAAAATGAAAAAAGGTTTATATGTGGTTGCAACACCGATAGGCAATTTGGGAGATATTTCCGAAAGAGCAAAAGAAGTGTTGTCTGAGGCCAAATATGTTGCTTGCGAAGATACCCGCGTCAGCAAAAAACTTTTTTCTTTACTGGGAATAAGTTTGGATAAAAATTTTATGACTTACGAAGACCACAGTGAAGAAGAACGTGCGCAAGGAATAATAGACATTATAACGACAAAAGACGAAGCGGTTGCTCTGATAAGCGATGCCGGTTCTCCGCTTATTTCCGACCCCGGATACAAACTGGTCAGAAAATGTCGGGAGCAGGGTGTTGCGGTTTATACCGTTCCCGGTTGTTGCGCCGTTGTTTCGGCTCTGCAACTTTCGGGTTTACCGACCAATCGTTTTATGTTTGCCGGCTTTATTCCCAACAAAGATAAAGCTCGTTTGGATTTGTTCAAAGAACTGGCCTCAATAGATACGACTTTGGTTTTTTACGAAACTGCGCCGCGCTTGCAAAAGACATTAACGGCGGCAGCCGAAATTTTTGGCAACAGAGAGATGGCGGTTGCGCGCGAAATAACCAAAATGTACGAAGAATGTGTTAACGGTACGGCATCGGAATTAGCGGATCATTTTGAGCAAAATCCGCCCAAAGGCGAAATTGTTTTAATGGTTGCACCGCCGGAAGAAAATGAAAATAATCAAGTCGATTTGGAAGAATTACTGCGTGAAAAATTAAGATTGATGCCGTTAAAGACCGCCGTTAAAGAAATTGTTTCCGCATACGGACTAAACAAAAACGAAGTCTATCGACAGGCGGTGGAAATCAAAAATGAAAGCGAGAACTAAGGGAAAACTGGCGGAATTTTTGGCACGTTGCCTGTTCCGCCTTCAGGGCTATAAAATCATTTCCGCCAATTGCCGCGGGCAAAAAGGAACGGGCGTCGGTGAAATCGATTTTATTGCCAAACGTCAAAATCTTATAGTTTTTGTTGAAGTAAAACAGCGTTCAAGTATTGAAAATGCGGCATATTCAATCAAAACAGAGCAACAAAAACGAATTTGGCGTGCCGCGGAGACATTCTTACAAAAACACCCCGCATTTCAAACTTGCGAGGTGCGTTTTGATACGGTATTGGTTGCCTTGCCGTTTAAGATAAAGCATATAAAAGATGCTTTTCGTTTTTAGGCTTTGACACACACATCGGGTGCACGCAAATAAAGAGGTTTGGGATAATCTGTTTTTTTCAAACGATATTTTTCATTACCGCAGGCGGCCAAAGCCTCAATTGACAGGCAGTCTTCCATGCGAATGACATGCAGACTCAAACCCGACGGACGATTGAGAAAACGCTCAACCCCGTCGCCGATAAGAGTTACTTTTTTATGACGTAAAAGGTCAATAATATCTTCATAAACCAAAGCCTGAGGTTCACAAAGTTTGTTTTTGTTACTGTCAAAATACTGAAAATAAAAATCTTCGCGTTTGGTTTCGATAATCACCGCATTATAAAAAGCCAATTCTTCAGGCGCAAGGTCATGCACATAGGCTTCAAAAGCGGAAACACCCGTCAGTTGCGTTTTAGGCAAAGCAAAACCCAGAGTTCTTGCAGCCGAAAGCGACGAACGCACACCGGTAAAAGATCCGGGACCGGTGCAAACGGTGATTAAATCTAAATCAGCAGGTTTAATATTATGATTGTCAAGCAATTTTTTGATTGCCGGAAACAAGGCTTCGGCTTGACCGAAATCCATTTTTTGAATAATTTTTTCCACCGTTTTCCCGTCATCGGTTAAAATTACCGAACAGCTGCCGGCGGTGGTGTCAAAAGCTAAATTTAACATCTTTTTTGTTTACCGTTTGGTTTTAAAATTTTACATCTTTGAGCTTTTATATTATAAAAATGGACGACAGACAACGAATTTTAACGGAAAAAGCAAAAAAAATGAGTTTTAATCTGCTTTCGGATATGTTTTTTGCCGCACCAGAATTATGGTATACGGTATTTTTAATTTTTGGAACGTTAATTTACTTAGCAATATCCAAGCATATTGCGTTGCTCAAAATAAAACGAAAAAATTATTTTCTGCACCGAGATTGTAATCGTTACGAAGAAACTTTATACGCTTGCAAAGACGGTTATTTTGCTTTTATCTATCCCGACGACCGCGTTAATGATATGGTTTTAAATGTGTCTGAACACTGTTCACGAAGATTGGCGGTATTGCTTAATTTGCAATCAGGTCTTGATGCCTCTTTTACTGAGGTGCTCAAATGCTTTTATAAAGATGATGCCGAAAAAATATCAAAATATGTTATGTTACTAAGAGAAGACGGTGTTTCTTTTGAAGATAGGTTCGAATTAAAAAACGGCAGAAAGGTTTTATTGAATGGTGTCAGAATAAGCGGCGGTGACGGTGCTGTTTACAGTGATATCATTTGGTTTCGTGATATCAGTTATATCGCGGTCTATATTGATGATTTGCAACGAGAAAAACAAGAGGCTATGAAAAAAGCCCAAGAGCTAAAAGACTTGATAGATAATCTTCCCTATCCTGTTTGGATGCGCACTCCCGAACAAAAAATTGTACTTAATAACCGCAAATATGAGGAATATACCGAAGATAATCAAAATATTGCCGATATTGAGGGAAAATCGGTTGCTTCCGAAGCCTGCATCAGTAATCGTCCTAAGCAAAAAAATATTTACATTAACCAAAACGGAGAACATCGTTGTTTTGAAGTAATAGAAACGCCGTTTCATTATGAACAAAATTTGGATAAGCTTGCAACTGTCGGAACAATGATTGATGTCAGTAATTGGGATAATTTGCGACGACACCTCAAACAAAATCAAAATGCGCATTTGGAAATTTTGGCATCGCTCGGAACGGCGATAGCCGTATTTGATGCAGATTATAAACTTTCATTTTATAATCAGGCTTTTTTACGGCTGATACAAGGGGAAGAAAGTTGGCTTGATGAACACCCCGCATACGGAGCATTTTTGGACTATATGCGCGAAAAAAGATTATTGCCCGAGGTTCCGGATTATTCTTACTTTAGAAATGAAGAATATAAACAATTTACGAGTATTACGGCGCCGAAAGAAGATTTGCTGCATTTGCCGGACGGTCGAAGTTTGCGTCGCATACGTGCGCCTCACCTAAAAGGCGGATTAATTTTTGCTTTTGAAGATATAACCGATCGACTGACAGCGCGTCGTAACTATAATGCACTAGTCAATGTTCAACAAGAAATCCTGAATAATATCGAGGAAGCCGTATTAATTTTTGCTTCCGACGGCAAGTTAAAATTTTATAATCAGGCTTACGTATCTCTTTGGGATGCCGATGAAGTTGTTTTGCAAAAAGAACCGTCTTTTGCCGAAATTCTTGAAACCCAACGCTCATTTTTTAATAAAGTCAGTGATTGGCAAGAATTAAAAAGAGATATTCTCAATCACATATTCAGCAGTACGACAGAGGCCTTCAGTCTCAATCGCAGTGACAGTGTCAGAATAGATTGCTTTTCATCATTATTATCAGATGAATCAATAATGGTTTTGATGCACAAAACTGTTTCTTTATAGTATTTGACAAAATTATAAAAGCAGAATAGAGTAATATAGACAAAAAGAAGAAAATAAAAGGGTGTTTCATGGACGATATTTTTTCCGATATTAAAGATGAGGGTGAAAAGGAAACCGATTCCAATATAGAATGGAAAAAAAGCGGTATAGATAAACACGAGCGGTTAACTTTGAAAATCAATGTCAAAGAAGCCAATCTGTATAATGCGTCCAAACCCAATGACTTAAAAGCTAAAATTAAGGCTAAAAATCCTTTGGCGGTACCCAAAGGTTTCAAAAAAATCAGTAAAAAAATCAAAGATGCGTACGATGAAGATGATGAAGAAGATGATTATCTTATTGTCCCCGTTTTTGAAAATACGGAAGAAAGCTCTTTGATGTGCGCCTTAAGCGATGATGAAAAGAAATTCTTAAAACAAAACGAACATCTTAACAATATTAGAATGCAAGACAATGTCGGTAAAGAAGCCGCAATTGAACATGCCGAAAGAGTCATAATGCAGGCGGGTTTAGGGCGGTTGAACTCTAAAATTGCTGATAATGAGCGCATAAAAACCGGACAGATTAGTGCCGAAGAAGTTGTTGCCGAGGCCCTAAAACAAAAATCTGATAAAAAAGAATTCAGCAAGGCTAAAGAGATACGCCCGAATGACGGTAAAAATAAAGCTGTTGCCAAAGCCAAAGATTTTGCTCAAAGCAAAGAAGCAGACAAACAAATCAAACAAAAAATTGTTGAAACAGAAAATAAATTAAAGAGTAAAGAAGAAGAAAAACAACAAAAAGCGACGGCAGCCGTAGCCGATAATTCTCCGCAAAAGGCAAAACAAACGGAACAAATAAAAGAAGAAGTAACTTCTGTTAAAGCAGAAGAAAAAGCGGTTGTTGAACGTTCTGAAAAAGAAATATCCTCGGTTAAAGAAGAAGTAAAACCGGAAAAAACCGAGCAGGCATCAGAGGATAAAGTAAACCAAGACGTGGTTAATAAAGTTGAGCCGAAAAAAGAAGAAATTCAGATTGATAAAGCTCTCAAACCCGAAGAGCCGCAAAAAGCCGAAGCAGAAAGACAGCTTCAGCAAATAGATCGTGACGAAAAAATCATTGAAGAAAAAGCCAAAGAGATTGTTCGTACTCAAAAAGAACATCCGCACGAAGAGAAAAAAGAAAAGCAAGAGCCTGTCAAAGAAGAAAAAGAAAGCTCAAAAGAAATAAAAGAGCTTATAAAAGAAAAAAGCGGTCGCACATATAAAGAAAGCGAGCAACGCCGTCAACAACCAAATCCGACCCGTTTAAGCGAAAAAGAATATCAACAAGCTCTTGAACAAAAAGTTAAAATGTACCAAGACAGAGAACGCTGATTGTTATATATATCCGTTTTGTCGAAAGTTTTTGTTAGCAAATAAATTTTCAATAATTTTTTCAATATTCTCAAATTGTTTGGTTTCGATTAAATCAACAATCTTAGTTTCTTGTTCGGTCAAGGGCTGATTGATACCGATGGAATTATAAAAATTATCGGCATTTTTGAGCATGGAAGCGGCAATGTCGCGACTACCCATTTCCGAATAATAAGAGGCCATCATTTTGTTAGCGTTGGCTATCTGCTGCGTATAAATTCCTTCATCGGCAATATTGAGAACATTGCTGTAAGCCCACATAGATTTTTCTTCAATATCTTCGCGAAAATACATATCGCCTAAGCGTCCCCAAGCGGTCACATTACGCGGATTCATTTCTATGGCCAGTTCAAAAGCCGAAGCGGCCAAGCGGTTATGGTCAAGAGCTGCCAACGAGCCGAAAATTGTTGCGCAGTTTGAAGCCTCACACCATACTTTATCTTGCTCTTTACCTTCGGGCATGGTTTTAAGTTTTGCAATTTTTTGGTCAATCAGTTCTTCCATTAAAGTCAGAGCCAACGAACAATCTCCGTTTGCCAAATGAAACAAAGCGGCATCTTCTTGAGGAAGCGTCTTGTGAGAATTAAGATTTTGAAAACGCCCGTTAACGCATAAATAAATAAAAAATTTTACTGCAGTGATGGTTTGAATAATATCATCTTCGGTGTTGAGATGTTGATTTTTGTACATTATGGTTTGAGCGATTTTGGGTTCATCAACGTTTCGTTCAAGCATATCCATAATTAAGCCAATAAGGGTAACAAGTTTTTGTGGTTTAAATTGATATTGATAAGCATCCGGTGCTTGAATTTTTGTATTTTTTTTGGTTGAAGAAACATCTTTTTTCCAATCAAAATCAAGCGGCATAGCCTTTTTTGCGGGTTTTTTCCGTTTTTGTTCGGGATTTTTAAGTTCATCACGGTTAATATCTTTGGCATCAAAATCATCATCATAATCATTATTTCCCAAAATGGTTTTATCCAAACGATTATCGATTTTAGCTCTGTATTCCCGTTCTTTCATTTTTTCGCGCTGAATAGAGGCAATAATGGATTTTACGTACCATACCAAGATCAAGCAAAGAGCAAGGACCAAGGTCATTAAGAACAGAATGATTGCCGTCATTTTAGCATTGCTAAGTTCTGAGAGATAAAGCATAATATCTGTATGCCATGTTTCAATTTTTGAAGTAAAAAAATCAAAGATGCGTGAAAAGTCAAAAAGCTTATCTGTCATTGTTGGCAACCGTTTACAAAAAATTATTTTCGATTTAAGATACCAGAGTATTATATTCAAACGGGCTAAAAACACAACAAAAAAGAAAAGAAGGTAAAATGAGATATATTGAACAGAAAATGAAGCGCAAACGGGTAAATTTTACCTTAAAACTGATATTGATTTTTTTGAGTGTTTTTTCTTTATATGCGTTTAGCGGCAGTTTGTACGGACAAAATCTGAATGAATGGCGTTTTCAATTTTATTTGCTTAGCCTATGGGGCATCTTATATAGCATCAATTATCGTTTTTTTGGGTATAGTTTTTTATTTTTAATTTTATGGTTGCTGAATTTTTTTGTTGTTTCATCATCGGTATCAGTGATTTTTTCTGACACGGGAAATAAAAGGTTTGAGACAATAACACTAAGGTTGCAAAATGCGCCAAAAACATGGTTGGAGGTTATTGAGGCGGCGGAAAACAGTGACATTTTGGCGGTTATCAATCCCGAGATTAAAGAAGAAAGAAAAATAAAAATCCCCGAAAAGCTTTTTTTGAGCGAAGGAAATAACGAAAGCAACAGCAGCTTTGTGATAACGGATTATCCGCAGCAAATGGCCGGAAAAATTAATTTTGATTTAAGAAACAGCGGCGTTTTTGCAAAAATAAAGATAAAAGATAAAGAATATATGACTATTATGTTTGATTGGTCAGATTTAGGTCGCAAACAAATAAACAAGGCTTTTGAAATATTGAATAAATTTGTGTCGGCTCAAGATAATCCGATTATCATTATGGGAAATTTCGGAACGGTTGCGTGGAATAAAAAGTTTTCTGAATTTTTATCGGCAAACGGACTTAAGGTTAAAAATCCGATTATGTCTTCATGCAAAAATTTGCTTCTTCCGACGACGGAATATGTTGTTGGCTATCCTAATCTTGAATTTGATGAAGACAGCTTTATACAAATGGAAAACAGCCATAATGATATATGGCAGAGCCGTCTTAAAATTTAAAAAGGAGCAAATCTTTACCCAATGTTAGGTTTTTGGGGTATATATTGCGAATAAAACATAATTATATTATATCAGGATGTCAAAATGAGCATATCTAAACTGAAAGAAGAACAGCTTTATACTGTTTGCGATCCGCAAAAATTTGATTTTACAACCACGGCCGAACTGGAAGAAAGGATGTCCGCTCTCGGACAAGACAGAGCCATCAGCGCCGTCAAGCTGGGCATAAACATAAAATCAAAAGGGTATAATCTTTTCTGTTTTGGTCCCGAAGGAACGGGAAAAACGTCTTTGGTCAAACGTATTTTGGAAGAAACGGCCAAAGATCGTCCGACCCCCAGAGATTGGGTCTATGTATATAATTTTGACGAACCCTATAAACCGCGCAGTATCAGTTTTCCGGCTGGAAGTGCCTGCGAGTTTGCCAAAGATATTGATAAACTGATTGAAGATTTCAGCGTTGCCATTCCCGCGGTTTTGGACAGCGACGAATACAAAGCAGGCTTGAATATCATTAAAGAAAAATATAAACAGAAAAAAGAAGAATACATGCGTTTGCTACAGAAGAAAGCTAAAGGCAAAAGTGTATCTTTGTTGCAAATGCAGGTCGGGTTGGTGGTTGCTCCGGTTAAAAACGGCGAAGTTCTGAGTCCTGAGGCTTTTGAAGAATTGCCCGAAGAAGAAAAACAACAGCTGATAAACGATTTGAATTTGATGCAGGAAGAAATCGAGCAAGCGGCCAAGGATTTGCCCGAATGGGAAGATAAACAACGCAAAGAAAATGAACTCCTGCGTGAAAAATTCATCAAGATGGCGGTTAAAAATCCGATAGACAGTCTGCGTCAAAAATATAAAGGTCATCGTGAAGCAACTGACTTTTTAAAAAATATTCAAAATCATATAGTCGATAATATCGGCGAATTTTTACCCGAGGAAAACAATGCGCCGGCAGAAGAAGGTGATGCTTTAAGTGCGCTTCTTTCAAGAATGAATAAGCCGGAAGAAGACAAGTTTGCCAAATTCAAAGTCAATGTGGTCGTTAAAAATGAGCCGGATTCGGGAGCGCCGATTGTTCATCTTGATCACCCAACACAAGGTAATTTGGTCGGTAGAATTGAAAGAATTCAACAATACGGCGCTTTGCTGACTGACTTTACCTTAATCAAAGCCGGAGCTTTGCACCATGCCAACGGCGGGTTTTTATTGATTGATGCCCGCAAGCTCTTATTGCAACCTTTTGCTTGGGACTCTCTCAAACGTGCTTTGGCGTCAAAATCGATTAAAATAGAAGCTCCCGGAGATGAAACCACATTTACCACCATTTCGCTTGATCCCGAACCGATACCGTTGGACGTCAAAGTTATTTTGACAGGAGATGAAGAATTATATGATTTGTTATCTGAGCGAGATCCTGATTTTTCGGATTATTTCAAAGTAGAAGCCGATTTCGGTACGTTGATGGACAGAACTCCCGAAAACGAAATCGAATATGCCAAACTTATCGGCTCATTGTCGAACAAAAAGAAGTTGCGCAGTTTGAATCGTCAGGCGGTGGCCAGAGTTATTGAATATTCTTCCCGCTTGGCGGAAGATTCCAAAAAACTGACGGCACATATCGCCTCAATCGGAGATTTGTTGCGTGAGGCCGATTATTGGGCCAGAGAATCCAATTCTAAGCAAATCGGTAAAAAACACATAGACCAAGCCATTTCTGAGCAAATTTACCGTAGTGACCGCATCAAACAGTCCATGCTTGAGCAAATTGACGATGGAACGATAATGATTGATACCGAAGGAGCCAAAATCGGTCAGATTAACGGTTTGGTTGTTTATAATTTTTCTCGCTTTTGCTTTGGTAAACCGGCAAGGATAACGGTTCAGGCGCGTATCGGCAATGGAGAATTCATCAATATTGAACGCGAAACCAATATGAGCGGTCCGATACATACCAAAGGCGTTCTGATTTTACAGTCTTTGCTAGCCAACCGTTTTGCCAAAACTTCACCGCTGTCTTTGTCGGCCTCAATAGTGTTTGAACAATCTTACGGCGGCGTTGACGGCGACAGTGCCTCTTCTACCGAATATTATTGTTTGCTGTCGGCTATTGCCAACTTACCGATTAAGCAAAATATTGCGGTCACCGGTTCAATTAACCAATTTGGTGATATTCAGCCCATCGGCGGCGTAAACGAAAAAATCGAAGGCTTTTTTGATGTTTGCAAACATCGCGGATTGACAGGAGAGCAGGGGGTTATTATTCCTCGTACTAATGTTTCCAACCTTATGTTGAGAGAAGATGTAATTACCGCAGTTAAAGAAGAAAAATTCCATATTTATGCCATTGATACGGTGGATGACGGTATTGAGATATTGACCGGAATAAAAGCCGGTAAGCCAAACGAGCAAGGGGAGTATCCCGAGGGAACGGTTAATTGGATGGTAAAACAAAGTTTAGAGCATTATCAACGACTTTATGCCATGTATGCTAAAGAAACTTTCGGTGGTATCGGTAAATAATCCGGAAACTTAACAAAAAAACTCTCTTCCGTTCAAGAAGAGAGTTTTTTTGTTAAGGTTTAATTTTGGCTAATAACTCGTCACGATTAAGCTCAAAACCGCTTTCAATCCACACTTGTTCAAGATATTCTCGTGCGGCACCGATTTTGGCATTGCCGCTGATACCGTGCTTTATGATATCTTTTCCGGTGAGCGGAAAAACGGGAACGGTTAACTCTTTTATTTGCGAGATAAGAAGCGGGAGAGGTGCTTCAATGTTAGGATTTTGAGCTGTTTCAATTAACAATCTGCTCAAGCAAAAATCCTTTCCAAAAAGATAAACGAATTGTTTTTGTAAAAGGGGATTTAAAAGTTGTTGCAAAGAACATTTGTTTTCAGCCAATTTAACGAAATTTTCACGATGATTTTTGGTAAATTTGAGTCGAGTTGCGATATTTTCTGCAAGTTTTTTATCGGGACGATAAAGAATATATAAGCGACGCAGGGCATCGGGAGTGAAGCCGTATTTTTTTTCGATGTCAATCAACAGCTCAAGATCTTTCAGATAAGGAGAATCTGCCAACCAGTTTGCAACAATAGCGTTATCAAACATTATTTTAAGTGTTTTTGGGGCATTAGGCGTCAGCAAAATTTTAATAAACTCATCGCGAATCCGTTCAATCGGCAAATGGTTAAGACCGTTAATATTATTTTTGCAGGCCTTAAGAGATTTATCATCAATCGGGGTCTTGCCGAACAGTGAATAAAAACGGAAAAAACGTAAAATACGGGTATAATCTTCTTTAATTTGAGCATCTGCATCACCGATAAAACGAACCACGCCTTTTTCCAAATCTTCGATTCCGTTATAATAATCAAAGACATTACCGTTTTCGTCAGCATAAACGGCGTTGATGGTTAAGTCACGCTTAGAAGCATCTTCTTCCCAATTGTCGGTAAATTCCACATCATGATTTTTTTTATCTTTATTTTGTTTACGCAAAGAGCTTATTTCGAGTAAATGATTGCCGAGAACGACACCAAGAGTATCGATTTTTAGTCCGATAGGGACGGTTCTTATGCCGGCATCTTCACAGGCTTCGGCGAGTTCATCGGGAGATAAATCGGTAGAGAGGTCAAGATTTGAAGCGTTAGCACCGACCAGAGCATCACGGACGGCACCACCGACAAAACGAACCACGCCGCCATGTTGGCGGACGATTTTAAAAATTTTAAGAACATTGTTGTCTTGGGTGATACGACTGATATCGAGATAATTTCCTCTAAACATAGATTCTCCGAATTAAAAAATTTTTTATGCTTGTAATGTTAACCGTTTTTAGATATTTTTCAAATACAATTACTTAAAAATTAACGTCTTTTAATGTGAGTATGCAATGAAAAAACTATCTGTTTTAATCGCTGGTTTTGTATTTGGTGCCGTATTTTCGGCCCAAGCAAGTACACCAAAATTGTTAGGTGAATATAATGATTGGTCGGCGTTCTACTATCAAGACGGCAAAAATGTTATTTGCTATATGGCCTCCAGTCCGCAAAAAGATGAAGGAAAATACACCAAACGCGGAGATATTTATGTGGTCATAACCCATCGTCCGGCTGAAGACAGCTTTGATGTTGTCAACTTTGTTGCCGGCTATACTTATAAAAGGGATGCTCAGGTTGTGGTCAAAATCGGCAAAACAACCATAGATAAAATGTTTGTGGACAAAGACAAGGCATGGGCTGTCAGCGAAAAAGTAGATAAACAATTGGTTGAAGCAATGAAAAAAGGTGAAAGAATGATTGTTACCGGCGAATCTTCGCGCGGAACAGTGACCAAAGATACTTATTCTCTTTCAGGCTTTACGGCCGCATACCGTGCCATCAGTGCCAAATGCAAGAAAAAATAATGAACAACAAAACAGATTTAATCGGGTTGAGCAAAGAAGAATTGGCGGCTTGCCTCAAAGAAATGGGCGAGCCGGCTTTTCGTGCTAAACAGATATGGCAGTGGATTTATTTTTACGGCAAAACCGATTTTGCCGAAATGACCAACTTGTCGAAAGATTTGCGCCAAAAATTGGCGGATAATTTTACTTTGAACCGTCCGAAAATCGTTACCGAACAACTCTCGAGCGATAAAACGCGTAAATGGTTGTTGGAGTTTGCCGACGGACAAAAGATAGAAACGGTTTATATTCCCGAATCCGATCGGGGAGCGGTTTGTATATCCACTCAAATCGGTTGCGCCATGGGTTGCAAATTTTGCCATACCGGCAGCCAAAAATTAACCCGCAACCTGAGTGCCGGAGAAATTGTATCGCAGTTTATGGTGGCTCGCGATGTCTATAACGAATGGCACTTGGACGGTGAAAAAAGAATGCTCTCCAACATCGTTCTGATGGGTATGGGCGAGCCGCTGCAAAATTATGAAAACGTAGTTAAAGCGGTAAAAATATTAACCGACGGTGAAGGAATTGCTCTGTCCAAACGTCGGATTACGTTGTCAACTTCGGGAATCGTGCCTTTTATAAAGAATATTGATAAAGACATCGGAGTAAAATTAGCCGTCAGCTTGCATGCTTCTAATAATGAACTGCGTTCACAAATCATGCCGATAAATAAGAAATATCCTTTACCGGAGCTGATGCAAGCCTGCCGTGACTATCAGGATAATCACGGCGGATACATCACTTTTGAGTATCTTATGCTCAAAGATTTTAACGACACACCGGCTCATGCAGTCGAATTGGCGGCATTGATGAAAAAATACCAGATTAATGCCAAATTTAACTTGATTGCGTTTAATCCTTGGCCCGGTTGCGATTATGAGCCGAGTTCAAATAATCGAATCCATGCTTTTTCACAAAAATTGCAAGATTTCGGTTATGCAGCTCCGATTCGCACGGCACGCGGTCAAGATATCTTGGCGGCATGCGGTCAGCTGAAGTCTAAAAAAGAAAGTGAAAATAAAAGCTGATTTATTCTGTCGCCTGCCAGAGGAAAATCCCTATAAAAAAACCGCCGTGAAGGCGGTTTTTTTGCGAAATGAGTTATCATCTATTCATCATCGCTGTCATTGTTGCGGTTGCGACCGCGATAGCCGATTTGCCGTTGTTCGGACTGAGAGGGTTTGGAAATTTTCTGTGGTTGATAGGCGTTGGCCTGACTAAGTAAAGAATCTATAATTTCCATCGGATTTTTACCTTCAAGCAATTGTTGTCTGGTCACTTCGGTGGCAACAGACTGAACAACGGCATTGCGAAAGGCATCTTGAGCCGCAACTTTGCTTTTTTCTTCCTGAGCACGCTTTTTTTCGGTATATTTGCGGTGAAAGCGTGCAAATTCATAAAGAGGGTCGCCGCCGCGTACATAGTTATCCAACCCTGCCAAATTAGTTTTTTCATCAACCAGAGCTTTAATTCCGCCGCATTCACGGTCATAATAAAGTTTCCAGTCCTCAATAATTTCCCAATAGATGGCGTTTTGCACATTTTCGGGAGCTATTTGCCCAAAATCCAAAAATTTTATATTTCCTGCTTTGGGAATAATATTGATATTTTTATCAAAAAATTCTTTATTTTCGCGAAGTTTGCGCCGCGGATTAATCAGGGCATAAGACAGACAAATGGCAACAAGAGCTTCTTTAAAGGCCTCATTTGCCTTATAGACCACTTTAAGCGGTTTTTTGATAACTTCCGGCGTTTGCAAAGCAGCTTGGACGCAGTATTGATTCAAATTTTCCAAAGCGGCGATTTGGTCATCATCAAACTCTACCGATGCTTGAATGGTAGCACTATATGTAAGATTAACCAACTCTTGAATATCTTTAACGGTTCTGTCTTCTTCCATTATTTTTCCTCGACAAAAGGCTTAAATTTTTTAACCACTTGTTGATAAACATCACGCTTAAATTCTACAATTTTTTTGGGGGCTGCGTCAATATCTTCCCAACACCAATTTCTAAATTCGGGTTCTTTTGTTTGTAAATTTATTTCGCCGTCATCTCCCTTAAAGTTAAACAAAACCCATTGCATACTTTGTCCGTCGAATTTCCATTTACTGTTGTTTTTAATGTTATCGGGAAAGTCATAGTGGATTGGCTTGTCAAGAGTATCGACGACAGTAACTGAAGAAATAGAGGTTTCTTCTTTTAATTCACGTGCGGCGGCGGTGATAATATCTTCGCCTTGCTCAATTCCGCCTTGCGGAAATTGCCACTGTCCGGCGATATCCTTTCTTTCGCATAACAAAACTTTGTGATTTTTGAATACAACTATGCCGACACATTTTCGATAAGTTTTATTCAATGTTTTTCTCCGAATAAAAAGGGCGGAAAACACATACTTTGTTCTCTGCCCTCTAGTCTTGAAAGTTATTTATTATTATAGATATTCAAAGCCTTAATGGTGTCAACGGCTCGCAAGAGTTGATAATCGTTTTTCATATCATCATCTTGAGAATTTTCCGTATCTTTGGCACTTTGTTTATCATTATCAGTTTTGTCATTATTATCATTTTTCAAAGCGTTTTTAAGTTCTGCTTCGCTGATTGTGAAACCGTCCAAATCATATTCTTCAATTTTGGCAGGTTTTACTTCGATATCAGGCTCAATGCCCTTGGCTTGGATAGAACGTCCTGAAGGTGTATAATAACGGGCCGTCGTTAATCGAATGGCACCATACTTAGAAAAAGGAATGACGCTTTGAACGGAGCCTTTACCGAAAGATTTTTGCCCCATAACGATAGCTCTCTTATGATCTTGCAGAGCTCCGGCAACGATTTCCGAGGCGGAAGCCGAACCGTCGTTAATCAGAACAACAATAGGTAAGCCGTTTATAATATCACCTTTTGTCGCATTGTATTTAATGGTATCTTCTTCGTTGCGGGAGCGTGTGGAAACAATTTCCCCTTCATTTAAGAACAAATCGGCTATGGCAACGGCTTGATCGAGTAAACCGCCGGGATTATTACGGACATCCAAAACCACACCTTTTATTTGATTTTTGGTATCTTTTTGCATTTTAGCCAAAGCGTCTTTGATATTTTTATCAACTTCTTCGCTAAAAGAGGATATGCGGATATATGCAACATCGTCTGCTTTAATTTCGGATTTTACCGACTGAATTTTAATTTCTTCACGTTTTAAGGTAACATCAAAAGTTTTTTGGGTACCGCGGCGAATAGTTAGTTTAATTTTAGTTCCGACTTTGCCTCTCATTTTATCGACAGCTTCGCTTAAAGACATTCCGACGACTGTTGTTCCGTCCAAGCTGATGATATAGTCGCCGGGTTTAAGACCGGCTTTAAAAGCTGGGGTATCATCTATCGGTGAAACCACTTTTACCACGCCGTTTTCCATAGTTACTTCAATTCCCAAACCACCGAATTTTCCTTGAGTTTGTTCGTTTAAGTATTGAAAACTTTTAGCATCCAAAAAGCTGGAATGGGGATCAAGCGAAGATAACATGCCGTTAATGGCCGCTTCTATTAATTTTTGGTCGCTGACTTCTTCGACATAAGAAACTTTGGTACGTTCCATAATATCACCGAAAAGATTAAGCATTTCATAGGTATCGGCTTGTTCTTCTTTAGGTGTTTTTTTATCGGCGGCAGTGACACAACTGGCGGTCATGGCGATATTAGCAATTAAGGCGATTATAATTAATTTTTTCCACATAATATATTCCCGTATTATTTATTGTTATCTTATTTTGTAAACCAAGCTGCCGGATCAATCGGTCGACTGTCCTCACGGAGTTCGACATAAAGTTTGGCATTATTATCATCGGGCATCAAGCCGATAGGTTCTCCCGCCAAAAGCATTTGGCCGACTTCGCAGTCAAAACTTTTTAATCCGGCTAAAAGCGACATATAGTGCTCACCGTGTTCAATAATAATAATGTTTCCATATCCGCGGAAAGGTCCGGCAAAAATGACGGTACCGTCAAAAGGAGAAACCACCTGTGCTTCCGGTCTCGTTTTTATGGAAATTCCTTTTGAGCTGACACCTTTAGCCGTTTCCTGTCCGTAAGCCACGACAATAGATCCGCGTGCAGGTTTTGAAAGTTTTCCTTTAGCTTTTACAAAGTTTTGTCCGACATCTTTTATATACGCGGTTTGAGATTTAATCAAGTCATCACTTTTAAGCTGTTCTTGTCTTTCTTTTTCGCGGCGTTGATTAATTGCGGCCAACTCTTGTTCTTTTCTGTACTTTTCAAGCATTTCCCGTTCTTTTTTTAATTTTTCCAAACGTTCTTGCTCTTGTTTACGTCGCATTTGTTTTTCTTTTTCAAGTTTAAGCAACAATTCTTTAATATCTTTTGCCTGTTCAGCAAGTTTTTCTATTTTTTGTTTCGTCTGTGCGCTTTTTGTTTCTATCTGGCTTCTTATTTTTGCTTTTTTTTGTATCAGTTGCTGCATGTTTTTATGTTCTTTTTCAAGAACGATTTTATTGTTTGAGATTTTTTTGACCTGTTGTTCTATTTGTTTTTTTTGTGCGGCAATATTATCCAATTTTTCTTTAATTTGAGCAGCTTCTTCGGCCAAGAAAGGTACGGTTTCGCGCAACAACATTGCACTGCGGATAATTTCTACCGGTGTTAAGGGTTGTACAAAAAGAGATTCGGTTGGTTTAAGGGCTAAATTTTGCAGGGCATAGAGGGTATGGATAAGATTTTCATCTTCGGCAATAAAGCTGTCTTCCGCGTTTTTTAGTTCTTTTTGTAAACGCAGCAGCTCATTTTCCATTTTGGATATTTTTTCTTCGGTATCTTGAATTTGTTTGGCTTTTTTTACCATCTGCTTACTGACGGATGCCATTTCAACGCTGATTTGCGCAGCTTGAGCCTGAAGTCTTTTATGTTCAATACTTTTTTGTTCATATTGCACTTGAATGGCTTCCAAATCTTTTCGGGAGACAACCGCCGCTGTTGCTGATTGTGCCATCAGCAAAGATAAAAACAAAGCAAAAAGAGCAGTTTTAGTTATCAACGGAGGTTGTCCCGAGCAAAGGTTATTTGCGAATAAGCAGAGATTTGCCAGTCATTTCGATAGGTTGAACAATATTCAGCAAATCGAGCAAAGTTGGTGAAATATCCGCCAATTTACCATTTTCGAGTCCGATAATATCTCTCGGAGCATTAATCAAAACGGCTTGTACATCGCCGACGGTATGTGCGGTATAAGGTTGTCCGGTTTTTTCATCAACCATTTTTTCGACGTTACCGTGATCGGCGGTAACTAACAAGACGCCGTTAACTTTTTTAATGGCATTAACAACTTTACCCAAGCAATCATCTACGGCGGCAACGGCTTTGAGTGCAGCTTCCATAATTCCGGTATGACCGACCATATCGCCGTTGGCAAAGTTACAGATAATGACATCGAATTTTTTATTTTCGATGGCGTCAATCAAGTGGTCTGTTACTTCATAAACCGACATTTCGGGTTTGAGGTCATAAGTGGCAACTTTTGGGCTTGGCACCAAAATTCTTGTTTCACCTTCAAATTCTTTTTCTTCGCCGCCGTTAAAGAAGAAAGTAACGTGAGCATATTTTTCTGTTTCGGCGATTCGGAGCTGAGTTAAGCCGCTTTCGGCGACCATTTCCCCAAAAATATTTTTTAGACTTTCGGGAGGAAACATGGTTTTCATAAAACGATTATGGTCGACAGAGTATTCAGTCATTCCGACGGCCATTGACAATTTAAAGAATTTTTTGCGTTCAAAGCCGTTAAATTCTTTATCGGCCAAAGCGTAAAGAATTTCGCGGGCGCGGTCTGCGCGGAAATTTGCCATCAAAACAGCATCGCCGTTTTCAAATCCGCGATAATCTTTAATAACAACCGGAACAACAAACTCATCGCTGATACCTTGAGCATAAGAAGTTTTAATGGCATTTATGGCATCATTAAAACGTTTTCCGTCACCGAGAGCAATTGCATCGTAGGCTTTTTCAACTCTATCCCAACGTTTATCTCTGTCCATGGCGTAGAAGCGTCCGGATACGGTTGCAATTTCGACATTATTCATGGACTGTGTATCGTTGATAAATTGGCTTACGAAGTCAGCGGCGGATTCCGGGGGTGTATCACGACCATCCAAAAAAGCATGAACTTTTGTTTTTATACCATATTTGTTAAGGATTTTAGCAAGAGCCAAGATATGTGTTTGTGAAGAATGAACACCGCCAGGGGACATTAAGCCCATCAAATGGCAAGTTTTTCCGTTTTGTTTAAGGGTACTAATCAATTCTTGCAGAACACTATTATGTTCCAAGCTGCCGTCTTTAACAGCGTTATCTATTTTAGGTAAATCTTGCAAAACAACGCGACCGGCGCCCAAATTTGTATGTCCCACCTCGGAATTTCCCATTTGTCCTTCGGGCAAACCAACGGCCATTCCTGACGTTTGAATCAAGCAATGCGGGTATTGTTTTAGATATTGATGCCAATTAGGCGTATGTCCTTGCTCAATGGCATTATCGGGGGTAATTTCTTTGCGGTATCCCCAACCGTCTAAAATTAACAGCATTACGGGTTTTTGTCTCATTTTTATCATCCTTTGTTGTGCGTAAAATTAGGTTTCGATATTTAAGTTGATTATATATAATAACTTTTAGAATAAAAGTCTTATTTGATATATTTTTCAAAATATTTTACACAAAATTTTACTTCTGATTTTCGGCGACAGACATTATTTTTTGCCAAATTTCGGCAGGAAGCGTGCCGCCGCCGACATTTTTCATCGGTGAATTATTATCATTTCCGAGCCAAACGGCGGCAACATAATTTTCGCTAAAGCCAACAAACCAGGCGTCTCTAAAATCTTGGGAAGTCCCTGTTTTTCCTGCAGCAAATCCATTTATTTTTGCTCTTTTCCCTGTTCCGTGATTAATAACTTCTTCCATCATTTCGGTCAAATCTTCGACCGCATCTTCATCCAAAATTCGTTGACGGTCGTCTTCTTCGCTGATACGTGTATAAAGCGGATAACCGTCTTTGGTATAAATTTCGGTAATACTATACGGCCAGACGGCATAACCCCCGTTTGCAATTGAGGCATAAGCCACAGCCATATCCAAGACCTTGACGGCCGAAGCTCCAAGCACCATGGCCGGTGTGTCGTTGATGGGGGTAGATATTCCCATTTTATGAGCAGTATCAATGATATCGCTTCTGGAAATTTTACGTGACAAATCGACGGTTGCTAAGTTAAGCGAGCGAACGAAAGCCTCTTTCAGCGTAACTGTGCCGTAAAAAGTTTTTGTAGAATTTTGCGGTTTCCATTTGCCGATGGTGATAGGATAATCTTCAATTTCATCATCAACGCTCCATCCGTTTTCGAGCGCGGTCAAATAAACAAAAGTCTTAAAAGATGAGCCCGGCTGCCGCAAGGCCTGAACCGCACGGTTAAATTGACTTTTTTCATAATTGATGCCGCCGACCATGGCTTTGACGGCTCCGCTCATATCCAACACGACCACCGCACCGTTGGTGACGTTTTTGGTTTTGGCGTTGGCCCAAATTGTTTTTCTTAAAATATTTTCGGCTTGTGTTTGCAGATGCTTATCCAAAGTCGTATAGACATTAATATCATTTTCTCTTTCGCCGATATAAGCGTTAACTTCGTTATAAACCCAGTCGGCAAAATATTTTCCGCCTTCAAATTTGTCATGAATGCTTGCGCCGATAGACATTTTGAGCGCTTTTTCTCTTTCTTTTTCGGTAATGTAACCGGCATTGACCATATTTTTTAAAACCACGCTGGCACGTTCAAGGGCACGTTTTTTGCCGGCGGCGGGATTATAACGGGCGGGAGCTTTGAGCAGACCGGCTAAGATGGCGCCTTCAAGCATGTTAAGGTCGCGGGAACTTTTTTGAAAATATTTTTGTGAAGCGGCTTCGATTCCGTAAGTGCCGCTGCCCATATAGACACGGTTGAGATAAAGAGTCAAAATTTGCTCTTTGGAAAATTTGTATTCGAGCCAAAAGGCCATCAGCAATTCTTGCACTTTGCGTTTAATGCTTTTTTGCGGGGTTAAAAACAAGTTTTTAGCGACCTGTTGCGTGATGGTACTGGCACCTTGGGCATAACGACCTTTGATGATATTGGTAATCATGGCGCGGCCGAAAGAAATAATGTCAAAACCAAAGTGAGAATAAAAACGTCTGTCTTCGGTTGCAATAACGGCGTCGGTAACATATTCGGGCAGTTCATAAGGATAAATCACTTCGGAATAAACACTGCCGTAGGTGGCGATTTCCTGACCGTTTTCGGCAATAATCGTGGTTGAAGGCTGTCTGGTTCGCTCCACGGCTTTTTCGATATCGGGCAGAGTGGCAAAACAATAGGCGACATAAGCGGCCACCGCGGCACCGACAATCAGTCCAGCAAAAAGTAAAATTTTGAACCATAACCAAAACAAGTGCTTGTTATTTGCTTTTTTGTTTTTTGTGTTTTTGGATTTGCTTTTTGAAATTTTTTTCTTTTTTTTCTGTTCCGCCATTTTTTGTTTTCCGTAATCGATTCGTTACGGATATTATAGAATAAAAATATCACCAATAAGTTAAGTATAAATCTTAAATGTCGGTTGGATATTGCTGTCAAATGTTTTATATTTGAAAAAAATAATTTTACGAAAGGTTGTCAGATGGCAAAAAAAATATGTTTGATTGACGGTTCGGGATATATTTTCAGAGCATTTTACGGTCTTCCGCCGCTCAATGCGCCCGACGGTACACCGGTAAATGCCGTTTATGGTTTTACCAATATGTTTTTGCGCCTGACGAGCAAAATGTGCTGTGATTACAGTTTGGTGCTTTTTGATGCCAAAAGACAAAACTTTCGCAACGAAATCTTTGCCGATTACAAAGCCACCCGCAAAGAAATTCCCGAAGAATTGATTCCTCAGTTTCCGATTATCCGCGAAGCGGTAAAGGCTCTAAATCTGCATTATCTGGAAATGGAAGGATATGAAGCAGACGACCTCATCGCAACTTATACTCAAAAAGCCTTGGCTGAAGGGATGGAAGTCGTGGTTGTTTCCGCCGATAAAGATTTGATGCAGTTGATAAGAAAAGGGGTAGAATTTTATGACCCGATGAAAGACAAATTTTTTACCCCCGAAGACGTTAAAGAAAAATTCGGCGTCTATCCCGACAAAGTGGTTGATGTTCAGGCGCTTTCGGGCGACAGTACCGACAATGTTCCCGGTGTCCCCGGTATCGGTCCGAAAACGGCGGCGGAGTTGGTCAATACATACGGTTCTTTGGAAGAAGTTTTGATCCACGCCGGAGAAATCAAACAAAACAAACGCCGTGAAACTTTGCTTGCCAATTTGGACAACGCCCGCATTTCTTTGCAGTTGGTTAAGTTAAAAGACGATGTTCCGGTTGAAAAAGCGCCCGACGAATATCATTGCCGTTGTCCCGAACAGGCGGCAGTGGAAAATTTTGCCGATAAATATGGATTTAACAGTTTGAAAGCCAGGCTGTCGCGTTGGGTTGAAGAGCAATGCGCAAAAGTTCACGATGAGCCGATAAAAATTGAAATCATAAAGAACTATCGCTTAATCGACGATAAAAAGGAACTGGAAAACATCAAACAAAAAATTATTGAAAACGGTCTGTTTGCGTTAAAAGTCTTTACCGACGGTGACAATCCGATTTTTGATACGGCCGTCGGTGTTGCCGTTACGGTGGCGGCGGGAGAGGCTTATTATCTGCCTTTGCCGAAGATGAAATCAAAAAATGACAATTTTGATTTGTTTTCCGTTGCCGAAAATAAACAGCCGCAAATTTTGACGGCAGAAGAAGCGGCTGATTTTCTGTTTTCTTTACTTGGTGACGAGCGCTTGCTCAAAATCGGTCACAATCTGAAAAAAGACATTCACTTTTTATGCAATCACTTTCAAAAGCAAAGCTCTTTTGCGCCTTATGATGATGTTGAGATTATGTCTTATGTTCTCGATTCGTCAAACCACGGACACGGGCTGAGAGAACTGTCGGATTTATTTTTGGGATGTAAAATAAAGGATTCGGAAACGGTGCTTGGCAGCGGCAAACAAAAAATTGCCCCGACGGCCGTTGATGTGAATATTGCTACGGAATATGTTTGCGAACAGGCGGATATGATTTTGCGTTTGTACAAAATTTTGCGCGCCCGCTTGGTTGCCGAAAAAGCGACAACGATTTACGAACATTATGACCGACCGTTGGCGGCAACTCTGTTTGAAATGGAAAAAAACGGAATAAAAATCAATACCGACGAACTCAAAAAATTGAGCGGTGAATTGGCATTGAAAATGCAGGAGTTGGAAAAAGAGATTTATGCTCTGGCGGGAGAAGAATTTAATTTGGGTTCACCCAAGCAAATCGGCGAAATTTTGTATAACAAACTGGGCTTGAAAGGCAAAAAGAGCGCCGGCGGCGGCTTTCAGACCGGTGCGGAAGTTTTGGAAAAAATGGCGGAGGAGCACCCTCTGCCGGCCAAGATTTTGGAATGGCGCGGCTACGCCAAACTCAAATCAACTTATACCGATGCTCTGTTGCCGCTGATAGATAAAAACGGGCGCCTGCACACGACTTACAGTCAAACCACGGTCAATACGGGACGTTTAGCCTCAAATAACCCCAATCTGCAAAATATTCCGATACGCAGTGAGGAGGGGCTGAAGATTCGTCGTTGTTTTGTTGCTAAAAAGGGATATAAATTGGTATCGGCTGACTATTCGCAGGTAGAATTGCGGCTGATGGCGGTGGTTGCCGACGTCAAAGCCTTGAAAGCGGCTTTTGCGGCGGGAATAGATGTTCATACAGCAACTGCAATGCAGGTTTTCGGACTGACGAAAGAGGAGGTGACGCCAAACATCCGTCGCCACGCCAAAGCGATTAATTTCGGAGTAATCTACGGCATTTCACAATACGGCTTGGCCAAACAAATCGGCACCACCAACGAAGAAGCCAAAGGATATATTGATACCTATTTTACCAAAATGCCCGAGATAAAAGCCTATATGGAAAGAACGATAGACTTTGCCCGCAAAAACGGTTATGTACTGACGCCGTTCGGGCGTAAATGTTCGGTTTTGGGAATTAATGACAAAAACGGTCGGGTAGTGTCTTTTGCCGAACGTGCCGCCATCAATGCACCGCTGCAGGGCGGTGCCGCCGACATTATGAAAAAAGCAATGAACAGTGTGTTTGAACTTTTGCAAAATAGTTCATATGACGCCAAAATCTTGCTTCAGGTTCATGATGAACTGGTACTGGAAGTTGTTGAAAACGAGGCTGAAGAAGTCGGACAATTGCTCAAACAAACAATGGAAAATGCGGTCGATTATGACGTTAAGTTTGAAGCGGAAGTCGGTATCGGCGATAATTGGACCGAAGCACACTAAAAAGCTGGGAAATACGCTCAAGATAGACACAAAAAAAGGGGGATAAATCCAACTTTTTTGCTTGGGTTTTACTTTTAAATATAGTATGTTTACAGACAGTGAAAAAAAGAAGAAAATAATTTGTGAGGAAAATATTTATGGTAGAAATGACACAAGCCGAAATCGACAAAGAAGAACGTGAATATAATGCCGATTCGATTAAGGTTTTACGCGGGCTGGATGCCGTTCGCAAACGCCCCGGAATGTATATCGGCGATACCGATGACGGGACCGGTTTGCATCACATGATTTACGAGGTTTTGGATAACGCCATTGATGAGGCTTTGGCCGGCTATTGCGACAAAACCGAAATTATTTTAAATCCGGACGGTTCGGCTACCATCAGAGATAACGGTCGCGGTATTCCCGTCGGCTTGCACAAAGAAGAAGGTGTTTCCGCTGCCGAAGTCATTATGACTCAACTGCACTCGGGCGGAAAATTCGATAACAATTCCTATAAAGTATCCGGCGGTCTGCATGGTGTGGGTGTATCCGTGGTCAACGCTTTGTCTGTATGGCTCAAATTGCGTATTTGGCGTGAAGGACATGAACATTTGGCAACCTTTGCCAACGGCAATGTGGTTGAGCATTTGAAAGTCGTCGGTGACGCAAACGGTCGCCACGGTACGGAAGTTACCTTCCTGCCTTCTCCCGAAACTTTTACCATGACCGAATTCAATTTTGAAACTTTGGAAAAAAGTATCAGAGAAAAAGCGTTTTTAAACTCCGGTGTTTATCTCAAATTGATTGATAATCGTGGAGCTGAACCGCGTGAAGTTGTTATGCATTATGAAGGCGGATTAACGGCGTTTGTAAATCATATTAATAAATCTAAAGCTCCTTTGCACGAAAATGTTATCGCTTTTTCCGGTAAAGATGATGCCAGCGATATTCAGGTAGAAGTAGCCATGCAATGGACCAATGCTTATAACGAAAGCATGCTTTGCTTTACCAACAATATTCCGCAAAAAGACGGCGGTACGCATTTGGCCGGTTTTAGAGCTGCTTTGACCAGAACCATCAATAATTATATCACCGAAAACAACTTGATTAAAAAAGATAAAAATATGATTACCGGTGAAGATATGCGTGAAGGCCTGACTTGCGTTTTGTCGGTTAAGGTCCCCGATCCGAAGTTTTCTTCACAAACCAAAGATAAGTTGGTTTCTTCCGAAGTTCGTCCGGTGGTTGAAGGTGTTGTCAGTGCCAAATTGCAGGAATGGTTGGATGAACATCCGGCCGAAGCTAAAATCATTGTCGGCAAAATCGTTGAAGCCGCAACCGCCCGTGAGGCTGCCCGCAAAGCCCGTGAATTAACTCGCCGCAAAGGTGTGCTTGATATTGCCTCTCTGCCCGGAAAATTGGCAGATTGTCAGGAAAAAGATCCGGCGTTGTCCGAAATCTTCATCGTCGAGGGAGATTCTGCAGGCGGTTCGGCCAAACAGGGACGTGACCGCAAAACTCAAGCTATCTTGCCTTTGAGAGGTAAAATTTTGAACGTAGAAAGAGCTCGTTTTGATAAGATGCTCAATTCGGCCGAAATCGGTACCATGGTAACCGCATTCGGCACCGGTATCGGTCGTGACGATTTTGATGCCGACAAATGCCGCTATCACAAAATTGTGATTATGACAGATGCGGATGTCGACGGAAGCCATATCAGAACTTTGTTGCTTACTTTCTTCTATCGTCAAATGCCCGAGTTGATTGAGCGCGGCTATGTCTATATTGCCCAACCGCCTCTTTATAAAGCCAAACGAGGTAACTCAATCATTTATATCAAAGATGAACACGAAATGGAAGATTATTTGGTACGCGGCGGCTGTGAAGATGCGGTCTTGAAACGTGCCGACGGCGAACAAATTGCCGGTTCCGATTTGATTTCGATGGTCGAAAGTACCCGCAAAGCCCGCAATATGATTGCCGCTTTGAGCAAAAAAGCTCCGGAAAAGATTATTGAGCAAATGGCTATCGCCGGTATGTTTGATGCGTCGGTTTTGCAAAATAAAGAACAACTAAAAGCCATGGCCGACGAATTGGCAATCAAACTCGACAGTCAGGAAGCCGAATATGATAAAGGTTGGCATGCCGATGTTCAGGAAGACGGTTCTGTCAATTTCCACCGCACTTTGCGCGGCGTCGAAGAAAAACACGTTATAGGTAATGTCGTTTTTGAAAGTCCGGAAGCTAAAGTTTTGAACGAATTACGTTCTTTCCTGCATGAAAATTATCATCAGGAACAACGCCTGATTTCGCCCAAACTCGGTGAAGAAAAGAAAATTTTCGGTCCCGTATCTTTTGTTGATGCCATTATGGCGATGGGTCGTAAAGGTATTACCATCCAACGTTACAAAGGTCTGGGCGAGATGAATCCTGAACAACTTTGGGAGACAACACTTGATCCGGAAGCTCGTTCCTTGCTGCAAGTTAAGGCTGAATATATGGACGAAGCCGATCAAGTTTTTGCAACCCTGATGGGCGACGTGGTTGAACCTCGTAAAGAATTCATTCAGGAAAATGCTTTGAACGTGGTTAACTTAGATATTTAATCAGTAAAAATTACGCAAAACAAAAATCCCTCTGCCTTAAAGCGGAGGGATTTTTGGTTGCTTGCTTTCCTATTTTCCGACAAAGCCGTTGATTTGCATATTGTAGAGCTTGTAATAGAGCCCTTTTTTAGCCAGCAGCTCATCATGAGATCCGCTTTCAACAATCTTTCCTTTTTCAAAGACAAGGATTCTATCCATTTCACGCAAGGTTGAAAGGCGGTGAGCAATGGCCAAGACGGTTTTCCCTTTCATGAGATTAGAAAGAGATTTTTGAATATGCCTTTCACTTTGGCTATCCAAAGCCGAAGTTGCTTCGTCAAAAATTAAAATAGGTGCATTTTTCAAAATGGCACGGGCTATAGCGATTCTTTGCCTTTCACCGCCCGAAAGAATAACGCCTCTGTCACCGACTTTGGTCTGATAACCGTCGGGAAAATCTTTGATAAAAATATCGGCATAGGCTTTTTTGGCAGCCGCCTGTACCTGTTTGAGAGAAGCGTCGGTGTCGCCGTAACGAATATTGTCAAATAAGGAGCGGTTGAATAGGCATACATCCTGCGGAATGCTCGAAATATGGCGATGGAGCGAATTTTGGGTAAATTTGCGTATGTCCGTGCCGTTAATTTTGATTGCCCCTTGATTAACGTCGTAAAAGCGGCTGACGAGTTTAACAAAAGTAGATTTTCCCGAACCGGACAATCCGACCAGACCGACTTTTTCGCGAGGTTTAATTGTTACCGACAGATTTTTAAACAGCGGATTGCGGTCATCATAGCCGAAACAAACCTTATCAAACACGATTTCAGCTTTTTTGGCTTTAAGCTCTTTGGCATCCGGGGTATCGACAATCTCGGGTTCTACGGCCAGAGTTTCGAGCGAAGAAGTAATGTTTCCGCCGATACGCGCAATATTGTTGTAACTCCATGACAACGAGAAGGCGACATGGGAAACAGTCATAAACAAAGTGTTGGCATAAATCAGTTCGGTTGCATTTATCAGACCGTTTTTGAGCATTAAAATCGAAATACCCAGAAAACCGGCCAAAGATAGAACTGTAACCGTTTGCTGTATCATACGGATAATTCCCATCACAAATTTTTCTTTGGTTTCGGCTTGGCGAAGCAAACGTAATGATTTTAACAAATTGATTTTTTCAAACTTGAAATTGGCAAAACTTTTAATTTCGCTATAATTGGCGAGAGCATCAACAATTGTTCCGTTTGCGGCACTACGCTGTTTTCCGGTTTCTTTTCCGAGTTTGCGTCTGGTCAAGCCCAGTTTACGGCTTACGAGGATAATAACAGCTAACCAAAAAGCAATAATTAAACCAAAATATTTGCTGACTAAACAAAGAGCAATCGTTTTGACCAACAAATTTGTAATTGTGTAAGAAAGCTCATAACACATGTTTGCCAAATCAATGGTGCTACTGGCCAACAACTGCACTTTTCCGGAAATATTCCCCGTCATTTCTTTAGAGAAAAAAGAGATGGATTGTCGGTTAACGTCTTCAAAAGTATCTTTAATGACCATGGTGTGCATTTTAGGCAAAAAGCGGGCAATGATAAACATTGAACTTTCGGCAATGAGCATTCCGAGTAAAAAAATACCGGCAAAAAGCAGAGTATATTCATAGAGTAAATTCCAGTCGATTGAAGAACCGTCTTTAGGAACGACAGCTTCGTAGATTTTTGCCATATAATAAGAGCTTATAGTTTCGGTGATTTGCCGAAAAATAGTTAGCGTAAAGATAAAAATAAAAGCAAATTTGAAAAATTTTACATATTTCCAAACAAAACGAGTAGGCGTTTTTTCCATTTTTACAAACTCAAAATTGACTCTTTTAGGTGAATGTATTACTATGCAATAAAATCAATATTATCATAAAGGATAACAAAATGGAAACACAATATTATACCGTTGTCGAAAAACAAGATTTCTTTGAAATTATTGAGAATAAATATGGAGAATTAGCAATTTTTATTGACGCTCGCGACGGTACGCCGGTCAATCCTGTTTTGGAATTTGACGGTAAAAAAACAGCGTTGCTTAAAAGAGACGGACGTTTAGCGGTAAAACTGGATAATATTGACGAAGAAACGAAAGGTCCTTTGGCCGAAGCCGAATTTGTGATGATTGTCGAATTACAAGGCAAAATGGTCGAACGCGTATATGCCGTTCCGGTTGATAATGTCGAAGAAATTGTATTCAAAGGTCGTCAAACCCGTGCGGATGAATTGATTATGGCTAAAAGTAAAGAAGACGTCATAAAAAGCTTTGGTGCAATTAATTTCTGGACTGGCGGCAGTACGGAAAAAAAATAGGAAAAGAGAAATAAATGATAGGATTGGTGCTTGTTACTCACGGCAATCTGGCTAATGAGTTTGTTGCGGCAATGCAACATGTGGTTGGACCACAGGAAAATATTGCGACCGTATGTATCGGCCCCGATGACGATATGGAAATCCGTCGGCAGGAAATTTTGACCAAAGTTGAAAATGTTGATTCGGGCAGCGGTGTGATTGTGTTGACAGATATGTTCGGCGGTACACCTTCAAATTTGGCAATTTCAATTATGGATAAGGCAAAAGTAGAGATTCTGGCCGGTGTTAACTTGCCTATGTTAATAAAATTAGCGTCTTTGCGTAAGGAAAAAAACTTAAAAGAAAGCGTTATGGGTGCTCAGGAAGCCGGTAAAAAATATATAAACGTCGCTTCTCAGATTCTTGGTGGCTAAGATGAGCGAAGAAATTTTTTCGGTTGAGTTGGAAATTAAAAATCGCAAAGGTCTGCATGCCAGAGCGGCGGCAGCCTTTGTTAAAGCTATTGAAAATATGGATGCAAAAGTTGAAGTAGAGCGCATGGGGCAAATTGTCAGCGGCGATTCGATTATGGGTCTGATGATGTTGGCCGCCTCCAAAGGTACAACGATAAAAATATCGGCTATGGGAAAAGATGCTTCCGAAGCCATATCCAGATTGACGAAACTCATCAATTCCAAATTTGGCGAAGATTAAGAAAAAGCTCCCTATTTTAGGGAGTTTTTTTATTAGTGCCTTACAGAAAACCCCGAGTTTACTCGGGGCTGATGCCAAGGTGTTGGAACAACACCGCTCCACGCCAACGAGCGTGGCCAAACCGTAAGGTTTGTAGCTGTTATAGAACCCCGGGTTTACCCGGGGATATCTATTTAGAAATCAGTAAAACCGAGGCGTCCGAAAAGGGGAAACTTGATTGCCGGCGGGTATAAGTCTAAACCAAAGGATAATCCCAAAATTCCCAATTCAATTCCTTCTTTAAGTCCTACGGTTAACGATACCAATCCTAAAATGGAAACCGTATAACCGCTGCCGCTTGCCGTTTGAGCATGAAATACCTTATATCCCAAAAAGTCTTTGCCGATGGCGTGAGGCGGCAATTCAACCGTCAACTCGGGTACTTCGCGGATAACATAAGCGACAAAAGAGTTGCTATTCGGTCCCGGCCACAGGGTATATTCTTTGGCGTAAGGGTATTCTTTGACCGCCTTTTCGATTTGCGGAATGGCTTTTTCAGCAGCTTCTCCTTTCAGACTTTGCAATAAATGCGGTTTATGACCGTACCAGTAGCGGTCGGGAATATCTCTTTGCGCGGATACGGAAGTGTTTTCACGACGCAAATTCCAGGCCGTAACTTGATAAACCGTGTAAAATTTTGCATTTTTCTTTTTTACGGCTATCCATGGATGAACGGCAAAATAACCGCGCCAATTGTAGGTGCGGGCATAATAAACCTGAACAACGGCTTGGGGTTCAAGGGAGGGCAAGGGAGCAATTTTAGCACTTTCGCGATTAGCCGTGCGCCAATTGACGTAATTATATTTGGCGTCATAGGCGACAAAAGCAAAAATAAGGATTAATGATGCGATAAAGATATAAATCGGTCTTATTTTTTTCATTTGCAAATTACAGTATTGTTTTTAACTTCCCAAAACTGGGCATAATTGTTGAATGCAGAAAAAAGTTCGGAGTTAGTTGAGGTAATAAAGGCCTGCAAATCGAGTTCTTTGATTTTGGCAAGCAAGGCCTCTCGTTTAGAGTCGTCTAAATGTGCGGCAACTTCATCCAAGAGCAAAATCGGGGCAAAGCCCTGATAAAGAATCTGGCATTTCGTCTGAGCCAAGATAATGCTGACTAAAAGTGATTTTTGTTCTCCGGTTGAGCAAAGTTCTGCCGGCATTCTTTTCTTTTTGTAATAGACTTTAAAATCACTGCGATTAACACCGTCAACACTGTCATTGTAAAGAATATTATTTCTTTCGGAAGCCAATTTGTGGCGATAATAATCCTCAACTTCGATGGCGGGCAGGGTATCGAGCATTTGTTCAATTGTACCGTCAAGTTCGAGTTGGACGTCGGGAAAAACATCATCAGGGGTACTTTCGATGAAACGATTAAGGCGTGCAATTTGTTCGCGCCTTGCCGCGGCGATGGCGACACCGGTTGCCGACATTCCTTCTTCCAAACTTTCTAACCAGTTTTTATCGGCTCTCCCGCTGGTAGACTTAATCAATTGGTACCATTGCTTATAAAGATGTTCAAAATTAGAAGTTCTTTTGGCATGTTCATTGTCAAAAGCGTAAACCAGACGGTCAAGAAAACTGCGTCTTGGTTGAGAGCCGCCGCGAAATAATCTGTCCATTTGAGGAGTTAGCCAAATAGCGGAAATATATTGTCCGAGTTCACTTTGCGAACAGCCTTTTTGTTCATTAATTTTAACGATTCTTCTATCAAAACTACGGGGTTCTTCTTCTTTTTCGCGTATAGATTTTTCAACTGCCGTACCGATTTCAAAATCCTCACCATTTTTGCTTATGGTTGCCGATACGGCCCATCCGGCATTAATCGGAGTGTAGCCGTTATCGATAACGGCCGGGGTAAAACGTTTAATGTCGGACAATTTTGCGCTTCGTAAGCCTCTTCCGGGGGTTAAAAAAGAAAGAGCTTCCAAAATATTTGTTTTTCCGCTGCCGTTTTCTCCGGTAATGACAATCGGCCCCAAATGGGGATTAACTCTTAAAAAAGCATAATTTCTAAAATCGGTTAAAGTCAGGCGTGTTACGCCTGACTTTAAAGAAATAACTTGTTTTACATTTAAGGCCAGATTGTCCAAATTTTAAACCCTCATTGGCATTAAAACATAGATAGCACTTGCGTCGGAAGTGTCGTGAATAACCGAAGGAGAAGAGGCGTCGGCAAAACTGATTTGGACGTTTTCTCCTTTAATTTCCGCCAAAATATCCAACAGATAACGGAAATTATAACCGATTTCGAGCATTTCGCTATCATATTTGGCTTCTAATTCTTCAGAAGCACTACCTAAATCCGGACTTGAAGTGGTAATGATAACTTTTCCTTCTTCGGCAATGATTTTGACGGCACGAGTTCTTTCGGCGACAACGGAAACACGATCAACGGCGTTAGCCAATTCTTTAACATTAACTTCCATCAATTTGTCATTGTCAGTCGGTATGACGCGTTCATAATCAGGATAAGTACCGTCAATTAATTTTGAAGTTAAAGTAACTTCATCTAAAGTAAAGCGTACTTTATTATCCGAAAGGGCGATTTGAATATTTTCGGCTTTGGTATCATCTAACAATTTACGAACTTCGCCGATAGTTTTTCTGGGGATGATAACACCGGTAATTTTTTCGGCTCCTTGAGGCAAGGGAGATTCGACGCAAGCCAAACGATGTCCGTCTGTTGCAACGATGCGCAAGACTTTGACCGAACCGTCGCTTTTGGCATGGACATACAAGCCGTTAAGGTAATAGCGGGTTTCTTCGGTAGAAACGGCAAATTGAGTACGATCAATAACGTCTTTAAGTTCCTCGCGAGCCATTTCAAAATTAAACGGCAGCTCATCACCGGAAATGACAGGAAAATCTTCAACTCCGATAGTTGAAAGGGCAAATTTTGAGCGTCCCGAAGCAATACTTAATTGTCCTTTACTGTCGGGAAAAGTAATTTCGACTTCAGATCCATCAGCCAGTTTGCGAACGATATCATACAGCATATGAGCCGGCGCGGTTGTAGCACCGGTTTCGGATATTTTAGCATCGACGATTTCTGTAATTTCGGTATCCATATCTGTTGCTTTAAAGCTGATACCGTCACCCAAGGCTTCAATTCTTACATTTGAAAGTACCGGAATGGTATTTCTTTTTTCAACAATACTTTGTACGTGATTAAGAGTTTTTAACAATACAGCGCGTTCAATAACAAATTTCATGACCATATTCCGAATAAAATGTTCTTACAATATTTTCTGATTGGTTTTTCAGATTTTTTATTATTTGCAATATTAGCACAATAATAATTAAGCAAAAACTAAAAAGAGCAATCGTCAACAATTTTTTAGTTAAAGAAGCCGAATATTATCGGCTTTTATTTTTTTATGATTCCAGAGAGCGACGCAGATTATTAATGCTTTCAATTAAAGATTTATCTTCGGTAAGCAATTCTTCAATTTTGCGAACGGCGTGCATAACGGTGGTATGATCACGGTCAAATTTTCGTCCGATTTCGGGAAGTGAGCGAGACGTTAATTGCTTAGCCAGGTACATGGCAATTTGTCTTGGACGTGCGACTGTACGAGCCCGACGTGAAGATTGCATTTCTTTGACGGAAATATTAAAATATTCTGCAACTTTCTTCTGGATTTCATCAATAGTTGTGCGGCGGTCGTATGAACGCAGCATATCTTTAAGAATATCTTGGGTTGTTTCTACCGAAATTTCTTTTCCGGGCAGCAATTGCGCATGGGCAACGACTCTCCGCAACGCACCTTCCAATTCTCGAATATTTGTTGTAATTTTTTGGGCCAAAAACTCTGCAACTTGGAGAGGCAAGTCGCAATTTAGCTGTTTAGCTTTTTCTTGTAAAATTCCGACACGCAATTCAAAATCGGTTGGGTGAATATCAGCGACCAATCCGCAACCCAAACGAGAACGTAATCTGGCTTCGATACCTTCTAAATCAGAAGGGGATTTATCGGCGGATATAATGATTTGCCGACCTTCTTCAATTAAAGAATTAAAGGTATAAAAGAATTCCTCCTGTGTAGAATCTTTTCCTCCCATAAATTGAACATCATCGACCATTAAGACATCTACGGAACGAAATTGTTCTTTAAAAGCTGCCGTATCTTTATATCTGAGGGCGCGAACAAATTTATACATAAATTTTTCGGCGGAAAGATAGACAATATTTTTATGAGGATTTCTTTGTTTTATGCGCCAGGCAATGGCATGCATTAAGTGAGTTTTTCCCAGACCGACGCCTGAATACAAGAACAGAGGATTAAAAGGAATATTATCCGATTCGGCTACTTTTCTTGCGGCGGCATAAGCAAATTCGTTAGTTTTACCGACAACGAAGTTATCGAAAGTATACTGAGGATTAAGCGGGACGGACAGAGATTCGCCATGATCGCCGATGGTAGAATATTCTACATCATTAACCAGAGCAGTATCTTCATCGAGATGGACGCTTTGCGGTGCCGGACTGCCTGCAATTTTTTTAAGCAACGAGCGGCAAGAAGAATTGTGACCGATAAACATAGGATCTTCGGAGGCTTGAACGACAAAATTAATAGTTTTTATGGCAGGATTTTTCTTTTCCCATATTTTATGGATTCTGTCGGAATAATTTGTAATGACCCAATTGCGCATAAAACGAGTCGGCACACAAATATTCATGATTCCATTTGCAAAAGTACCGATACTGAGAGGCTTGAGCCAACTATCAAAAGCCTTTTCACCGACTTCATCTTTTAATTGATTACAAATTTGTCCCCACTCGTTTAGAACCGTATCTTCATTATTTAGCATTGAGTCTCTGGGCATTTTAGAAAAATCCTTTTTCAAATTAGTCATTTAAGTCTTTAAGGTTTATCATTTTTGTTCAAATTTAGAATCAAAGATGATTTCCGTATCATTTATTAACTAATTATTAAACACATTGAAAAGCAAAAAACAACAGAACATTTATAGAACATCGCAATTAAATTTCTTGACATAATGTTTTCAATGAGTCGTCCGAGATTCCTTGAAAAATCTTGATTTAAAGCAAAAAACCACATTCCGCTTTTTAGGGCGGTATGTGGTTTTTTTAAAAAGATTTTAGCTAAAACTAGAGTGCTTTAATTTTCTTAGAAAGACGAGAAACGGTTCTGGCAACTTTATTCATAGGGAATACGCCTTTACGAACGGATCTCATCAATTCGGATTCAGCAGTTTTGAATGCAGCTGCAGCAGTTTCTTTATCTTTAGCAACAATAGCAGCTTCGACTTTTTTAACAAAAGTACGAACTCTGCTTCTGCGAGCACCGTTTATAACGCTGCGTTTAGCGTTACGACTAATTCTTGTTTTTGCCGATTTATGATTGGCCATTTTATTTATTCCTGTACAAATTGAGTTAATTACAAATTTTTTTTCTGATATGCTTTATAAACTCGGAGAGGCTCTTTAGTCAACAACATTTTTATTAAAAAAGGTTATATAACTATTTTTTTGCCATATTAAGCAAGTTTTGACGAAATTCATCGGAAGCAATTGAACTTTTGAATACTTGTTTTTCAATTTCGAGTCCTTCTTCCAAATTCGTATTGCTGACGGCTGTTTTTATCAATTCCTTAGATGTTGTAACGGCCAAATCAGGCAGAACAGAAATTCTTTCGGCAGTTTTGACGGCTTCTTTAAATAAATAACGCAAAGGAACGATGCGGCTGACGATACCGGCACGTTCGGCTTCTAAGGCATTCATGGCGCGTCCCGTCAGAATCATTTCCATGGTTTTAGATTTTCCGACAGCATTTGTTAAGCGTTGAGTTGCGCCAAATCCTGGTACGGTGCCGAGACTAAGATCCGGATGTCCGAAGCAAGCACTTTCGGAAGCAAGAACGATATCGCAAGCCAAAGCCATTTCGCATCCGATTCCGAGAGCGTAACCGCTGACAGCCGCAATAATGGGCTTTTTGATGTCGGCAAATTTTTCAAAATTTTCGTACATATCTTCCAAAGTATCCGGAGTAATGTCTGCCAAAAATTCATTAATATCGATTCCCGAGGAGAATGCTTTGTCGCTACCGCGAATAACAAGAGCTTTTATACTATCGTTCATATCCAAAGAGGTTGCGGCTTCGGCAAGATCAGATAACATTTGGCGGTTAATCATATTAAGACCGTCATCTGTTTGAATGGTGATTATGCCTGTATTTTTTCTGATTTCAGTAGAGATTTCCTTGCTCATTTTATTTTCCTAATTTTTGCTTTTAAGGGTTATTCTGACCAAAAGAGGTGATTTTTGTTCACATACAATGTTTAAGCGTTCTTCTTCTCTTTCGAAAAGAAGCTGTTTTTTATCTTGATTTATAAGATTCCAACCAAGTTGAGGCAGTGTCTCCCGATAAAAAGAGGCGACAGAGGCAAAAGAGATGCCTTTTCCTTCAAGATAGGCCTCAACCAAACGAGACTCCTCGTTTCCAAAAGAAATATTGTCGTTTTGCAATTGAAACATACCGTTCATAACCGGTAAATCTTCAAATCCTTCTATAAATTCTTGAGCATGAGAGGAGTTGCATATGCTGCATGCAAAAAGAAAAACTATTAAGTAAAAATGGGTTATGTTTTTTATTAAATTCATTTTTGTTTCACCGGACAGAAGAAAGTTGAACGACCATGCTGAATAATTTTTTGAATTCCGCCGCAGGGGTTTTGTTGACAGATGCAACCCGGGCAGCGCTGACCGGCTTTGTTATAAACACTGTGCAGATTCTGAAAATATCCCAAACTGCCGTCCGGTCTTTGATAATCATGAAGCGTTGAGCCGCCGTTGTCAATCGCAAGTTTTAAAACTGAACGAATTTTTTTAATAATCACGCCACATTCTTGTTTTGATATGTCTTTTGCTTTCCGTAAGGGCGAAATTTGAGCGGCGAACAATATTTCGGAAGCATAAATATTCCCGATTCCCGCAATGATTTTTTGATCTAATAAAATACTTTTAATATCACAGTTTTTGTTTTGTAATCGTCCAAATAGAAATTCTGCAGTAAGTTTTTTATCAAAGGGATCGATTCCTATATTTTTAAAAAGCGGAAAGCTGTCAAGTTGTTTGGTTGATGTGACATCCATTAACCCAAAACGTCTCGGGTCATTATAAATCAGGTATCCCGAAGAAGTTTTAATGATAACATGATCATGTTTCTCAAGTGATTCAGGAAGAGACAAACAAGTTTTTATTTTTCCGCTCATTCCGAGATGGATAATAATACTGTTGCCGTTATCTAGGTTAATTATGATATATTTGGCTTTTCTTGCAAAAGTCAGTATTTTACTCAGGATAATTTGGTCTTTAAAATTATCGGGAATAGGAATTCTAAGATTTCCGTTCCTGACAATAACGTCAAGGATACGGGCCGATTGGGCAAAGGCTTCAATGCCTCTTTTAATAGTTTCTACTTCTGGTAATTCCGGCATATTTTTAATACTGCATAATTAACTTATGCCGATTATTATAAAATCGACAACTTTTTTTTCAACAGATTTATTTCTTTATTATCAGGAAGGCGATAATTCCGTGATAACTTCGTATACAAAAGAATGGCAACCGAGTCCATGCCTGCGTGTTTTCTTTTTTACGAAGGATGATTTATTATAAAAATAGGTCATGATAAATAATCTGGTATAATAAGTTAAGCCAAGTCCGCTATGATTATTATTTTCTATTATTTCAATAAAATCGTTTCGTGCGATTCTTTCATTTTTACAAATTTCATCAATAAGTCGCCATTCGGTAAGACATAAGCGCATACTTGTTCGACGGTTATTAATAAATAAAATTTTACTAACTAATTTTGTCATTTTATGCCTTTTTTGTGTGATACAATATTATTGCCATTATGTTCTGTTAAGAGTATATTATTAATGAATAATAAACACAACTAAAAAAAGAATAAAAAAAACGCAATATGATAAAACATGTAAGAAGTAAAAAGTATTATGCTCCACAAAACGAAAATCAAGAACATATGTGTGATTTTCCAGGATGCACCAAAAAAGGAGAATATCGAGCTCCGAAGGATAAGAACTTAAAAGAATATTACTGGTTTTGTCTGGAACATGTTCAGGCCTATAACGCCAAGTGGAACTATTATGACGGTGAAGAAGAAAATCCGAAAACGGAAGATAAAGAAGACGAAGCGGCAAAACGCAGAAAAATGCATTTTAGCAGAGGTTTCCGCTCAAAAATTAATTATCAATTTGGATATCGTCTTAGAGATGATTTAGGTTTTTTCGGTGATTACGGCGGAGCAACGCCTTCCGCGGAAGAGATATTTTTTACGGAACAAGAACGACAATATTTGAAAATAATGGAGCTTCGCGCCGATAATATTTCGGTTGCAGCTATCAAGAAACAGTATAAAAAATTGGTAAAAAAATACCATCCGGACCTTAATCGCGATAATAAGGAAGAGGCGGAAGAAAAATTCAAACAACTAACGGCAGCTTACCAAGCCTTGTTGGCTAAGTTTTCATAAAAAACTATTTTTTGCGATGTCGGCGGAGCAAAATATGAATAGCTCCGGAACCTCCTTTAATATGTTCAGGATGAAAAACGGAAAGAATCAGGGGGCGAATGTCCGGTAAATTAAGCCACTGAGGAACTCTGTCTTTTAAGACCCCGCGGCTGGCAAAAATATCCTCTTCGTCATTTTTATGGAGACCTTTTCCGGTAATAATTGCAATGCAGCGTTTTTGCTGAAGATAAGCCTTTTTTATAAATTCGCATACGGCATCAAAGGCTTGATTCTCAGTATAGCCATGCAAATCAAGCTCAGCTTCAATACGAAAATCTCCTCTTTTAAATTTTTTTGCCGTGTTCGCGTCAACGTTATCTGTATTGCCGATAATAATATCCGGTAATCTTGAGCCGCTGTATACCTCATTTGCACTAATTTTAGGAGTGACCTTCAGCTTGATATTTCTTGTAAAAGTCAGCGGGCGGTCGTTTGTCAATTTACTGACATCTTTTATCAACTGTTGCCAACATATTTGATCTTCGCTATCTGGCAACATTTGTTTTCTCTTTAGGTATAAAAATGTAATAATGTCCGCTATTGTTCATTTTTCCGGCCAGGGATAAAACCTCATCTCCGCCGCTGCCCCAGAAATAATCACCGCGAACAGCTCCTTTAATGGCGCTTCCGATATCTTGCGCAGCTACAAGTTTTTGCAAAGGTTGCTTGTCGGGAGTTGTCGTTGATAACCAAAGCAAGGAACCAAGAGGGATATACTGCCTGTCAACGGCCAGACTCCGACCGGCGGTCAAAGGAATGCCGAAAGCACCGATAGGACCGTCGGCATTGACGATTCGATGAAAAATAAAACGTTCATTTTCTTGCATTAAGATTCTGGCTTGTTTGGGATTATTTTTAAGCCATTTTTTTATGCTTATCATATCGGTCTGTCCGGATTTGATAAGTCCTTTTCCAAGCAGAATACTGCCGATTCCTTTGAAACGACGGCCGTTATTATCTGCATATCCGATTCTGACTTTTTGCCCATCGTCAAGATGAGCTACGGCAGAGCCTTGAATTTGCATAATATGGATATCAATTAAACTATCCCCCCACAGTAAGACGGGGGCATCAAAATGATTATTTTCAATTTCTGCGCGTGTATAATAAGGTAACATTTTTTGATGACTAAGGCGACCGAGTAAGCGCCTATTAGGCAAATCGGGATCAAAATCTTTTAGATTAATTTCGATTAAATCATTTGGTTTTCCATATACCGGATAAATATATTTTCCATGTTTTTGACGAGAAGCAAAAATCTCCGATTCAAAGTAAGACGTAAATTTCCCCTCGGCGTTACCGTTTGCTTGAACTAAATAAGGTGTAAAGTTTGCTTGTAAAAAGTTTTTTAAATCATTACCGTTGCTGATTTTTTCTGCAAAAAAATCATGGCAGATATTTTGATAATCCTTTGTCTTAATTTTTATTTCGCTTGTATAGAGATAAGGTGTGTTGATTTGCATTATTTTTTTGCAATTGTTATCAAAAACCTTAACGAAATCCTCAAGTTTATCGTTATTCCATCCTTCCAATTCGGAAAAGTCGACGGCACTCAATTCTATATTTTGGTTATTTTCGGACAGAGGGGACATAGATTTATCTTCTCGTTGCCTGGGGCAGGCACTGAGGAGAAAAAGGGAACATAAAATAAAAAGCGCTTTTTTCATTTATTTTTTCGTTGAAACCAGAGTCCAGTTAGGGGTTGTTGCGTTTAAGGGGCGTTCAAAGGTCCACACGTCGGTAATGGACTGGATAAAGTTTTCATCCCCTTCAATAACTTCTCCTGCTTTGTTACGCAAAATATTAACTTGCTCAGAGACAAATTTTACGCTTATTTTTACAATATCATTTTTAGAAATTTTAGCATCGGTAATAATTGCTTCGTCAAAACCGATAAAATCGGTCTCGGCAGAAATTCCATCTTCTTTTCGCTGTGCTATGATGGCTTCAAATTTTTTGAACAAAGTTTTAGATACTAAAAATTTTAGTGTGTCGACATCTTCTTTTGCAAAGGAAGTCACAATAATTTCAAATGCTTTTTTGGCACCTGATAAAAATTTTTCACGGCTAAAATCAGGAATTTGCCGCAGTACTTTTTCGCTTTCGCTCAAATTTTTGTCATCGGTTTGGAGTTCCGTTGATGTTTGTTTTTGAAGGCGTTTTTTTTGTTCTTGCATTAGAATATTGAATATTTTTGCAGCACTTTCCTTGCTGATTTCTGTTTCATTTTCGGGTCTTGTGCCGAGCAAACTTTTGAGTTTTGTAAAGACCATAATGACAACAAAAAGCAAAATGATGATATCCAAATAAGCAGACATTTTTTCCTCAAATAGAATTGTTATGTTATAAAAAATAATATAGTGTGAAACAAAAACATTATCAACCGCAAATATTGACCGTTAAGATTATTTATTATAAAGTAAGACAGTTTTAAATCAGTTGCCGTTTTTTAGGAGAAAGAAATGGAAGAACAGCAAAACAAACAGGTTGGAGCTATCACCGTTATCAGCCAATATATCAAGGATTTGTCCTTGGAAATTCCGCATGCGCCGGAGATTTTCAGTCAAATTAAGACTGCCCCGAAAGTTGATGTTCATGTTGATGTTAAATCTGAACCCAAAGGAAACAATACTTATGTATCCGAGTTGTCCATCAGTATGAATGGCAAAGCAGAAGACAAGACATTATTTGTTTTAGAGTTGACTTATGCCGCATTTGCCGAAGTTAATGTTCCGGCAGAGCATATGGAGCCGGTTTTGATGATTGAACTTCCGCGTTTGGTTTTTCCATTTGCCCGTAATGTTGTGACACAATGTTTGAGCGAAGGAGGCTTACCGCCGTTTATGCTTAATCCGATTGATTTTGCGGCTCTATATGTTGCTCGCAAACAAGCGGAGGCAAAAAAAGCCGCCAATGACGGAAGCGCCAATTAGTCATATGCAAATTATGTGTAAAAAAAACAGCCTCCTAAAAACGAGGCTGTTTTTTTTACGTGTATTTTATTAATCTTTTTGCTCATTCAAATCGGGAGCGGTTTTAACGTAATTTTCAACCATAATGGCCGATTTTTTAGCCAAAGCAACGCAACCCGGACCGGCAACACAACCGCCTTCGCAGCACATAACTTCAACCATGTTGAATTCAGAGCCTTTGGTCGCATATTGTTTTAAGAGCTTAATATTGGCTTTATTTAAACCGTTAATTGCTGTCGGTTTAAATTCTGCTTTGTCGCCGACCAAAGAAGCAATAGCACCGGCAACGCCTCCCGAAACTGGGAAACGACGACCTTGGGCGCAAGAAATTTTTGCAAATTCTTCCGGCTCGCAATCGGCGACATTGATACCGGAAGCTACAAACATGGCTCCGATTTCTTCAAAAGTCAGCACATAGTCGACATTGGGGTCGCTTTCGGCCTCAAAACGCTTAGCCAAGCAAGGTCCGACAAAAACAGAAACGCAATCGGGTTGTTCCTGCTTGAGCAGTTCGGCGGTATAATACATCGGGGTCCGTGTATGCGAAACAAACGGTTTGATTTCCGGAATATGGATATCGGCAGCTTTGTAATAAGCGGGACAGCAAGAAGATGTCATTAATTTTTCGCCGTTTTTCATTTTTTCCAAAAATTCGGCCGCTTCTTTTTTAGTGGTGATATCGGCACCGATGGCAACTTCAACCACATCGGCAAAGCCCAGTTTTTTCAAAGCACCGATAAGATTATTGATGGTGCCCGGAAATTGTCCGAGGACGGCCGGAGCGAGCATGGCAACGACTTTTTTATTTTCGTCCGCCAAAAGTTTTAATACATCGACTATCTGCGACATTTCTACCACGGCGCCGAACGGGCAGGATTGCAGACATTTTCCGCACAAAATACATTTTTCCGGATCAATATGTTCCTTACCGCTTTCGTCTTTACTGATGGCACCGACCGGACAAGCCTCTTCGCAAGGGATTGGCACTCTGATGATGGCGTGATAAGGACATACTTCCTGACAGCGACCGCAAGAAATACATTTATCGGGGTCGATATTAGAGCGGCCGTTGACAATGCTGATGGCTTGTTTGGGGCAGTTAATCTGACAGGGTTTGGCAAAACAACCGCGGCAGGCATCGGTTACCAAATAACGTGAGCGAATACAGCCGGAGCAAGCATCGGTAATGACCGACAGTTTGTTAACGGCATGAGTTGTTCGTTCCAAAGCCTTTTCACCATATTCTTTCAAGCTGGTCAGTTCATCGGTTTCGTCTTCGGGAGCAAAACCCATACTTGCCATACAACGATATTTCAAAATAGCGCGGTCTTTATAAATACAGCAACGGCTGACTTCACCGCCCTTGGGACGGAGTTCCAACGGAATTCTGTCGGCGTCGGCAAAGCGTCCCTGTAAAAATTTCTCGACAATTTTCACCAGAATGCGTGTACGCATCTGGTTGGCGTTATTCTTAGGTATTAGCATTATTTTTCCTGATTCAAAATTTCTCTGATTTTGTTGACGACTTTTTCAAAATTGGCTTCTTCAATCAATTCATCATTAACCATTACGAAAGGTCCGCGGTTATATTTTGCGGTTGTGTCCTTACAATGATTCATGCAACGAGCCTCTTCGATTTCGATTTTGTCGGCGATATCTGCCGGCGGTGCAAACTCCAAGACCTGAATTTGGGCTGCTCCCATAACAAAGCAGGAAGTTCCGCAGCAAATCTTAACTTTGACTTTTTCCATAATTTGTTCCTTTACTTACAAGTATCTGACTGAAATTTCTTTCAGGTACTGGCTTTGCAGCAGCCTGAATATTTTTTTAACGATGTTGCGCCTGATTTCAAGCTCCATCGGCAAACTCGGATCTTGGTGGGCAACATTTATTTTTGTTCCGACCACAAAATCGATTCGGTCACTGCCAAGCAGTAAATTGACCAACCGTACCGAAGCAACATTTGGTTTTCTGTCAATACCTTCTTTTAGCATACGATACGCATCGGTCAAGGTTAAAATTCCTTCCGTGACCAAATCAACTCCTTCCATAGTGGAAGCCATCGGGATTTCGGTATCAAAACTGGACTTGTCGACTTCACATTTCAAACAAAGTTCTCTTTCGATAATGTTAGAAGTCGTACCGCCGCAAATGGCAATTTTTCCGTCATATTCGGCGACCATATCGGCAATTTCTTTGTCCTTGTCCTCGTCAAACGGGGGACCGGTTAAAACCAGTAATTTGCGCGGTGTTCGAAAATAAATGCTGACACAGCTGATATCGTCACCGGCTTTCTTGTCAATTTCTTTACTCAGGGCTTCTTCAACGATTTTTTGGGCCAAATTTTGCGAAGAAATATGCGGATCTTTTTCCAATTCGCTTAAGACGAAGTCAATGCATCCCTGCCGTCCCCAACCGAGCGGATAGCGTTTGTTGCCCAAACCGGCTTGGGTGACACCGTCGGACATTAGGATAATTCTGTCTTCGGGTTGGGTTGTCATCTGGGAAACGCTGATGGAGCGATCTTTCCATTTGGGCGAAGAAAATTCGCGTCCTTTGATAGCTAACGATTTGTTGTTGCGAATAAAAATATAACGTGGATTATCCATTTCAAAAATGCGTGTTTTTCCCTCAAGCTCGCTGTCAACAATCGAAAAAGTCGCATAACTTATTTTTCTGATTTGGCAAATCGGTAAAGCATCCATCATAATTTCGGAAGACCGGAGTAAATCGGTGTTATCTTCCATAAATTTCATTGCCATTCGGGTTGTCATCGAAGACAAAATATTGGCTTTGACACCGCTGCCCAAACCATCCGAAAGAATACTGATAACTCTTCGTTCTTCAGGAATTTTTTTGGAATAAATTGTATCACCGAAACAATCTTCGCCGTCTTTTTGTTTCTGATATGAGCCGATGTCAATAAACAAAGAATTACTCATTTATCTTCCTCGTAAGATTTTATCGGTTTTTCAACACTGCTTTCCATTTCCCCTCCGGCATAATCTTCGGCAATCGAACGGAGCAGAATTTCGGTTTCGGCCATGTGTTCACCAAGAGTACAGGCGATTTGCTGTACGGTTGCCAGATTTTTATGAATAACTTCTTTGGCGCGGGCGGCAATTCTTTCTTTTTTCATTTCCATTTTGGTCACATCTTGAATAATACCGCCGACAATTTGTTTTTTATCAATATTGAAAACGACGACGTCAAACAATCTTTCACCGAAACGAACATGCTCGCGGCGAATGTCCTGTCCTAAATCAAGTGATGCCGAAAACAGATTGGTAAAATCTATAAAATCACGCAGATTGGCGCCGTAAAGATTATCCCGATTATAGATATCGGCATGTTCTTCCTCATTCCAAAAAGTTTCAGCAAATTTATCGTTATATTCAATGATGTTTAAGTGACTGTCGGCAATCACAATCGGCGACGGAATACAGCGAATAAGAGCGTTGGCTTTGCTTTGGGCTTGCTTTTTCATATTAGAAACGCACATTTCGGGTTCGGCTTTGCCCATCAGCATGGCTTTGGCAAAATTGCGACAGGTATCGTAACCGCAGCCGCCACAATTAAGTTCGTCTTCAACGCTGTATTTTCCGATTAAAGCCAGAGCTTTTTTGATTTCGACTTCGCTGAACTCTTTTTTCTCGATATTTTTGGGTTCATATTGCAGTCCGATTTGTGCTTGCGGCAATCTCTTACCGGCCAAATCTGAAAAATTACAACTGTTTAAAATTTCGATTCGTTTATCAAAACCGGCTTTTTTATTGCTCATGCACGGACCGGCAACACAACCTCCGGCGCAAGCCAGACATTCGATAAAGACCGGTTTGTCAAAATTTTCGGGTTTGAAATTTTGCAATTCGCGCTTAATATTGGAGATGCCGGCAATTTGCATCATATAAGCCTTGTCGGCGGAAGGATAAGGTTTGATGGTTTCGACCATTCCGCCTTCAATCGGGTAGGCCGTACCTTCTTGGGCTTTGGTCATGACAAATTTGTCATAGACGCTGGTATGAATATCCTCGGGAATGATTCCCGCTTCTTTGAACCATTGTCTGATATCGGCAAAACTCAAACTTAAACTCAGCAGTTCGGGATGAGCGTCGGCCTCAAGTTTTTTGGCGATGCAGGGACCGACAAAAACAATTTCTATATCGCTGCCGAGTTTGTCTTTTAACATTCTGCAGTGAGAGAGCAACGGTGACGAAAAAGGTGTTAAGTTGTCAACCATTTCGGGCAGATATTTTCTTACATATTCGACCACGGCAGGGCATGCGGTTGAAATAAACATTCCCGATTCTTTTTGTCCGAGCAATTGAGCAATATTGGCAGAAACTTCTTCGGCACCGACGGCGGTTTCGCCGACGCCTCTAAAGCCCAAGCGCCTAAGGGAAGCAATCATATTTTCGGCAGGCAGACCTTCAAATTCGCTTATCCAAGAAGGAGCCAAAGAAACATACACGTCTTTACCCGATTCGATTAAATGTTTGGCTCTGACCAAGTCATTTCGAGGTTGTTTGGCTTTAGCCGGACAAACCTTAAAGCAGGTACCGCAGGCAATACATAAGTCAGAAACGATTTGCGCGCTGTTATCAATAATTCTGATAGCCTTTACCGGGCAATGACGCACGCATTTATAACAATCCATACAATTGTTTTTGATGGTATATAAAGGATATTCGCGGTCGGACATAATTTATTCCTTTTTCTGGAAAACTTTTTCTAAAATGTCGAGCAGAGTGCCGCTGTCGACCCCATGATAAGTCACTTCATCAATTGTAATGTTCGGACCGGCGGCGCATTGATTGCAACAACGCAGTCCGGATAATTCGACTTCGGCTTCAATATCATGCTGTTCCAAAAAGTTTTGGATAATTTGGAGATTCTTAGCATTTCCTCGGGCAAAACAGGAACTGCCCATACATACTTTAATAATGTGTGCCATGGCACGGCTTCTCCTTATTTGGAAAAATTCTCATTTAAAAAGTATAACCGAGGATGCAAAAAAAACAACAGTATTTTTTAGATGTTAATCATACATAATTTTGCTTAAATAGAGCCCACAGGCGGGGGCTGTCGGACCGGCTTTTGTGCGGTCTTTGGCTTCAAGTATGGTTTGGATGTCTTGCGGATTGAGATGCCCGTCACCGACGAGTTTAAGTGTGCCGACCATATTGCGTACCTGGTGATGCAAAAAAGAGCGGGCTTCCACAAAGAAGGTGATGTTTTCGCCGTCTTGAACGATGTCAAGTTTATCCAAAGTTTTAATCGGCGATTTTGCTTGGCACTTGACGGCTCTGAAAGAGGTAAAGTCGTGATGACCGAGTAAAAATTTGGCGCCTTCTCTCATTTTTTCGACGTCCAAAGGAACGACGACCGCCCAACTGCGATTTTTTTCCAGAATCAACGGTGCACGACGGGCGGTAATTCGATAAATATAAGCTCTGCCCGTTGCCGAGTAACGTGCGTGAAAATCGGGTGCGACCTTTTCGGCTTTAAGAACGGCGACCGGTGCGCCCATATTCCGCAGATGAGCATTCATCGCTTCGCGCAGACGAAAGCAATCGACATCTTTTTGCAAATCAAAATGAGCAACTTGTGCCAAAGCATGAACGCCGGCATCTGTTCGACCGGCGCCATATACTTCAACTTTTTCTTGAACAAAACCGTCTATTGCTTTTTCGAGATATTCTTGTGCGCTGGGACCGTCAAGTTGTTTTTGCCAGCCGAGCAAATCGGTTCCGTCATATTCAATGACAATCTTATAACGTTGGGTCATAAAGAAAAACTATGCGGCAGCGGTAGATTTGTTGTTTGAAGAATTTTCTTCGTGGTTGAGCAAACCGAGTTTATCTTCGACCGCCCAAATAACTTTTAGAGCTTCCAAAGCATTTTCACCGGAAATTCTCGGAGTAGCTTCGCCTTTAATACAACTGATAAAGTGGTTGAGTTCGGCGGTAAGCGGTTGGTTGCTTGGAATAAACAATTGTTCGACACTGCCTTTTAAGCCATAATTCATCCACTCGGGGATATTTTCCTGATTAACGTAAGGCATACGACCTTGAGAATGAACGTTGATGCTTTGGTTGATAAAGTCCATATCGATATAGTTGGTATCGGTTGTGACCGTCAAAGTACGAACACGGGCTTGAGTGATGCGGCTGGCGGTAATATTGGCGGTAACGCCGTTGGCAAATTCGAGCAAAGCGGTAATATAATCTTTTCCTTCCGGATGGTCCGAAGTTTTTACGGCGGCGGCTTGAACATTGATAACCGGAGATTTAACCAAAGATTGAATGACTTCGACATCGTGAATCATCAAGTCCATGGCAACGTCAACGTCGGTAATACGACCGGAAGCAGCGGACATTCTCTGAGCCGTGAGTGAACGAATTTTAGAGGTATCGGTCAAAATTTTGCTCATTTGTTCAACCGCAGGATTAAATCTTTCAATATGACCGACGAGCAAAGTAACATTATTTTTCTTGGCGGCATTAATCAAGTGCAGGCAACCTTCTTCGGAAGTAGCGAGCGGTTTTTCCATCATGCAGTGAATGCCGTGATTTAAGAAAAATTCTCCGACATCGGCATGCGTAACCGAAGTTGTCACCACGCTGACGGCGTCAACTTTTTTTGCAACTTCTTCCATTGAAGAAAATGCTTTGATTCCAAACATTTCGGCAGCCTTTTGTGCGGCTTCGGGAAAAATGTCATAAACACCGACCAACTCGACATTGGGCAGAGTTTTGTAAGTTTTCATATGATTTTTACCCATCATTCCGGCACCGATAACGGCAACTTTGATTTTAGCCATGCTGAAAAATCCTCTAAAAAAGGTTAAAAGTTAAACGATGCGACTTATATATCACATTTTGACAAAAAAATCTTTTAACATCTTGTTACAAATTGTTACAAAAAAAGCCTATATCTTTTCAAAATTTATTCGCGGATCGACCAGAGAATAAGTAATATCGCTGACAAGTTTCAAAACCAAGCCGAGCAGGGCAAAAATATAAAGAGTTCCGAATACAATCGGATAATCTCGAGTCATAATCGCTTCATAGCCGAGCAAACCCAAGCCGTTTAGCGAAAAAATGACTTCAATCAGCAACGAACCGGTAAAAAGCATTTTAATCAGCAGAGAAGGAAAACCGGCAATCACAATCAACATCGCATTTCTGAAAACATGTCCGTACAGAATTTGATTTTGTGAAAGTCCTTTGGCTTTGGCCGTCAAAACATAAGGTTTGTTCAATTCTTCCATAAACGAATTTTTGGTGAGCATGGTCAGGCTTGCAAAACCGCCGATGACCATTGCCGTAACCGGTAAGGTAATATGGTGGAAATAGTCGAGAACTTTTTGCCACCAACTGAGTTCACTCCAGTTATCGGAGGTCAGTCCTCTCAAAGGAAACCATTGAAAATAAGTTCCGCCGGCAAAAAAGACAATTAAAAAAACGGCGAACAAAAAGACCGGAATGGCTGAGCCCAAAACAATCGCAAACGAAGTCCAAGTGTCAAATTTTGAACCGTCTTTAACCGCTTTTTTGATACCGAGCGGAATGGATATCAGATAAATAATTAAGGTCGACCAGAGCCCGAGTGAAATCGATACCGGCATTCTTTCGCCGATAAGTTCCAAAACACTTTTATCTTGATAGTAGCTGCGGCCGAAATCAAAGCAGGCATAATCTTTTATCATTTTCCACAAACGTTCGTGAACGGGTTTGTCAAAACCGAATTGTTTTTCGAGCTCCTTAACCAGTTCTTCGGGAACGCCTTGAGCTCCGCGGTAACTGCTGTTGGTATTGGCGGCAGCGGTAGCGGCTCCCGATGAAATTTGAGCGGTAGCGTCAACATTCATTCCGCGATATTTGGCTAAAGTATGCTCGACCGGTCCGCCGGGGGCAAGTTGAATAATGGCAAAGTTTATCAGCAAAATACCGAGCAAAGTCAGCGGAATAAGCAATAAGCGTTTAATGATGTAGTTGCGCATCAATTTTTCTCCTTCATCCACCAAGTATCGGGTTGAAAACCGACTTTCAAATCGGTTTTGGGGTGGAAAAATTTGTTTTGATAAGCGACTTGTTTGCGCGGAGCATACCACTGCATAATCATATAATGTTCGTTGAGCAAAACACGGTCGATGGCACGGATATAAGCCTGATAATCTTCTTTTGTTTGCGCCTGCACCATTTTGTCGAGTAAGGCATCAATCACCGGATTTTTAATTCCGATAAGATTAAAACTGCCTTTCATATCTGCACTTTGACTGCCCCAAAATTCTTTTTGTTCATTTCCGGGCAGATTACTGATGGGAAAAGTAATAATGGCAATATCAAAATCAAAATTATCAAGTCTGTTTTTGAAAACGTTGACTTCCAAATTACGGAATGTGGCTTTGATTCCGATTTTTTCGAGGTTTTTCAAGAATGGCAGCATCACACGGGTAAAAGAACTGCCGTTGGCGGAATTGCTCAAAATTTCAAATTCAAGCGGTTTTCCCGTTTTAAGATTCGTCATCTTGCCGTCAACGAAATCATATCCGGCTTGGTTGAGCAAAGCTACGGCTCGTTTCAAATTTTGGCGGGCGGACATATAGTCGCCATAAACCGGATTTTGAGGAACTTCGGTAAAAACGCTTTCGGGGAGTTGGTTGCGGAAAGGTTCCAATATTTCGAGTTCGCGACCTTCGGGCAATCCTGTTGCTTCCATTCCGCTGTTGGTAAAATAGCTTCCTAAACGTTCGTATTGATTATAGAATAAATTTTTCTTGGCCCATTCAAAATTAAAAGCCATACCGATTGCCTCGCGAACACGCCTGTCGGCGAATTGCGGACGTCGAATGTTAAAGGCAAAATTTTGCAAACGGGCGGTTTCGTTATGTGGAATTTCTTCTTTGATGATTTGTCCGCTTTTGACCTTGTCGTTATCATAAGCCGTTGCCCAAATTTTGGCGATATACTCTTCTCTGACATCGATATTGCCTGCAAATAGAGCCTGCAGAGTAACGGTTGTATCCTGATAATAGTCGTAGCGAATTTCATCGAAATTGAAAAAGCCTTTGCGTGAGGGTAAATCTTTGGCCCAGTAGTTTGGATTGCGCTTAAAAATAAGATATTTGTTGGTTTGAAAATCGGTCAGAATATATGGACCGCTGCCCAAAGGTGCTTGCAAATACGGTTTGGCAAAATCTTTGCCTTGCCAATCTTTTTTCGAATAGATGACAATCTGTGATAAAATCAGCGGTAGTTCTTTGTTGTTGCTGCCTTCTTTGAAATTAAAACGGACGTGGCGGTCGGATAATTTTTCGACATTTTTGACATCGGCATAATAAATTTTATAAAGCGGAGAGCCTTTTTCAACCAAACTTTCAAAACTGAAAATCACGTCATCGGCCAAAATCGGAGAACCGTCGGAAAATTTGGCGCGTTTATCCAAAAAAAAGTCGATATATTTGTCGGTCAATTCAAATTTTTCGGCAATCAACGGGTAAGCGGTGGTAATGTCATCGGTCGGTACAACGGCTAAGGTGTCCATTGTTAAAGCCACGACTTGAGTAGCGGCGATTCCTTTAAAAATAAAAGGATTAAAATTATCAAACGTTCCGTAAGCGGGTAAAACGATTCGCCCACCCTTAACCGCCTTGGGATCGGCATAATCGAAATGTTGCCAATTTCCGGTATATTTCGGATCGCCGTAAAGAGCAATGCTCTCGGTTTGGACGGCAAGAACCTTATTTCCGAAAACACATAAGACCGCCGCCCAACACAATATACTAATTTTCTTTTTTATCGACATGTTCGCCTTTATTGTCGGAAGTTTGCGGATTGTTATCTGAGCCTGACAGTTCTGCCAACTCCTGTTGTAACTTCATCAGCGTTTCATTTGTTGTGGCAAAAGAAAATTTTTCTTCACCGCCGGTTTGTTCATCATTATTTTTATTATTATCGGAATTCATCGCCTGATAGAGGCGAGAATTTTGATTGGGATTATCATCGGCGAGTTTGCCGAAACTTCTTTCTAAAGCTAAAGTCAAAGGGTCGATTCCGCTTTGAGATATAATATCTGTTTCGGCGTCGGTTTTGTTTTCGGCGTCGACCTTTTCTTGGTTTTTCTTTTTAAATAGGTTGCTGAATTTCGGAAAGATGGAGGATTTGACTTCGTCATCGTTTTCTTGCGGATATTCGCGAATACCGGCTCCGTCAAACATACGTCCGATTTCGTCTTCCAAGGCGTTTTCTTCCGTTTTGTTTGGCAAAATATTTTCTTCGGAAGTCGGTTGTGATTTTTCTTCTTCTTTTTCGCTCAAAGCGTTGATGGCGGCAACGGTTTCTTCCAGAGTCTGATTGTTGTCGGCAATAATGTCTTGTTCATTTTGGACCGAGACATTCGTTAAGGAAGTCTCTAAGGTCGGATGTGCCTCCGCTTTGTTTTCGGTTGTATTCAAAAATTCGGGTAAAGAGATGTTTTCGTGCTTCGATGGCTGGTCCGTCTGAGTTTTTTGTTGAGTATCAGATTTAATATTGTTTTTTTGTTCACCGATTTGGGCGATTTTCATTTCAGCATCGGCAACCAATTCTTTTTCTTGTTTTTCTGCATCTTCAAAGTCAAAAAGTTCTTCTTGGAGCGGAGCAGATTCTTGAAGTTTATCAGACAAAGGAGCGAGGATGGCAAAGGCTTTTCCCAAAGCGCCTGTTTCAACGATGTCTAAAAATATTCTGTCTTTGTCATGGGCTTTGAGCATTTCGAGCAAGCGAGCATAACGGGCGCAAAATTCGTTAATATTGCCGCGCAGCAGTTTTTCTCTTTGTGCCGTGCGATAAAGTTGTCCTTTAAAGCCTGTGCTGCTGTTTTGCAAATCAATCAGAGCTTTTGCAAAGCACCATTTGTTGCCTTTTTCGGTAGCCATCCAGAGTTTTGCCGCTTCGGATTCGGTAATAAATTTGTAGCGTTGCAGGATATCGGCAATCATACCGTTCAGTTCGGCGATAAACAGCTCTGTCTGACTAAGAATAAAATGATTTTCTTTATTTTTTTGGGCTTGGTAAAATAAGCGGGTTGCAATTTCAAAAAATTCTTGATTTTGCTGAAGTTTTAATTCAATGGACTTGAACTGCTTTTGCAAATTTTTTTCATGATAAAAACGATAACAAGCACCCCAAATCATCCAAATGACGACCAAAGGAACAATGGTAAGTGCGGTATAAATTGTCAAATCGGTTAGTCCCAAATTGTGAAAAGCGATTCCTTGCAGTCTGGAAAACAAATAGGTCCCGATATACATTATCCAGGAAATGGTTAAAAACACAGCGGTAAAAAAGCTGAAAGTAAGCACGTGCATTCTCCTCTGTCATTTGAAAATAAAATTGTAGCAATAATAATATATTTGCCACAGTTTTCAATCAAATATTTTGATGAGGGGCATAAGAAAAATTCGGCTATTCACAGATTTTAAAAATAATAGTCGAAATTTAAGATAAAATGTGTTATCAAAACGAAAGTTATCAAAAATATCGAAAGAAGAAATAAGCCATGAGTGAAAATCAACCTGCCGTTTTGGATTTTGAAAAGAAGATTAACGAGATTGAAGAAAAAATAAAAATGTTAAATGCGCTGGCCAAAGACAGCGATATGAATATAGATAAAGAACTCAATCGATTGCAACAAAAATTAGAGAAGCAAATAAAAATGTCTTATGCCAATTTAACGCCCTGGCAGCGTGTCCAAATCGCACGCCATCCGGAACGTCCGCAATGTTTGGATTATGTCAATGGTTTGATCGAAGATTTTGTACCGTTGTGTGGGGACAGACTTTTTGCCGACGATGCCACCATGATTGGCGGTATAGGCTTTTTTAAGGGCATTTCCGTTGTCGTGCTCGGACAAGAAAAGGGAAAAGATTTAGAAACCCGTGTTAAGTATAATTTCGGAATGGCCAAACCTGAAGGTTATCGTAAAGCTCAACGCTTGATGAGTTTGGCGGATAAATTTAATATGCCGGTTATCTGCTTTGTTGATACCGACGGTGCATATCCGGGGATTGAGTCGGAAGCCCGCGGTCAGGCCGAAGCAATCGCTTCATCAATACAAAAGTGCCTGCAACTGAAAGTACCGTTGATTTCGGTAATTATAGGCATGGGCGGCAGCGGCGGCGCCATAGCGATAGCAGCAGCCAACAGAGTTTTGATGTTGGAAAATTCCATTTATTCTGTTATTTCTCCCGAAGGCTGTGCATCTATTTTGTGGCGTTCAAGCGATAAGGCAAAAGAAGCGGCAGAGGCGTTAAAGCTGACGGCTCAGGATTTAAAATCATTTAACGTAATTGATGAAATTATTCCGGAACCGGAAGGCGGAGCACACCGCGACAGTGTTGCTACAATAGAAAAAGTCGGAGATTGTATATACAAACATTTGCAAGAACTGTTGCCGCTTTCGCGTGAGGAATTAAAAAAACAAAGAAATACGAAATTTTTGGAGATGGGCCGAAATTTGAATATAGAGGCGTAAGATGAACTTGTCTCCGTTGGAAATCGGATTGATTGCGGTAACGATTATACTTTTACTGATTATTACCGCAATTTTGCTATTTAAAAGCAAGTCGCAAAATATGGATAATACATTTTTGCGCTCACAGATGGAACTTTCAGGAAGACTCAGCCAGTTTTTTGAACATTATACCCTCAATCAAGATAAAATATCGCAATTACTGACCGAGCAAAAGGTATCAATTTTAAAAATGATAGACGACAAATTGTTGCAAGTGACCCAACAAGTCGGAGACGGATTGAGAATTACAAGCAACAAGACAGATGAAACACTTGCCATGTTGAGGGAACGTCTGGTAAAAATAGACGCAGCACAGCAAAAGATATCAGGTTTGTCGGAACAAGTTGTGTCTTTACAAGAAATTTTATCAAATAAACAGTCGCGGGGAGCTTTCGGCGAAATACAGCTATATGACTTGATAACGAATATTCTTCCTCCGTCGGTATATTCTTTTCAGGCAGTCATGAGCAATCAAAAACGAGCCGACTGCTTGTTACGATTGCCTAATCCGCCGGGAGCCATCGTCGTTGATTCCAAATTTCCGCTTGAGAGCTATCAAGCTCTTTTGCAAGCGCAAAACGAAAAAGAAAAAACGGAAGCTGAAAAATTTTTTAGGACTTCGGTTGCCAAACATATCAAAGATATAGCCGAAAAATATATAATTCCCGGAGAAACGGCAGATTCGGCTTTAATGTTTTTGCCGTCGGAGTCGGTTTATGCAGAATTGTATGCACATTTTCCCGAAGTTGTTGACTATTCTTATAAAATGAAAGTCTGGGTTGTCTCGCCCACAACATTAATGGCAACTCTGCATACAATCAGAGCCGTATTAAAAGATGTTAAAATGCAAGAACAAAGCGGCATTATTCAAAAAGAAGTTATTCGAATGGGAGAAGATGTGGCGCGTTTGGCAGAGCGTGTTGAAAGTTTGAGCAAACATTTTGAACAAGCACAAAAAGATATTGTCGATGTCAAAACATCATCCATAAAAATAACACGCAAGATTGCATATATAGGAGATATAGATACGGAAAAAAATAACAATTTGTCCTGATGCCAAACGGTTTTTGTTGACAAAAGGATATAAAAATCTTTGTATACGCAACAAGATGTATTGATTTATAAAATAAAAAAAGGTAATTTACAGTAAACATATTGAAAGAGGTATAAAGTGACTAAATCAGAATTAATTGAAAAAATTGCAGCTAAAAATCCTAATTTGACTTTAAAAGAAATAGACAGGATTGTCAGTGTTGTTTTTGAAAGTATCATAGGAGCTTTGGCAGAAGGAGAAAGAGTTGAATTTAGAGGATTCGGTGCATTTTCGGTCCGCACTCGCTCTCCGCGTATGGCAAAAAATCCGCGTACCGGCGAAAAATTGAACGTTGGTGAACGCAATATTCCTCATTTTAAGGCAGGAAAACAATTATATGAGTTGCTTAATCAGTCTAAGCACTAATCATATTTATTATCAATTATAATAAGGAGGCAACGTTCATGGGTTTTATAAAAATGGTAATCGGATTGCCGCTGATTGTTGTTATAGCTGTTTTTGCATTTGTCAATAATGATATGGCGACATTTAGCTTATGGCCGTTTGGCATGGAAATTACATTATCGTTGAGCGTTGCCATCGTTTTTTTAGTTGTTTTCGGGTATATTATCGGTAAACTTGATTCGTGGTTGTCTTATGCTCCTTTGCGTCGGGCTCTTCGTGCACAACAAAAACAAAACAAAAAATTGAGTAAAGAACAACAAGAATTGGCAGGCAAAGTGGAAAGTCTCAAAGGAGATTTGGAAACAGCCAAGGCAAAAATCGAACCACCGGTAGAATATCTCAGACCGGAAAATAAAAAAACGAGTTTAAAGGACAAATTTTCAAATCTGTTTAAGCGAAAAGAAAAACCGAAAGATGACTTTTGGTGCTTATAATATGTAAAGGATAAAAAAATGAATTGGCTGTCCGATTTTGTTCGCCCAAAGATAAAGAAAACAACACCAAAGGAAATAGCTGACGATTTGTGGCTGAAATGCCCCGGTTGCGGAGAATTGCTGTTTTCAAAGGAACTAAAAAAGACATGGTATGTCTGCCCCAAGTGTGGCTATCATCTGCGTCTATACCTTGATAAGCGGCTAAAACTTTTGTTTGACGGTACTTATACCGAATTTGATTTGCCCGAAATTAAAGAAGATCCATTGAAGTTTAAGGATACAAAAAGATATGTCGATAGATTAAAAGCCTATCGCAAAAGTACGGGAAATCAAGATGCCATAAAAGTGGCAAGAGGAAATATCGGCGGTATCAAATGTGTGGTTGCCGCTCTAGATTTTGCTTTTATGGGTGGTTCTATGGGTATGGCCGTCGGCGAGGGTATTGTTAAAGCCGCAGAATATGCGGTCAAAAACAAATTGCCGTTGATTACGGTTGCCAACTCGGGCGGCGCACGTATGCAGGAAGGTATTTTGTCCTTAATGCAAATGGCAAGGACAACCTCGGCCGTCAATATGGTTAAGGAAAATGGTTTGCCTTTCATCTCAATAATGGCAGATCCGACAACCGGAGGAGTATCGGCATCTTTTGCCATGCTTGGAGATATTCATATAGCCGAAAAAGGTTGTTTAATAGGCTTTGCCGGTCCACGCGTTATTGAACAAACGATCAGAGAAAAACTGCCGGAAGGTTTTCAACGTGCTGAATATTTGCGAGAACACGGCATGGTGGATGTTGTTGTGACTCGTTCGGAAATGAAACCGACATTAGTCAAGATATTGAGTATTTTGACGCATCGCAAAGTCGACAGCGAACATATGAAAAGCGAACCTCTAAAAAGCAAAAACACAAAATAAAATATGTAAAAGGCTCGGGTCGGGCAAATTTTTTGACAGGAGACGACTATGCTGGAATTAAAACATCTGCCGATATCTTCATTTAGTGAAAATATTGCTTACATTCATCGTGAATGCCCGATTTATAAGCTGGATAACATAAAAAGCATGACCAGAATAGAAATCCATGGGGGACAAACTCCGGTTTATGCTTTTCTCCAAATCGTTGATAGCAGCAAAATTATTCGTCCCGACGAGCTGGGACTGAATACCGAGGCTTTTCGTCAAATGGGCTTGGCAGAGGGGTCCAAGGTTTCTTTAACGTTAACGCCTCCGGCACCGAGTATGAGTTCGGTACGTCGTAAAATTAGCGGTAATATCTTAAGCGACAAAGAATATGCGGAGATTGTATCGGATATTGAAAGTCGCCGCTATTCAAATATGGATATAGCTTCGTTTTTGGTTGCCATTGGTTCTTTCACGACACCAAATGAATTGTTGGCTCTGACAGAGGCGCTAAGAGGGGATAGAATAATTGACTGGGGCAGCGAAGAAATTGTCGCAGATCATTGTTGTCTGGGAGAAATCCCCGGAAATAAAGTTGATTTGATATTAACGGCAATTGTTGCCGCTTATGGCTTACCGATACCCAAGACGGTTTCTTGTGTAAGCAACGGTCTTTCAAGTTTTGCTGATACAATGAAAATTTTTGCCGGAACAGATTTAGATGTTCGCAGTCTTAAAAAGCAAGTTTTGGAGAAGAGAGGAGCTATTGTTGAACTTGATTCCTTAGAAATTGCAGCGGCAGATAAATTAATTTCGACGGTAGAACAACAAAATGGTCTGAGTACGTTGGAACGTGCGGTTACGTCGATTTTGGCCACCAAAGCTGCTGCCGGAATATCTCATTTGTTGATAGATATACCTGTTGGTCCGCGGGCAAAAGTTAAAAATACGCAAGAAGCCATGCGCTTAAGAAAATTAATAGAGTATATTGGCGATATGATGGAGCTCAATGTCGATGTTGTAATTACCGATGGCTCAGAACCGATAGGAAACGGCATAGGCGCGGTTTTAGAGGCCAGAGATATAATGAAGGTGCTAACAAATAAAGAAGATGCGCCGGAGGACTTAAAAGAAAAAGCTCTGTTTTTAGCGGGAAGAATTTTAGAATTTGATCCCAAACTAAGAGGCGGACAAGGATATGTCGTAGCAAAAGAACTTCTACGCTCAGGTAAAGCATTTGACGCGATGGAGCAAATTATAAAATCCCAAGGAAAAACCAAGGAACAAGCGCAATTAGGTCATCTGACCAGAGATATTGTTGCGGACGTAGACGGTGAAGTCAAAAAAATAGATAATATGTTTATATCGCGTTTAAGCGTTTTATGCGGGAGCGGACAATACCCCGGAGCCGGCATAGATCTGGTTAAAAAGACGGGAGATAAAGTGACGGCCGGCGATATCTTATATCGTATATATTCATGCAATTCTAATGACTTTGCCTTTGCGGGGACAGTATTAGAAAATGGTAAAAACGGGTTTGATATCAGCTAATATAAATAAGAATTGTGAAATAAAAAATAAGCGGTGTTGCTACGAAATGCCGCTTATTTTTTATTTAAAAGAAATTTGAAAAAAATTTGTTTTGGCTATTGCTAATAAAAAAAGCGCTACCTATATAACAGTTTAGAAAGTTAAAAAGATTAATTAACATAAGGAAAAGATTATGAGCAATAAAGTTCTTGGTATCGACTTAGGTACGACCAATTCCTGCTTTGCCGTTATGGAAGGCGGGGAGGCAAAAGTTTTGGAAAATAGTGAAGGTGCTCGTACAACGCCTTCAATCGTTGCTTTTACCGACAACGAAAGATTGGTTGGTGCCGCAGCAAAACGTCAGGCAGTTACCAATCCTGAAAATACCTTATTTGCTATTAAACGTTTAATCGGACGTCGCTATGATTCTCCAGAAGTCGAAAAAGACAAAAAACTGGTTCCGTTTAAGATTATTCCGGGCGATAACGGTGATGCTTGGGTAGAGGTTAAAGGTCAAAAATATGCACCGTCTCAAATTTCGGCTATAGTTTTGCAAAAAATTAAAGAATATGCCGAAAGCTATTTAGGAGAAAAGATTGACAAGGCGGTTATTACCGTTCCGGCATATTTTAATGACTCGCAACGTCAGGCCACAAAGGATGCCGGTAAGATAGCAGGGTTAGATGTTCTGCGTATCATTAACGAACCGACGGCAGCAGCTTTGGCCTATGGTTTGGATAAAAATAAGAATGGTACGATTGCCGTTTATGACTTGGGCGGCGGTACATTTGATATTTCCATTTTGGAAATCGGTGATGGTGTATTTGAAGTTAAGTCGACAAACGGTGATACATTCTTGGGCGGTGAAGACTTTGACCAACGTATTGTTAACTATTTAGCCGATGAATTTAAGAAAGAAACGGGTATTGATTTGAAGAACGATCGTTTGGCACTGCAACGTTTGAAAGAGGCTGCAGAAAAAGCAAAAATCGAATTGTCTTCAGCTACACAAACGGATGTAAACTTGCCGTTTATTACGGCAGATGCCACAGGTCCTAAACACTTGAATATTAAATTGACACGAGCCAAATTGGAATCTTTGGTTGATGATTTGATTGAACGTACGGTTGAGCCTTGCCGTAAGGCGTTGGCAGATGCCGGCTTAAAAGCTAACGAAGTCAGCGAAGTCATCTTGGTAGGTGGTATGACTCGTATGCCGAAAGTTCAAGAAAAAGTAAAAGAAATTTTTGGTAAAGAGCCTCACAAAGGTGTTAACCCTGATGAAGTCGTTGCAGTTGGTGCAGCCATCCAAGGCGGTGTTTTGATGGGCGATGTTAAAGACGTCTTGCTTTTGGATGTTACACCGTTGTCTTTGGGTATTGAGACTTTGGGCGGCGTGTTTACACGTTTGATTGATCGTAACACAACGATTCCGACGCGTAAATCTCAGGTATTTTCGACTGCCGAAGATGGTCAAACAGCTGTTACCATCAGAGTATTCCAAGGTGAACGTGAAATGGCTGCCGACAACAAGTTGCTTGGTCAATTTGATTTGGTAGGAATTCCGCCTGCACCGCGTGGTATGCCGCAAATTGAAGTTACTTTTGATATAGATGCGAACGGTATAGTTAATGTTTCGGCTAAAGATAAAGCTACCAACAAAGAACAGGCTATTCGTATTCAAGCCAGCGGTGGTTTGTCGGATGCCGATATCGAAAAGATGGTAAAAGATGCCGAAGCTAATGCCGAAGCCGATAAGAAGAAAAAAGAAGCGGTAGAGACTAAGAATCAAGCTGAGAGTTTGGTTCATACAACGGAAAAAACTTTGAAAGAAAATGCCGACAAGATTTCCGAAGCCGACAAACAGGCTATAGAGACAGAAATCAATGCCTTGAAGACAGCTTTGGAAGCCGATGATTTGGCAGTTATCAAAGAAAAGAGTGAAAGCCTGATGCAAGCCTCTTTGAAACTCGGCGAAGCCATGTATAAAAATGCAGGTGCGGCTAATAATGCTGCAGGCAGTACGGCAGGAGCAAACACGGGTACAGAGGCTCCTAAAGACGAAAAAGTTGTTGATGCTGATTTTGAAGAAGTAAAATAATCTGCCGAAAACTCAAAGAACCGGTTTGGTGCTAAAAACGCCAAGCCGGTTTTTTTATGAATGCTTTATAAAAGTTGAATGCCGGTATTGAAAAAGCAAATTCCCGCGCTTTTAATCGGTATAAAATCGCAGACTTAACGCTGATTTTAAACACATAGAACACAGAAAAATTCTATTATGCAAAAAGTTTATTAAATGCCTTTTGTGCGAGAGTTGGAAAACTTCGGACAAATTGCTTGGTAAGCATAGGAATGAAGTAAGTAAAAACGGCGGAAAATTAAACTTAAAAACTTGCCAAATTTGTAGCTTTGCGTTATTTTAGCACAGATTTAAGGATAAGGAATATGACGGATTTATTTGAAGGAAATACTGCTGCAGAGAGCAGTTACTCAGCACAAGACATACAAGTATTAGAAGGTTTGGAAGCGGTTCGTGCCCGTCCCGGGATGTATATCGGCGGTACCGACGAGCAAGCTCTGCATCACTTGGTTGCAGAAATACTTGATAATTCAATGGACGAGGCTGTTGCCGGTTTTGCCAATAGGATAGAGTTGACGCTTAATGCAGATTATTCCGTAACCGTTAGTGATAACGGTCGAGGTATTCCGGTTGATGCCCATCCGAAGTATCCTGACAAATCGGCACTTGAAGTAATTATGACGATGCTTCACTCCGGTGGAAAATTTGGCGGCAATGCCTATAAAGTATCAGGAGGCTTACATGGTGTTGGTGCGTCCGTTGTAAATGCATTGTCAGAGAGTTTGACCATAGAGGTTGCTCGTGAAAAAAAATTGTATCGCCAACATTATGCCAAAGGTCATCCGATAGATAAGTTGGTACTGGTTGGTAATGCGCCCAATCGCCGTGGTACGAGCATTACATTTCGCCCAGATCCCGAAATTTTTGGAGCAAATTGCTGTTTTTCACCTAACAAACTTTATCGTATGGCGCGTTCGAAGGCTTTTTTGTTCAAAGGAATCCATATTTTGTGGAAATGTGCGCCGGAGTTGCTGAGCGAAGGAGATGTTACGCCTGCCGAAGCCGAATTACACTTTCCGAACGGTCTGAGAGATTTTTTGAATTATCAACTTGGCAGTCGAGCTACGATTAATAAAATGCCGTTTACGGGAGAATCTTTGCTTGCCAACGATGAAGGCAAAGTTGAATGGGCGGTTACATGGCCCGAAGATGAAAACGGATTTTGCTATTCTTACTGTAACACGGTCATGACGCCGCAAGGCGGAACACACGAACTTGGTTTTCGTTCGGCGATGTTAAGAGGCTTAAAAGAATATGCCGAAATGGCCGGTGTAAAAAAAGCCTCGTCGGTCACCGGAGAAGACTTTTTGAGTGATGCCTGCATTATGTTGTCGGTATTTATTCGTAATCCGGAGTTTCAAGGTCAAACAAAAGATAAATTGACTTCGACCAAAGCCGTCAGATTGGTAGAACAGGCGGTCAAAGATTCATTTGACCACTGGTTTTCATCCGATTCGGAAAATGCTTCGGCATTAATGGAATATGTTATTTCACGTTCGGAGTTTCGCAAAAAAAAGAAAGAAGAGAAAATTCAAAATCGAAAGAGTCCGACCAAACGTTTGCGCCTTCCCGGAAAATTGGCAGATTGCAGCAAACAGGCAGCGGAAGATACCGAAATCTTTATTGTTGAGGGGGATTCGGCAGGCGGCTCGGCCAAACAGGGACGTGACCGTATGACGCAGGCGATTTTGCCTTTGCGCGGAAAAATTTTGAATGTGGCCTCAGCTTCACTTGACAAGATTACTCAAAACCAAGAAATCAAAGATATGATAGAGGCGTTGGGTTGCGGAATTAAGGAAAATTATAAAGAAGAAAATCTTCGCTACGAAAAAATTATCATAATGACCGATGCGGATGTTGATGGGGCGCATATTACTTCATTATTGATGACTTTTTTCTACCAACAAATGCCAAAGTTAATAGAAAATGGACATCTGTTTATTGCAACGCCGCCGCTTTATAAAATTTCAACCGGTGGAAAAAATTTTTACGCTTTGGACGATGAAGACAAAGACCGCATTTTGAAAAAAGAAGTTAAAGGCAATCAGAAAGCGGAAATAAGCCGTTTTAAAGGTTTGGGTGAAATGAGCGCGCTTCAACTCAAAGAAACGACAATGGACAAAAAGAAACGGACACTTTTAAAAGTAATGATACCCAATACGAATACAGAGGAAGGTAAAGAGGAAGCCTTTGAAACTCGCCGTATGGTTGAGCGTTTAATGGGAAAAGATCCGGAGTTAAGGTTTAAGTTTATCATCGAAAGAGCAAAATTTGTTGATGATTTAGATATTTAGGAAAACGCATAATTGACATTTTTGTCAAATTGTGTAAATATAAAGCTACATTCTAAATTATTATATCATATGGACATTATTTTTATTGCAAGTCAAATTGTTGCAGGCAGTTTGGCGCTGGCATTAGTTGCCTGGGTTATATTCCTTTCTTTTCGGAGTGCTGCCTTATCAGACATTATCTCCCCAAAGAAACGAGTGCTGCTTTATGCGTGTACTGTTCTTTTCGTCGGCTGTTCATTTGTTGGTGTTATCGCTCTTAGCGGCGGCTACACGTTTCCGTATGAATATTCCTTCGTGATAGCGGGTTTTGCTCTACTGATTCAGATAGTATATTTGATTTCATGTTGGAAAAAACTGCGCGAATGGAATATCAAACATGTTTGGTATCATCCTCTGCTTTTACTTCTGGCGTTTAGTTTTGCATATCTGGCAAATTTCCTGGAAGATACTAAAATGGAATATCGTGTGAAAAATAGCGAAATATGTACGGTAGTTAGTATTCAAGAAGTCACGAATACTTATACCGGAACTCCTATTCCGTCAAATGACAAGGACATTCCAGGCGATGAAATGATTGAAAAAAAAGTTTATGCTGTGCTACGTCATGAACGCGTTTATCAAGTTCATGTCGATTCATTATCATCCGAAAGGATAGTGATATCGGAAAATAAGACATTACCGCAAACGGAATTGGTTGTTCATTATGAAACAAGGCATCTGATAGAAAAAGCCTCAGCCAAAAAAGGACATGATGTCTTATTAACGCGGCGACTTCGTGCCGGAGATAAAGTTTATTTATACAAAAATAAAGTTTTATTTCCATAAGCAAACAAAGACAGAGAAAAAAGCAATTCTATCGTAGAATTGCTTTTTTTGTTTGACATGAAGAAAAAATAATGATAGAAGGCATGAGAAACAGATGGGGCTATAGCTCAGCTGGGAGAGCGCTTGAATGGCATTCAAGAGGTCAGCGGTTCGATCCCGCTTAGCTCCACCAATTCAAACAAAAAACCGACCGGAAAGGTCGGTTTTTTAGTGTAAAGTCAACGCTTATACAAGCCAGTCAAAGTTGCGTGGGCGAGAGCATGCGTTCTGACGATGTTTTCGACTTCTTTTGGGGAGTTTTGTGTTAAGCCGTCTAATTTATCGACATTAAGGGCATAAATTGTAAAGTTATATCGATGTTCGCCGGAGGGAGGGCACGGTCCGCCATAACCATATTCTTTGAAATCATTTTCAAGTTCAACGGCACCGTCGATTTTTTCTCCTTTAGTTATAAAAGTTTTGTCTGCTGGAATATTGATGACCAGCCAGTGATAAAAACCTCCTGCACGAGGAGCATCAGGATCATGCATAATCAGAGCAAAACTTTTGGTGCCTTCCGGTATATTTTTCCAGATTAAATCAGGAGATATGTTTTCTCCGCCACATTTTGTGTAAACTTGTTCTTTGAGAATAGAAGAGTTTTGAGCAAAAGAAGATGATGAGAGTTCCATTTGATTTTGAGCTTGAGCTGACAAAGCGGTGCAAAAGGAAATGAGAACAAAATTTAGAATAAAAAGAAAAGAGTTTTTCATACCGATTAACTTTCAAAAAATTGAATATACTCCTCATTATTATATGATTTGAAAAATCAAAAACACAAGATAAAAGTGTTACGGTTTAGAAAAAGGCACTTTACAAATAAAGTTGATTTAAGTAATAATGAAGCGTTCTTGTTTGAGCAAGGGTGGCGACAGCAACCACGGCGAAACTAGGTACCCAAGGCGAATGGTTCATTCGCTCTCACGGGAAAGCCAAGCAAAGCACGTTAAAATTATTTTGCTGAAAACATATATCGGGGCTGTAGCTCAGTTGGGATGGCTAAGCGAAAAGCTCTCAAGAAGAGAGGTTTTCGTCTGTAACATCTTGGCTACCTTGTTTGAGCAAGGGTGGCGACAGCGACCGCGGCGAAACTAGGTACCCAAGGCGAATGGTTCATTCGCTCTCACGGGAAAGCTAGGCAAAGCGGCTTAAAATTATTTTGCTAAAGACATATATCGGGGCTGTAGCTCAGTTGGGAGAGCGAATGGTTCGCAATCATTAGGTCGGGAGTTCGATCCTCCTCAGCTCCACCATTTCAACAATACCTCTTTACGGTTGGTCGGAGAGGTATTTTTTTTTGTTTTTGAATTTTAAAAAATATTGACAGTGACATAAAATTGCGTCAACATTCGTAAATGTGTGTATAATAATGTAAGTAACGGTATGATAGCTTTGAGCAATATAAAAAATTTTTCTGCTCCTCTGAGCTTGGCTCAAGAGGCTTCTGCCGTTATTTTTTCTCAAATTTTGATTCTTAATATTGCTGCTCTGTTGATTATGAGCCTCTGAGCATTTCGATAAGTTTTTTTACTTAGCTTGGGTGCTTGGAGGATAAAAATCGACAAGCTAAGGTTTTTTGTGGTTTAAAATTTTTAATAAGAAGAGAATCAAAAAATGAGTAAATATAGCCAAGCCATATTAGCCAAAAAACCGGAATTTTCATATCTGGAAACCGATAAACCTTTAAGAGAAACTTATAGCAACGGCATGCTTAATCCATACAATCCTCAAGTTTTTCCCTATGCCGAAAAATTTATGAATGTGATTTTACGCCGTGTTAATGATACTTATGCCGCTGTTGCCGTCACGGCAGACCGCATCACTTTGCAAAAAGAGCTTTATCGTCAATTGGCGCACGATTTTCGTTTTGACTTTTCCGACCACTTGGGACCGATGCGTCAGCGAGATAGGAGAGGTGGCGGAATAAGTGCCGCAGAAAATGATTATAATATGTTTCACTCTTGCTACAAATTCGTCAATCAGGCGGCAAGAGCCAGAAGTTTTGGTGAAAAATATAATTTGTCTTTGATGTCCGGTCGCGTTAATGCCGATAATCAGACCGGTCCCGAAATCTGCGATTCGTTTGTCTTTGGTCCCGCCCTTTATTTATATAGTAAAAATTATGCAAAAGTTTTGGCAATGACATTGCCGGCTTTTGATACACCGGAAAAGATAGCCGCTTTGCAGGTGCATGAAAAAGAAATGAAAAAAGATATGTTTGCCAGAAAAGCGGTGGCGGCAAAAGAGTTAAAAAGTCAATGGCATTACTTGATAAATAAAAAATTTATTCCCGAGGGATTGAGCTTTAAGGATTTGAGTGAAGATACCGTCAAAGGACTCTCGACATTGCATAAAGAGATGTTGACCGAACTTTCAACCCGTGTTGAAAATCATTTTCAAAACGATGCGTTAATGCTCAAAAAAATAACTTCCTTACTTAATAAGCAAATGGCTTATCATCAGCAAAACAATACGCCCGAAAGTGAGCTGTGTTCAGTTCAATTAGCCTCGATTCATGCCATGCAGGCCAATGAGTTGCTGAAGAACAGTTCGGTTATCCAAGTCAGCATTGAAGCCGAAAAACCGATATATCAATTAATGGCCGATATATTGGACGATGATAATTCTTTAACTGCCAAAATTTATGACAACCCTCAGACCCGAAAAGTTTTCGAAGAAGAGATGAAAAAAATACATACCGTAAAAGCAGATGGGGAGTATGGCAGTCTGTTGGATAAAATGGTTTCTGTTAACAGTTCAAAATTACCGGCTTATTCAAAAGTTCAAGGTGAAGAATATGAATACGATATGGACAGACACGAAATGGCGGAAGCGCTGCGTAAAGGCGAAGCTATGCCCAAAGTTTCTTTTATGTTGGCGGTTATGCTGATGGAGACGGGAGCAAAAATTGAAGGCGGCAGTTCTCAAATTGTATATGCCAAACGCATCAAAGAAAGTCTGGGCAAAGTTTTTGACGTAGCCTTAACTCAACCCGAATTTAACGGTGAGGACATTGAGCAACGTCGTCAAATTGTCGATAAGTTTGATTATCGTACGGCTCAGGCACAAATCTGGGGTGTCAAAAAAAACGGTGATGTTTTGAATTATAAAAACTTAATTGACGGTAGTGTGGTCATAAATGATAAATTACTCGATTCTGTTGCTTCAATTTCCTCAAGAGATGCTTTTGATGCCGCGTCCGTACACCGTTTTTACGAATTTTCGGCTAAGCAAACGATGGATGAAGAAGAGCGTTACTTTCAAAAGCAAAGAGTCAAAGTCCGCTTATTGCAGTTTGAAGATAAAAGCGACTACAATCAAATTTTGGCCCCTAACAGTGAGATATATAATAAGTTGTTTAATCTTATATATAATGATGAGAATGTCAGAAATTATAAGATGTCGCAGATGAGAAATATTTTGGTGCAGAAGGCAGCCGGATTATAATTTATTTTAATATTTTAAGATGCATATACGGGATTTTTTGCTTTTGGATAAAATGATTTTCAATAAAAATCAATATGTTATAAAAAATAATAAAAAAAATTAAAAAAAAATAATCCCTTAAGCGTTACTTAAGTTTATAATGTTGTATTGTTCTTGTAAGAGGAAATTAAAGAACATTTTTTAAGGAGAAAAAATATGAATAAATTAGTTGCTGTTTCTGCTTTGGCTTTGATGCTTGGTTTTGCCGGTGCCGCTCACGCACAATATAATGGTGCCGCAGCTCCCCGCGGTGGTTTTACCGGTCCCGGATTGGCTGTTTCCACTGCTGCCGAAGCTGCTAAAATGGGTGATGATCAGCCGGTTGTCTTGCAAGGCAAAATTAAACAAAGTTTAGGTAATGAAAAATATTTGTTCCAGGATGCAAGCGGTGAAATTACGATTGAAATTGATGACGATGATTGGCGTGGTTTGAGCGTTGGTCCTGAAGATACAATCGAAATCAGCGGTGAAGTTGACAAAGAATTGTTTGATGTCAAAGTAGACGTTGATACGGTTCAACTCAAAAAATAAGAATAGGTGACTTTATGCGGGTCTTGTTGATAGAAGACGATCAACTTATCGGTGACGGTATCAAAGTCGGGCTGGAAAAGCTCGGCTTTGCCGTCGACTGGTTTTCGGACGGATTGGAAGGGGAAGAGGCTCTTTACCAAATTCCATACGAAGCGGTTGTTCTGGATTTGGGATTGCCCGGTCAGGACGGTTTGGAAGTATTGAAAAACTGGCGTCAAAACGGTCGCAAAGAACCGGTTTTGATTTTGACGGCGCGCGGCGACGTTGACGAACGTATTGCCGGATTAAACAGCGGTGCGGACGACTATCTCGGAAAACCTTTTTCATTAAAAGAAGTTCAGGCAAGGTTAAATGCTTTAATTCGCCGTTCCAACGGTCGTACCAGTCCGATGCTTACTTATAAACAAGTCAGTTTTGACCCCCAGACCCGCAAAGTTACTTTAGAAGGCAAAGAAGTTGTTCTTTCTCCCAAAGAAACGGCTTTATTGGAGTTGCTGCTTTTAAATAAGAACAAGATTCTGTCCAAAGAAACGATAGAAAACAAAATTTATTCTTGGGACGACGAGGTTTCAAGTAATGCGGTTGAGGTGCATATTCACCATCTGCGCAAAAAACTTGGTAAAGATATTGTACGTACGGTCAACAAAATCGGTTATATACTGGAAGAAATATGAAAAAGCTCAGTCTGCGTTTACGTTTGCTCATTATTTTTGTTTTGTCATCTTGCCTGATATGGTTAGGGGCAGGGATTTTTTCATGGTTAGAAAGCAAAGAAAAAGCAGATGAGTTTTTTGATCAATATCAAATGCTATTGGCACGTCAACTGGCATCGGCAGATTGGTCGTCAATTGCCCCCGATGCGCAAAAAGTTACCAATAAAATTATAAAAAGAATAGATAATGCCGATGAGGAAGACGAGGCCATCGGCTTTGCCGTGTTTGACAGAAACGGGCAGATGGTGTTTCACGATAATGAAAACGGTAAAGATTTTGTTTTTCAGCCCCAAATCGGACATTTTGCAAATCAGGTGATTGACGATGATGATGACTGGCGTATTGTCTGGGTAGATTCGGCGGACAATAAATATGTGATTGCGGTCGGACAAGAATTGGAATATCGCGAAGAAGTAGCTTTGGATATGCTCGAAGAATTTTTACTTCCATGGCTTTTGGGATTGTTTTTGCTGTTGCTGGTAATAATTTATTTTGTCGGGCGCGAATTTGCATCTTTCAAACGCTTGGCACAAGATTTAGATAAACGGAGTGCCGACGATTTGTCGCCGTTAAAAGACGACAATTTACCGCAGGAAATACTTCCGCTGACGCAAGCTATGAACGGGTTATTGGCAAAATTGGCGGAAATGTTAAAAAAAGAAAAAAGTTTTATTTCCGATTCTGCGCATGAGTTACGCTCACCGCTGACGGCCTTAAAGGTGCAGCTTGAAGTTTTGGAAATGTTGCAAGAGGATAACGAAGCCAGAAAAGATGCCATTGCCAAAATGGAACGAGGAATTGAACGTTGTACCCGATTGGTTGAACAATTGCTTTTACTTTCAAGATTGGAAAGTAATCAATCACACGCATCGGAAGAGCCGATTAATTGGCGGCAAACGGTTGATAATTTGCTGCAAGAATATCAATCTCAGATACAAGCCAAACCACTCGAAACGAAAATTTCCGTTTCTGAAAATTCGCCGATAAGCTGCGGCAATCCGGTACTGTTGACGGTCATGCTGCGTAATCTTTTGGACAATGCCATAAAATATAGTTCCGAAGGGGCGAAGATTATCCTTGATATTGATGAAGGTCATATAAGAGTGGCAAACAGCGGTGTTGCCCTACAAGAGCAACATCTGGAACGTTTGGGCGAACGATTTTTCCGTCCGGCGGGACAAAAGCAAATCGGCAGCGGATTGGGATTGTCTATTGTTAAGAAGATAGCGGCTTTGCATGGTTGCGCGGTAAATATCAGAAATGAGGAAGGTCTGTTTTCGGTAACAATTATTCAAAATAATTAGACAAAACATTTGACAAATGAAAAACGATTGTTTATCATAAGACTTAAGAAAAAAATTATTATAACTATGAAAAAGAAATTTAAAAGACTATGGATTTCAGCGATAGGCTGGACATTAGTTATAGGTTTTGTAAATAACCTGATTATTCGTCCGTTTGCGAACATTGAATTAGTGGAGTGGAACGGATTGATTACAGCTTTAGCTGTCTTAATCGGTATTTCGGGAGCCAGAGATTATTTTTTAAAGAATGCTCTGGATAAAATTCCGGAAAATCGTTCGGGAAAAGGTTGGCAAAGGCTTTGGATACCGATGGTTGGCTGGGCATTATGGGGTGGATTTTTTATTAATTGTGCCCTTGCTCCCTATATCGATTTGCAGGTCAGTGATTGGACGCAGCTCATTTCCGCGCTGACGGTAATGCTCGGTATCAGCGGTGCCCGTGACATCGGTTTGCGTCGCATCGGTAAAAACGAAGCTGCGGCAGACCTTGCCAAAGCCATTGACGAAGACGCTAAGGACAAAAAGGCAGAAAAGGAAGAAAGTTAGTTTTCTGCTACATCTGTTTTAAAAAGAGTTCTCATGGATTGAGAACTCTTTTTTTGTGGTAATTTTGTCGTGATAAAAAAGAAATAACAATCATTAGTTTTTGAGTCTATTTTTAGATAGAGAAATTAACACAATAAATTGTGATATCAAGTAATTATTATGATAAAATTGTTGACAAAAAATAAAATGTTTTTTAGATAAAAGGCATTAACTCATTTATATCTAATGAAGGCTACTAAAATTGAACAGACTTTTCTTAAAAAGTGTCTGCGCTTTGGGTATGTTGATTTCTGAAGCCAATGCTCAGACTATTCCGATGGCAAACATCAGGACCGTATCTCCGGCCTATGAACTGGAAAGAACCAAAGAAACTCTGCGCGCCCGCGCCGTTGATGCAAAAATTCAAAAAGTTTCCGATGAGTATAAAAAAGAAAATCAAAATAAACTCTCTGTAAATACAGAAAAACAGAAGGCTTCCGCTGCGGTCAATGATAAAAAAATAATGTATCTGAAACGCTTGATTTTTGATAAGTCTAATTTGTTACCCGATGATTTCTTGGAAAAAGTTGCTTCTCGTTATCAAGGCCAAAAAATAAGTTTGAACGACATTCGCACCATTCTAAAAGAGGTGGATGACGAATATAAAAAACGCGGATTTTATGCGGCGAAGGCTTATGTCCCCAATCAAGATATTCGCGATAATATCTTAAAAATCAATTTGATAGAAGGAAAAGTCAATAAAATTAATATCAAAGACAATCGGTCGACAAATGAAAATTTTGTTCGCAGTAATATCGGTGTCAAAAGCGGAGATTATCTGAATATCAAAGAGATGCAGGATAATATTTTGATGTTCAATGCTGCCAATGATATAAAAACCAGAATAGCCATGGAACCGGGAGAAAAATTTGCAACAACCGATTTGGATGTGATTGTTGAAGAGCCAGAAAGAGTTTCGGTTTCGGCATTTACGGATAATGCCGGACAAAAGTCAACGGGTTTATATCGTGTCGGAGCCATTGCCTCGATTCGCAGTCTGACCGGATACAGAGATAATTTGAATATGGGAGGTGTCGTGAGCGAAGGTTCTAATGCCTTTTTCGGTTCATTTGATATCCCCGAGCCGATATTGGGCAGCCGCATCGGTGTCGGTATGGATTATTCGGATACGGAAATTGTCGGCGGTGATTTGAGAGCTTTGGATGTAACCGGTAATTTCTATAATTATTACTTCTATATCAAACGTCCGGTCTATGTTACCGACAGCTTTGTCAATAATGTCAATTTTACAACCAATTTTAAAAACGGAGCATCTTATATCGGTGATTTTCGTACGCAAAAAGTATACACCGACAGTTGGTCCTTGTCTTGGGACAGCTTAAAATTGTTCGCCGGCGGCTATTTTTATAATCAGCTGAGCGTTACCAACGGCGTCAAGTTGATTAACGGAGATACCGAGTTTTGGCGTTTTAATTATAACGGAGAATTTCAGTATAATCTGTGGGGCAATATTGGCTATAACGTAAAAGCCAAAGCCCAATATTCAGCTCAAAATTTTCTTCCTTCTTCCGAACAATTTCAAATCGGAGGCGTCAATACCGTTCGCGGCTACACCGAAGGAATGTTAGTCGGAGATAAAGGTTTTGCGGTTATGAACGAGCTTCAATATGATATTAAGCCTTTGCTCAAAGATACGGAATGGCTGAGCAGTGCCAAAGTTTATACCTTTTTTGATTTTGGTCATGTCTATGCCAAAGACAGCAATAATCTGAAAAATGAAAATGATGCTCTGATTTACAGTACCGGCGTCGGGACCAGATTGAGTGTGTTGGATCGTGTAGATGCCAACTTTACTTTGGCTTTTCCGCTTAAAGAACACAAATATTACGAAACAGACAGAGATGTGGAATTTCTCTTCTTTGTCCAAACCAAATTATGGTAGGAGTAAACGCTATGTTTAGAAAAATTGTTACCTACATTACCATTTACAGCTTTTTGTTTTCACAAACTTGTTTTGCGGCGATGATAACCCCAGACGGGCGTACGCAAACAACGGTCAATGTTAACGGTCATGTTTATGATGTTACGACCTCGACGGTTTCAGGGCAAAATGCTTTTAACTCCTTTTCAAATTTTGATGTTTATCAAGGGACAACGGTAAATTTATATTTGCCTGGCTCAACATTGAATTTGATAAATTTGGTACGGGACAAAAAGACCAATATCGACGGTATATTAAATTCAATTAAAAACGGTCAAATCGGCGGTAACGTCTTTATTTTGAATCCTCACGGCGTCGCTATCGGGCAAAACGGTGTGGTCAATGTCGGCTCGCTGATGCTCTCAACGCCGAACAAAGAATTTATGGATCAAATTATCGGCAAGGACGGCAGCATTTCCGAATTGGCAACCAAGTCGGTTTTGGCAGGCGATTTGCCGATTGATCCGAGCGGCGTTATTTCGGTAAAAGGAAAGATTAAAGCTCTTGATTCGGTTTCGGTTAAGGGCGGAAATGTGGTTAATACCGGTGAAATATTAGCTAATCTTAAGCCGACACAGGCTTCGGATATTATGAATACCGACGGTATAGATTTGGATTCTCCGCTTGCTTTCAAAGACGGCAAAATAGGAATTTTTGCCGAAAATGACGTTGTCAACAGCGGTACCATTCGCGCCGACGCTACAACTCAGGCCAAAGCAGGAGATATTGTTATCAAAGCCGGTAACGACATTAAATTGGAGCAAGGAACAAAAATTAGCGCCAACGGTTCTGCTCAACACAAAGACGGCGGTTCGGTTGTCGTTTTTGCCGACAACAAATCTAATTTGGAACAAGGAGCCGTAATCAGCGCCGATGCCTATGACAATTCTGCCGCGGGCGGTTTTGTAGAATTGAGTGCTCTAAAAGAGGTCAATTTAAACGGCGGTACAATGAGTGCTTCCGGTATCAACGGCTTGATTTTTATTGATCCTGAAACCTTAAATATTACTTCGGATGCCGCTTATGCCGGTCAAGATAATATTTATGCTCTTGCCAATAATATTAATGTCAAAAAAGGCGTCAGTTTGGTAAAAGAAAACGGCAATGTAACTTTGATAGCCCGAGATACCGATGCCGGTTGGGTAAAGAAAAGCAGCGCTTTTTTAAATATTGAAGACAATGCAACCATAAAAGGTAAAAATGTTTATCTTTATGCTTTGGCAGGCGATGCGGAAGTTTTGGACGGTATTGTTACCGGAGAAACAACCGAAGACAACGGCACATCGGCGTTAACCGGTATTTTGGAAACCATCAAAGCCAAAGGGTTAGAGTTTTTTGAAGCGATTACCGATAACAGCTTTTTTGTCGGATACAGCGGTTCTACGGCTGAAGCCGGCATCAATATCGGTAAAAATGTAACTATTGCGGCCGATGAAGAAGTAAAAATCAATTCGAAAGTTGTTTCCAATTCGGAAACGAGCAGTTTGGGAACATTGATAGACGTTTCGGTTGCGGAAAATGAGGCGACGTCAAGCGTCTTTGTTGACAAAGGAACAACCATCAGCGGCAACACGGTTTCCATTGTTTCTGACGTCAGCAGTACAACTTTGGCAGAAGCCGATACAAAAGCATACGGAGACGGTCGCGGTGTTCCGGTTGATATTGCGGTTGCGGTCGGAATTACCGAAACCAATAATACAATTGATATCAAAAACGGTGCCACAATCAGCTCAAACGGGGATTTGAACATAGAAGCGAAGACGACAAAGTCGCACGAAGTTTCGGCCTCGGGCGTAGCCTATCAAGACGGTTGGGCAGCCGCCGGTGTTGCCTACAGCACATCTCAAAGTAATAATAATGTTCTTGTCGGCGGTACGATAACGGGTGACAAAATCACCATTAACTCAGACATCAGAGCAATAAAGAATTCTTCTTCGGGCGGTTCCACCGTCGGTACGGGATTTTTTGATAAACCCTTTTATTGGGCCGGCACATTGCTTTTGGACGGTTTGTCAAAATGGATATCACTTATTCCGGCGCGTACGCACAGTCAAAGCAACGTTAAGTTGGCGATGAGCGGCGGCGTATCTTACAGCAGTCATGAAAACAATGCTTCGTCAAAAGTCTTTAATAACTATTCAACAGGAGATAATGCTTCAAGCGTGGCAGCAACGTCAATAGATGGAAGCAGCGTAACAATCAGTTCGAGTGTACTGGATATGATTAGCAATTATGCCAGTGCCAGCGTTTCGACCAGAACCAACGATGATGATCACAGCGGCGACCAGAATAAAGAAAATTCTTTTGCCGGAGCGGTTGGATATGGCAAGTATATCAATAATTCTTACGCAGAGATCGGAGAAGGGGTAACGGTTAATGCATCTAGCGAATTAAAAGTGACTTCGGAAACGAGACAACCTGTTGTTTGGCCCAACAGTTCAATTTTTGATGTTTTTAAAAATTTAGAGGGTAATGTCTTTGAAAAAGGCAGTCAAATACTTGACAATATAGATACATATTTTGAAGAAAATCCGATAAACTTCTTTACTTCACTGGTTAAGAGCAGTGCAGAAACAAGCACGTCCGGCGCCAAACCCGGAGAAGAAGCCGGTGCGGGTATAATCGGTGTGGCCGGTGCGGTCAATATTATGAATTTTGATAACAGTTCCCAAGCTCGCATTGCCGACGGAGCTATGATTAATCAAAAATATAATCCTGAAAATACGAACCATACGTCGCTTGCTCAAGCGCCCAACGTTGAAGTTAAAGCCACAAATTATAGTGAAACTTTGAATCTGTCGGGAGAATATGGCGGTAAAGCCCAATATGGATTGGGGGCATCTTACCTGCAAACATGGTATGATAACGAGGTGAGTGCCGTTATCGGAAGCAATGCCAAACTTTACAGCAACAGTTTAAATGTCAAGGCAGATTCCACACTTCGCAATTTGTCAATTGCCGGCGCGGCAGGCTACCAGGTCAGCGAAACTTTTGGTTTTCAAGGAACATTTAATTGGCTGAAATTAGATTCTGATGTTTTGGCTCATATCAGCAGCGGAGCAGATGTTTCGGCAACCGGAAGCGTGCTGGTAGAAGCAAAGACGACCAACGATATCGTTAATGTCGTCGGCGGAGCAACCCGTAGCTCGCAAATCGGTATCGGTGCCTCGGCGGCGATTAATGACATCAATCAGATATCAAGAGCCGTTATCGGTGACTTTACGGATACATCGGTACTCGGAAACGTTGCTAAAATTAAAGGATTGTCAGGTGCCTCGGTCAGCGTGAACGCGGCTAATGAATCCGATTTATATACTATTTCCATAGCCGGAACGATAGTCAAATCAGACGATAAAAAACCAACCGGAGGAACAGGGACTTCGGGCGGAAGTTCTTCATCATCATCCGGCGGGCAAAGCAGCGGCAATCAGCAAAAGCAAAAATTTGGCGTAGGCATTTCGGGTACGGCTTCATATAATAACTTTACAAGTCAAGCCGATGCTTATATCAATAATGCCGATTTAAGCTATGTCAAAAACGGACAGGAAAGTGAAAATCAAGGTAAATTAGCGGTCAGCAGTGTTAACAATAATGACATTTTGACCGTCGGCGGCGGACTGACTCTTGCGATAACAAGCGGTAACAACCTCGGTATGGCCGGCGCCGTCGGTATCAACAAAGTAAGCGATTCCAGATCGGTTGCATTTATTAATAATTCAAAAATCGATAATTTTATTTCGACGAATGTCAAAGCCGCGGCAAACGGTGAAATCTTTGCACTTTCGGAAAGTGCGGCCGGTGCTTTTGGCGAAAAAGGAGGAACGATTGCCGGTTCGGTATCTGTTAACGAGATAGACAACCTTGTGCAAGCATATATCAGCAATGCCGATGAGAACGATACACAACATATTAAGTCTGATTCTGTTTCAATTTGGGCAGACAACAGCAGTGATATCTTTTCTCAGGCCGGTAATATATCCGGAGCAAAAACAGCGGCTGTCGGTACTTCAATTGCTACCAATGATATTGATAACGAAACCAAAGCCTATGCAAGCAACAGTAAATTTGAAGGAATTAGCAACGGAGCCGAAATCAAAGCCGAAAATAATTCCGCAATAGAAACTTCTTCGGCCGGTGTAGCTGTCAGCGATAAAGCGGGCATATCCGGTTCAGTTTCGGTTAACAATATCAATAATACAACTTATGCCTATGCGGACAGTATAACTTTTGACGGTGGCAATATTCGTATTAACGGTACTTCTGATAGCGTAATTAATTTTTACGGAGGTACGATTGCCGGTGCGACCGGAGCGGTCGGTGGTGGCGGTACGGTTACGACTAATATAATTTCCGAGGATACATTAGCCGAGATTCGCAATAATTCTACCATCAACAGAGATAACGAAAAAGATGAGCAGTCTAAAGTAGAAGTGGCTGCCGATACTAAAGTTGAGATAAACAATTATAGTGTTAATGCCGGATTGGGTAAATATGTCGGCGTCGGCGCTAATGTTTCGGTTAATAAGGTCAATAGTCAGTCCGTTGCGCGGATTAAAAATTCTACAATAGACGGCAATCCGACAGATAGGGTTCAACCGTATAATTATAATCCGTTTGTCAGCGTTCAAGCCAACAATCAAACTTTATTGGAATCTCATGCCGGTGTACTTGGAGCATCCGGTGTTGCCGGTGTCGGTTTATCTTCGGTAACAACCGTTATCAATAAAGACACAATAGCCGAAGTGCTAAATTCGCAACTTGAATCGGTCGGAGATGTTGATATCGGAACAGATTCCAAGACATACTTTAATTCTGTTGTCGTCGGCGGAGCCGGCGGAAAAGTCGGTGTGGCCGGTAACGTGAATGTGGTTGATATCAATAATACCAACCGAGCTCTGATAGATGCTTCGACAGTCTACGCCTTGGGCAATTTGTCGACCACGAGCAAAGATGTGACCCGCATGGGTAAAAGATTGAACTCAGACGGTGAAGAAGATTTTGCCGTTGCCGTCGGTGCCGGTGCTGTCGGATATTATAATGGGACAGGCGCATCTGTTTTGGTGTCCAATATCAATAACAAGACAACTTCGGAAATCCGTAATTCAAACGTTGATGTCCTTAAAAAATTGACGGTTAAAGCCGATTCCGACAGCAGTATCGATTCTTATGTCTATGCTGCCGGACTAGGTATTTACTCGGGAGCGGCCGGTGCCATTTCCGTCAACACGATTAATAATGATGTTGAGGCTCTGATAACTCAAAATTCGGGCAAACTTATCAATATTAATGAAACTTTGAGAGGAAATGAACAAAAAATAGAAATCAGTGCCGATAATCAAGGTACGGTCAATAATATGATTGGTTCGGCAGCCGTCGGATTGGGATCAGGCGGAGCCAGTGTCGACGTTACGACCATCGACGGCAAAACAACGGCGGGAACGGTCGGCAGTATGAATATTTATTCTCAAGGCGACATAGATGTCAAAGCAAATGCCGAGAGACAGATGTCGATGAGCGGTATGGCCGGATCAGGCGGAGCCGGCACAGTCGGCGGAGCTGTCTCGGTAATGCGTATCGGCAGCAATTATACCGAAGCAATGCAAGAGCAAACTTCCGGTATTTTGGAAACGGTCAATCAGGAAATCAGCCGCAATAATGAATATCAGGAAGTGCTCGAAAATTCAGCCGTAACACCCGATGTAAACTTGTCTGATTTTGATAAAAATGTCGATCAGGAGTTTTCCACTTCTGTCAGTAAAGATGTCGGTACTTCGGCATTTATCGGCAGCGGAGCAGATGTTACTTACGGCGGAAAACTGGCAATTAACGCCACGGATAAAGTTGTAACCGACAGTACCGAAGGACAGTTTGGGGTTGGCGGTGCCAGTATCGGCGCTTCGGTTTCCGTAACCGATGTCCGCAATGCCGCCAAAGCCTATATCGGCGGCAACAGCAAAGTTGTGGGTACGGGCAATCTTGAAATAAAATCTCTGACCGATAGTTCCATTAATGCAAAGACTATGGGCGGAAATCTGGGCGGTTCGATTGTTGTCGGCGGTTCTGTTGTCAATGTTAATGCGGACAGCACTTCTCAAGCCTATATTGGTAACGGAGCGCAAGTCACGGCGAAAGACATAGACTTGGAAGCTAAAGACAAAGCCGAAATAGAGGCTTTGGCCGCCGGTGTAAATGCTTCAACTTTTGCGGCAGCAGGAGCTTCGGTATCTATTGTGAACAAGACCAACGATGTTCAGGCTTTTGTCGGCGACGGCAGTTCGGTTAACGGTGAAGATTTTCAGGCTAAGAGTTTGGATGAGGTTAATGTCAGCTCTCAAGCAATTGCCGGTGCGGCCGGTACCGTCAGCGGCGAGGGCAGCTATGCCGAAAGTTCGATTGTCAGCAAAATAAAATCTTACGTCGGCAAAGTGGCTATGACTTTAGCGGGGCTGTTTAATCTTTCAACGGCAGGTTCTTCGGTCGGAAATGCCGAGTCTTTGGGCGTTAACGCCGGTGTATACAGTGTTGGTGCCTCGATTGCCGATTCAAATATAGACTTGGATAACCAGGCAAGTGTCGGAGAAGGAGCCATCATTACGGCAGACAGTGCTTATATAGGGGCAGGTCAGTTAAAAGCCGATGCTCTTGCCGACAGTCTTGCGGCAGCCGGTGCGCTTATCGGCGGAAACGGTGCTATATCATTAACCGATGTCGGCGGTCAGGTAAAGGCTACGGTAGGTGATGCGGCTCAATTTAAGGGAACCGATAAAGTTGAAATTATCAGTGTATCTGACAGCGGTCAGGCAGCTACGGCGTCGGGTTACCGCGGCGGTATTTTGGCGGCAGGTGTGGTTTTGGCAGATGCCAAAGGACATCTTGATGTTTCATCATCGCTCGGTGCGGTTGATTTAACAACCGACGAACTGGCCGTAAAAGCAACCGGAACCGATATTTTATATGCCGATACGGTTTCAGGCAGCGGTGGTATTATTTCCGGTGCGGCTGCAGTTTCCGAAACGGATAACGATTCAACAACCAAAGTCAGTATCGGTACAGAAGGCAAAGATGCCAAATTAGATTTGAAAACGTTGGAATTGGCCGCATCGAGAACGTCAAAACAAAATGCAACATCCAATTCGGTCAACGCTTCGGTTGTCGGCGCCAGCGGTGCCAGAGCGGACAATACCTCTAATTCTGTTAGCAAGGTAGATTTGGCGGGAAATACCGAAATCTTGGTCAACGATGCCGATATCAAAGCAGAAAACAAATTTATAAAAGATAAAAAATACAGCTATGATAACGGTTCTTGGACGGAAAGCGACGAGGATTATAACATTCAGTCAGGTTCCGGCGGCGTCCTAGATGCTCCTGCGGTTATCAGTAAAAGTAACATTGCCAATGAAGCGACTGTAAATTTTGGTAAAAATACGATTGTAGACGATAACAAAAAGCGCAATGACAAAGATGAAAATAAATTTATTGTTTCTGCGCTTAATGATGTTGTAGCGGTAGATAAAGCCAAATTGGTCAGCGGCGGTGCATTGGCCATAACCGATACCATTTCGTCGATAGATAACAGCAAAAATAAAACGTCCATCAATTTTGACGGACGTGTAGAGACAATAGATGATATGATTGTCAGCGCCAATTCAAACGCCGACTTGACTTCCGAAGTCTATGTAAATACTTACGGTCTGTCGGGTGTGGCTATGGGCAGTTCCGATGTCAGAACGGTTGCCGACAATTCTATCAATTTTGCTCAAGGTTCATATACCATGACATATGGCGATATGTATCTGTATGCCGGTCAGTCTTATGAAGGCAGTTCAGCCAACAAGTTAAAATCTCGTGTTTACTTGTGGAACAATACGGCTTTGCCTTTCTCAGATCCGGATATCGGCGCAACCATTGATATGAGTAATTTGGTTAATATAAATGCCGGTGCCACAGTTAAAAGCGGTCAAGATATTAATATAACCTCGGAAAAAGGCATTTCGATTGCGGATGCTTTGTCATCAGCCAAAAATCCGTATAATCAATTATTGTCTTTGGAAGATAAAGCTGTCAGCGGAACAATTAATAACAATTCTCGTATTGCTCTGAATGGTGATGTCGCGGCAGGTGTTAACAGTATTCAATCATATATAATTGATGAAAACGGTCGCTTGTCGGTTACTATCGGCGAGGAGCAATTCTATGATGATGATGAACTTTATCATCAGACAACAAATGAAAAGCTCTACAGTAATATTATTGATGAGATAAAAGAAGCACAAGCACTCAGAGCCGAATATATTGACGATGAAGAAGCGGTTGCATTCTACGATGCGGAAATTGCGGCTTTGCAAGCCAAATTGGCTTTGATGGGGTTATTTGATCCAAATGACGGTGGATTAATTAATGTTTCGGTAGACTATATCACGCTTGGTGATATCAGTGCCAAAATCGGTGCTGTTAATTTGACGACGCAAAATGTTGAAGGAAAAGGCAGCGTAAATGTCAGTAACGACGCAAGAGTTACCATTGAAAACAACAGTTCGGCTTTTTTACGTGTATCGGATATTGCAATAGCCGAACGCAGCGGGGGTAGCGTAACGTTCAACGGCACTCAAATTAAGGGCAAAATAGGTGATGTTGTTGTCAATATAGCGACGGCCAGCGGAGAAGATCCAAGTATCAATATTGCTTCAAATGCTGTTGCCGGAGAGGGCGGCAGATCGCCGAATATAGATATTGACGGTACTTTAACTAACTATGCAGGTTCGGTTAATATTGATAATGTTGACGGAAGTATTTATGTCAACGGCAATATCAAGGGCAAAGAGTTGAAGTTGACGGCCGGACAGGATATTTATCAAGGCTATCAGCAAGGTTTTACGCATGTTGGCGGTGCTCCGGAATCAGCTTGGGATGCAATTGCATCTGCCAATGAAAGTGCAAATTTAAGTCAAGAAAGTGCAACTTCGACTTCCGATGCCGATATAGAAGACAGTCGTTCGTCATTGATTGCCAGCAATAATATTTTCTTAAGCGGTCGTTATATCAATTTGAACGGACTGGTTCAAAGCGGTATCAGTGACTATAATCTTAATATAACAGATACGGATGTTGAATTAGCAAATGGTTTGAAATCTTCGACGGCTCTGGCAGATTATAATAAGAAGATGAAATATAACCTTAACTACAATGCTTCTCCGTTATACAAATTGTCTGACAAATATGGCAATATAGGTGCTTATTATAATGTCTTGACCGGACAAATTGAATTAAACGATGTTCGAGTTGAAGGAGGATATATAGAGATTTACGGTCATATCCTGAATACTTCGAAAAACTCGGGCGAACTGATGGTGACGGATGGTTATGGTCGAATCAATATTGATAACCAATCGGGTAAAGAAATTGTTGTTAACAATATGAGTTTGGCAAATCGCATTTCCGGCGTTATCAAAATAACCGATTTAGCTAAGACAAATGCCAACGGTGATTATCTGCAGACGACCTACACTCGGAATGGCAATACCATTAATGTTGTTGACAACAACGGAACAAATCTGCAGCTTGCCGCGGTTCAGGACGGTAACGGTAAATCAAGTACGACATATTCTCCGCTTGAGAATCAACGTTATGTATGGCAAACAGGTCAGAAATCGGTCAGCCAGACGACCAAAACCTATGAAGGAGATTCTTTCTGGGATATGGACTGGCTTGTTCCCGATACCGGTGCCGGCGTAACCGTTACCGGTCCGACTCCAGTTGGTGAACCGGTTAGAATGGAAGACGGGTCTCGTATAGAAATCAGCAATTCGGAGCATAACTACGAATATGAAAAAGAATCCTACGTCTCTGAAGAAGAGAAGCTGATATCTCATGATGTTGAAAGCTGGAGCGAAGGTTGGTGGATTTTCTCGGTTGACAAATATAAAACAACCGATGTTTACCAAACCGGCGAAACACATATCAATACGCACAGTGTTAAAGCGGATTATGATATTAATATCTCGTTTAAGGGGTATGACAGCGGCTTGGCAGATATCAACTCAAAATCAAGTGTCATTTTGAACGGTGTCATCAATAATCAGGGTGGTATGACCAATATTACGACCGATGATGCTATTGTTGTCGGTTCTGATTATGCCAGAATTTTGGGACAAGGTCTGACTTTGACAGCCAATAACGGTATCGGCAGCAACGCACCTCTGATTGTAGATATTGCCAACGGTAATCTCAATGTTACCAACAATCTTTCGGGCGATGTTAATCTGAAAGCGGCTCAAAATGATTTTGTCTTCCAAAATATTACCAATAACGGCGGCAACACTTCAATTTACGCCAACGGCAGTATTTTAGGAGCCTCAACCGATGCTCTCATCAGCGGTAAGCAAATAGATTTAACGGCTCAGACAGGAGCAATCGGCAGCAAAAACATGGCGGTCAAAATACAGACATCGGGAGATGAAAACAGTTCTCTGTCTGCTCTTGCCAACAACGATATCTTTCTGGTTCAAGACAGTGGGGATTTGGGGCTGGAAAGCGTAACATCTCTAACCGGCGACGTAAATATTTCGGTAAAAGACGGCGGTGTTTTTGATGCCAATACCAATGAAGTTTATGACAACAAGACTGTTGAACAGTTGACCAAAATCTGGGAAGATATGGGCTTGGATGTCGGTAATGAAGAAATGAAACAGGCTTATCTCAATGAGAAAAAAGCCGAATATAACACTTATTGGCAGTATAAATCCCGTCAGGAAGACGGTGCCGAACCCGAATTCAAATTTACGGCGGCCGAGAGAGAGGCTTTACTGAACAAAGAGCTGACCGAAAGCGAACAACAGGCTATCGGTTCTGATAAGATTACCGATGAATATATCAATCGCTTAGAAGAACAAAAGACGGCCGAATACAAAGAATTGGCGGCAATTTACGGCGATGAAAGCAAATACGGTTCAGAGTTTGATGCCGATTGGAGTTATACGCTCAGTGCCGAAGAAGAAGCCTCGCTGGCCGAAGGTGCCGGTTGGAACGGCAGCCAGCTGGCTTACAGTATCTTCAAAGCCAAAGAAGGTGATGTGGTCGATACTCAGTACATGATAGAAGATCCGAATGTTGCCGGTAAAAATGTCAATATTGAGGTTAGCGGTGCCATCGGCAAAGATGCCGGTAGTGAAACTTTCAAACTTTCGGCACTTTCACCCGAAACCGATCTTGATAAGATATTATTGATATCTTCGGCCGAGCGCGACAATTTGGAAATAGGTGAAGACGGTGACACGGTAACTGTCAGCAAGCGTGAAGATGTCGATATCCATGCCGACAGTATTTCGCTTAAGGCAAAAGATTATATTTATTTAGGCGGTGAAGAGGATATAAATATCAACACGGTTGAAGCCGGAAGCGGTAAGAATATCACCATTATCGGCGCCAAAGGTATTTATAACGTTGCAACCGATGCAAATCAGGATAATGTTATCGGCGGCAACTTAACGCTTGAGGCAGGAGAGGGCAGTATCGGAACAAAGGATAAGGCCTTGAACATAAAGTTGGACGACGGAGCCAAAATCGTAGCTCGCAGTCAAAACGATATCTTTATGAATTCTAAAGGCGGCAATCTTTTGATTGAAAGCATGCTTGCCCAAAAAGGAACATTGAGTTTGACAAGCAATGGTAAATTGATTGCCGAAACAATGGCTGAGGGAGACATTATCAATATGCAAGGTCAAAACATCATTATTGATGCGGAAAGTATCGGTGATGAGGATAACTATTTGACGATAGCTCTTGGTAATGAGACAGCCCAAAGTCACAGTTTGACCGTAACAAGTGCCGATGACGCCAATATCAATGATATCGGTTCAAATGGCATGACTATCAGTTCGGCAACGGCCGGCGGAATATTGCGCCTTAAATCGGATAACTCAATTGTTGCTGCTGATGAAAATACAAAACTTTCGGCTCAGTCAATCGAGTTTAATGGTGTAAGCGGCAATATCGGAGACAGTCAACTTTATTTGACGGTTGATGCTGACGAAGTTATGGCAGTAGCCGATGGGAGTATTTATCTTAACAACAGTCGTTCTTCCGTATTTGACAATATTCAAGCGGGAGGAGAACTCAATATTACTTCGGCAGAAGATTTGACTTTGACAAATGCCGTTGCAGAAGGTGCGATGAATATATCTTCGGCAACAAATATAATCGGTGATAGCTGGCAGTCTGGTGCAAACTTGATTGTACAGGCAAGCGGAGACGCTACCTTAAACGGTTTGACTTCTGCTGATGATATGAACGTAAGCGCAGTCAAATTGACCGGCGACAACTGGCAGTCTGGCAATACTTTGTTTATCAGTGCGGCAGAGGCTGATTTAGACGGTATCGGTTCACGCGGAGATATAAGTGTTCTGACAGACACGGACAGTCTATTCGGTAATATAAATTCCGAACTGGGAAATGTTGCTTTATCTGTTGCACAAGGAAACGCTTTGCTCAACGGTCCGGTTCAAGCTCAAAACGGTCAAGTATCGGTTAAGGCAGATAAATCTATTTTGAATGTCGGTAACGTTGCTGAAGGTGCCATCATTGCCAATACGGTTGATTTAGTTGCCAATAAGGGCAGTGTCGGTACGGCGGATAAATATCTGACGGTTGATTCCTCGTATAGTCGGGAAGGCTGGATAAATGCTTTGGCTGAGCAGGGAATTTATATCGATGAAGTTAAAGGTGATATGGTTATCCGTCAGTTTGCATCCAACGGCGATATTGATATGAGAGTAGAAAGCTCGATTTTGACGGTAGGCGGATTAAACGGAGAGCCGAACTTTAAGGCTGACAATATAACTTTGCACAGCGAAGGAAAAATTGGTACTCCCGATGCTCCTGTTGTTTTAATGCTCAATGACAATGCCAACGGAAAAATCAACTTGCAGGCTCAACAAGGAATTTCGGTCAACAAAATCGGCAGCGGTTTGGTTTCGGACTATATCTATAATTTCAGCAGCGGGCAAATCATAATCAACTTGCCTTCCGGTCATGCTAACATAGGCAAAGTGGTAGCTGCCGGAGGTCTTGATTTTAATATTGCCGAGCAGACATATTACTATAACATTTGGTTTGGAAATTCTGATTTGGAAGCCAAAGTGGTTAATCCGAGACATACCGAATATCCGAGCGAAAATCCGATAGAAATTATGCGGGCACCGACGCTTGAACGCTATCAGATTAAACTTGGCAACGATTTGTTTATGAATATGGATACGCTGGAAGACGAGGAGTTGTTATCGGGTTTATAAGCTGAAAAATCTTAAAATCTTGACAGGTCGGCAGGTTCGTGTTGTAGTGTAAACCTGACCAAAACAAAGGAGAAGCTATGTCTGCCGACCTCATAAGAACTAAAAGATTTTTTCCGTTGCTTGCTACCCAGTTTTTGGGCGCGCTGAACGACAACTTGTTCAAAAATGCTTTACTGACAATGGTAACGGTAAAAATGACCGCACAATCGGATATGTTATCCAATCTGATTGCCGGTCTTTTTATTTTACCTTTTTTTCTGTTTTCGGCAACGGCGGGGCAATTGGCAGATAAGTACCCGCGAGACAAAATTGCCCGAATATTGAAAATTACCGAATTTGTGTTGATGTGTTCGGTGGCGGTTGCTTATTTTCTGGACAGTATCGGGTTACTGATTGTGATTATGACCTTAATGGGTGCGCAGTCGGCTTTTTTCGGACCGGTAAAATACGCCTTGTTACCGCAACATCTCAAACCGCAAGAATTGGTTTTGGGTAATGCCTACGTTGAGAGTACAACTTATCTGGCTATTTTGCTCGGACTGATTTTAGGAACCTTGCTACCGACGGAAATAACCATCGGATTATTGATAACTTTGGCTCTGGCAGGTTGGTTTGCCGCAAGTTATATTCCTTCGGCACCGGCGCCGCGTCCCGATTCTAAAGTATACAAAAATGTGTTGACGGCAACGTTGGTTAATTATCGTTTTTTGCGCCGCTTACCGCAGGTTTATATGAGTATTTTGGGAGCCAGTTGGTTTTGGTTAATCGGTGCTTTTGCCGCCGTCCAAATTTATCCTTTATGCGGCAAGATTTTAAATGCAGGCGAAGGTGTTATATCTTTTTTCTTGGTTTTATTTTCCGTCGGCGTCGGCGTCGGCTCTTTTGCCTGCAATAAGGTGCTTAAAGGGTTTATTCATATGACTTATGTCCCTTTATGCGCGGTGGGTATGGCGGTGAGCTTGTTCCTGATATGCTTTTTTACTTCCGACTATCCGACCGCGGCAACAAGAATGAGCTTTGTTGAGTTTTTGACGGCGCCGCACGCTTTTGCAACTAGTTTTAATTTGTTTGCTTTGGCTTTTTGGGGCGGCATGTATATTATTCCGCTCAATGCCTTTATGCAAAGCCGTGCCCCAAAGGCCTATGTCGCGACCGTCATTGCTGGTAACAATATTATCAATTCGTTGGCAATGGTATTTTCGGCAATTTTGGCATTGGCGTTGTTGGCTCTGGGGCTGAGTTTACCGCAACTGTTTTTGGCAATGGCGGTTTTAAGTTTGGGCGTAGCGGTTTATATTTGCGCTTTATTGCCCGATTCGCTGACACGTTCACTGGTGCAGGGTTTGCTCAAATTTTTGTTTGCGGCCAAAGTTACGGGGTTAAATAATTTTAAGCGTGCCGGCTCAAAAGTTTTGATTGTTTCCAATCACGTTTCTCTGCTCGATGGTGTAATTTTAGCGGCCTTTATGCCCGAGCGAATTACTTTTGCCATCAATACCGGTTGGACGCAAAAATGGTTTATGCCGATTATTCGCTTACTGGTGGATTTTTATCCGCTTGATACCAATAATCCGCTTTCGGTCAGAGCTTTAATAGAAGAAGTCAAAAAAGGGCGAAAGGTAATGGTTTTCCCCGAAGGTCGGGTAACTACCACCGGTGCCATGATGAAAATTTATGACGGTGCGGCTGTTATTGCCGCCAAAGCCGGAGCCAAACTGTTGCCGGTCAGGATTAATGGTGCACAATATTCAAAATTTTCTTACTTAAAAGAAAAATTCCCGACCAAGTGGTTTCCGCAAATAAGCCTGAACATACTTGAGCCGGTTCGATTCGCTAAAGAAGAAGGCGGTCGCGAACGGCGTCATCAAACGGCACATCGCCTATATGAACTGATGACCTCGGCGATGTATAAAACCAGCGAAAACAAAGGCTGCCTGATTTGTGCTTTGCAAGACTTGTTAAGAAGATTCGGTAAAAAGCATATTGTGGCTGTTGAGCCGAATGGAAAGGTACTTTCTCTCGGAACTTTGGTTAAAAAGAGCCGTATTTATGCTGCTGCGTTAAATCGGCTTTATCCGCAGGCAGAAAAAATCGGCTTAAATTTGCCCAACGGAATAGATAATCTAATATTGTTTTTTGCAATAGCTTTTTGTGGCAAAACGGCTGTAATCGGCGATGGTATAAAAGATGATGATTTTCCGATTGTAAAAACTCTCGGCGAGATTAAATTGAAAAAAATGGATAAGCTGAAGGCTTTAGTTTTAAGCAAAAAAAACAGCGGGGACAGGCCGTTACTGATATTGCAAAATCAAAACCGACCGCAAGTTGCTTTGTCTGCCAAAGCCCTGCTGGCTGAAAATAATCAATTGTTGGCACTGTTGCCGTTCAATCGTAAGGATAAAGTCTTAAATACCTTACCGCTGACAAGTTTGGATGTTTTCGGATTCGGTGTTTTATTTCCGCTGTTTTGCGGCAGTCGAATTATCTATTTCCCTTATCCCGAACATACTAAAGCCATTGCCGAAATCAGCTACGACAATGAAGCAACCATAATGATTGCCGACGAAAAAGTCTATGCGGCCTGTGGTCAAGTTGCAGATCAGTATGACTTTTTTAATCTGCGTTACGCTTTTTGTCGACAGGGTGTAAGTGAAGAAGTCTTTGAGATGTGGGTTAAAAAATTCGGAGTTCGCTTACTGGCTTATGGCTATAGTGAAACCGGCGGTGCTTTGATGAGTATCAATACACCGATGTATAACCGTTGGCAGACTTTGGGCAATTTACTTCCCGATGTGGTTTATGAAAACGGTGAATTAAAATCCCCGTCTTTTGCTCAAAAGCACTTGGAAATACTAAAATTTGATGATGAGGGTTATCTCTTAAAGTAAGCAGGAAAGACAATAAAATTGTTTTATTTTAATAGACAAATATTTTTGTCTATGCTACTATCATACTAGAAACCAATTAATTTTACTATAATTATGAAAAAGTTTTATGTATTGATACTGAGCATAATAGCTATGACGGTATCGTCTTGTGCAGTCGCGCAAGGTTATTATCAAAAGGAACGTACTCATTATCTGCCAGCCAGACCTTATGTTGATCCATACTCATATTCGTGGTCATCAGGCAGGACAGGCGTGCAGCGTTATTGGGAGCCTCGCAAAGGTCGTGGTTATCATAAACCAAGTACAGCGGCAAAGGCGGCTTATGTCGCCAGTGAAGTTCTTCGCGGTATTGTTATCGCCGACAGAATTTTTGCGCCTTACTGTACCTCGGAGTACTACGGCTACTTTGACAGTCATGCGCCTAATCGTTGGGTTGCCGGAAGAAGCGGAATGCCGTTCTGGCCGTATCGGTATATGAACAATTCCCCGTTCTACTGGTATCCTACATCTTGCGGTAACACGGTGTTCTACACCGGTACTAACATCATGATAGGTGTTACTATTGATGATCAGGTTCAGCTCATTCGGGATAAAAATATGCTCTACGTCTGGGATACCCGAGGTCGTATGTTATCAAGAAACGAGCTCTATGCCGGTTATCACGGGCACTTGGATTTGGAAACCAGAGGCGGTGTGAGATTAATAGAAGTTTTCTATGACGGCGTTTGTCGGGTTAATTACCTCGACATTAACGGCAATGTCATAGAGAGCTACGAACTCTACTAAGAAAAGGAGGAGAGTGTTTTGCTTGTGCAAACACTTCTCCTCTTTCTTGTTTTAAAATTTAATGATTGACGGTACAAATATCGTTGTCATCAAGAAAAGCTTGCGGCAACAAAAATTGAGCTTTGGCCGTACCGCCGTCGGCATTGGTATAGGTATAAGTTGCCGAAGGTTCATCGTTTTTGATAAATTTTATCAATTCATCGGTTTGCTCATTGTTCAAACGGCAGTTTACTTCAATTTTGTTCTCGGAAGAAGTTTGTTCATTTTCGCCGACAGACATTGTAACGGCAGGTATACGACTGATAAGATTATATCCGCAAAGTCCGTCTGTTGACGGGGTAACCGAAAATTCTATCCCAAATCCCATCATCTCAATCTTTTTATTATAGTTTTTGCACCCGTTTAAGGCATCGACAAATTCTTTTTTCATTTCTTTTTCTTTATCGACGGTATTGGTTTGGCAAATATCGGGATTATTCATAAACTTTGAGATTGTAACTTCTTCAAGCGTGCCTTTCATTGTCATTGAACCGCCGAGTGAGCGAGTTCCGTCGGAGCGCTCCATATAAATCGGAATTTGGACGGAGTGTTCCTGACTGCCGTCATCGGCAAAAGCCGTTACCAGTTCACCGATTTGTTCTTGGTTAAAAGTACAAGAGGTGATGTTGGTCATCATATCCATATCGGTTATCGATTCGACTTTGCAAGAGCCGTCGGATTGCGGCGAAATGGATAAACTTTGAGTTCCCTCCATTCCGAAAAATTTGATAGTTTTGCTGTCGTTATAAGGCTGACAGTTTTTTAAGTAAGGTTGCGCTTCTTTGGTAATAAATGATTCGGCGGCAAAAGTACTGTTTGCCGCAAATATGGGCAACAACAAAGTTAAAAGTTTATAATTTTTCATATGTCAGAGCTCCTTGCAGTTAAAATTGCGGATTATATCTTTAGGCAGTTGAGTTTTATTCATTCTTTTCATAACACCGTTGCAGGCATAGTTCAAAAAGTAATAAAGACGCTTATAAGCGGGGAGATTATCTTCACGCATATAGCGGCGGAGCGTGTTCATCGCCATATGCAGTTTATTACCCGAAAGTTGATTCTCTCGTACGCGATAAAGCAACAAAATTTCGTTTAATCCCCCGAATTTAACGCCTTTATGAAACAACCCCATCCATGCTTTGGCATCTTCACACAATTCTCTTTCTTCGGGAAAACGCAAATCGGGAATTTTTTGCCGGTCAATCATCACGGTAGACATTCCGATTTGTGTGGTTTTCATATAGCGAGCCATGCCAAGTTCGCGATCTACCTCAACTTTTCCCTTGTCCAAAACAGCTCCTTTTTCGCTCATAAAAGCAAAAGCCGTGTGTGATGCAGCCAAATCATTTTGTTGCATAAAGCGGAGCTGTTGTTCAAGTTTAAGTTTTGACCATAAATCATCGGAATCCAAAAAAGCCAAATAACGTCCGCTTGCCTTGCGGATGGCAAGATTACGACAAGCCCCGACGCCTCTGTTTTGCGGTTGAGAATAAAGCTTAATGCGGTTGTCTTTTTTTGCCATCTTTTCAACCTCTTGCCGACTGTTATCAGTTGAGGCGTCGTCCACAACAATAATTTCCCAGTCCGAATAAGTTTGGTTTTGTACGGAACCGAGCGTTTGTTTAATAAACTTTTCGCAGTTATAAAGCGGGATAATAACCGAAACTTTTTCCATTTTTCTTACCTAAAAAAATAACAATAAAGGCATCATAACATAAAAGTTGGCAAATAAAAATACGATTTTGGGTTAATATTTGACAAAAGGCCAAAATTCGTGTTAAAATTTGAATGTAAATTTAAAAATTTTATTCAATTATGGTAAACGGAATTATTTTAGTTATCGGTCTTATGGGGTTCATTTTCAGCGTTCTGTACTGGGCGTTTGGAAAGAGTGAAAAATTAGCAATGTCATTGACAGCTGTTTTTGCCATTACGGCAGTCTCGGCTTTGATGCATTGTTGTATTGACAATTGGTTCTGGGCTGTGATAGCAGCGATAGCCGGTATGGTGGTCTTTACTTATGTCATCGCCGGATACCTCAAGATTGAAAGAAAAGTAAGATAAGTTTTACTATAAAAAACGATACCCCGCAAAAAAACATCACAGTTTTTGCGGGGTATTTGTTTGTCAAAATTTTTTAATGTTTGGGAGAATGTTCATATTTGGGTTCGTGTCTTCTGTCGTAGTCTATCAGTAAATACAGTATAAAAATACTGAGAGCCAGCACATTCCACAAAACCTGCCATAAAATCTCGTTTATTCTCATGGTATTTCTGTCAATATTAAAGAAGCATATAGATAAATTTGCATTAACAATCTACCAGAGAATAAACAATAAAAAGGGGCGAAATTTCCACCCCTTTTATTATAAGATGAGAATACGAAATTTTTATTCAATTGGGATTTTTTTAACTTCTTGAGCTTTCACTTCCGTCTTTGGTACCACAATTGTTAACACGCCGTTTTTAAGTTGGCTTGAAATTTTGTTAACATCAATATTTTCGGGTAAGCTGACCGAACGATTAAATGTACCGAATTGGCGTTCTTGTAAGAAATAATCCCCTTCTTTAACCTCTTGGGCGTCTTTTTTCTCACCGCTGATGGTTAAAACATAATCTTTGAGTTCAATATTAATGTCTTTTTTCTCCATACCAGGCATTTCCAATGTCACTGTGATTTTATCCTTACCGTCAACTACATTCATTCTCCCGAAAACATCAGGTGCGGCGACCAAGGCCACAGAACTATCCATAACATAAGGATCACTTAACAAGCGGTGCATATGGCGTCTGAGATCGGTCGGTGTGTTAAGTTGTATAAAGTCGTTGATGGCACGTTCCTGAGCATCAAGGCGTTGTTTGAGCATTTCAATTTCCGGATTAGGTGCTTTAGGCATCGGATTTTCCATCGGTTTAGCTTCAACAGAACTGATAATACTACCGGACAGTAAGGCGGCAGCAGTTAAAAGAGCCAAATTTTTATTGTAAAATTTTTCAGACATAATTGTTCTCCTTTTCTTTTTTAGGACAGAGGAGTTTTTTCCCTCTCTGAGTTTATATGTAGGTACTAAAAACATCCGTTGCAATATAAGGTTATTTTTTTTGTAAATGGCGGTAAGTCAAGGGATTGTCCTCGACTGCGCTTTGCTTGCTCGTTTTCCTGCGCCCATTCGAGCTTAAAAAAGCTCTCACCGGCGTCCTTTAAGTTCGCCTTTCGCTTGTAGTCGAACCCTTGCCCAAAGGCTCTAAATCCCGTCTGTCCTCAAAACATTTACAAAAAAGCCCCGCATTTAAGCGAGGCTGTTTTGTAAATGGCGGACAGAAAGGGATTCGAACCCTTGGTACCCTTTAGAGGTACACACGATTTCCAATCGTGCGCCTTCGACCACTCGGCCACCTGTCCATCGTCAATTCCTGTTTATTAGACTTTTTTTGTTTATTTTGCAAGCAATATTTTTCAACCATATAAAAAAGGGAAGATTTTTAATCTTCCCAACCAATGGCCTGACTGATAATAACGTTTTTCGAATTAGGCAACTTAAGCGCTTTTGCAACTTCGTCCTTATCAAAATAACCGCGGACAACCGAGGCCATACCTCTTGAAGCCGCATACAGACCGACATTTTGATAAGCAGAACCTGCATGCATAGATGCATAATCGCCATCTTTGCTACCGGTATAAATAAGAACAATCGGAGCATTCTTCATATAATCCTGAGTAGCAAAAATAGGTAAAATGTTTTCTTTATTAATCAGGACTAATTTATGATCATTTGCATTATATTGCCAAATACCATCTTTTTTAGCAACAAATACGTCTAAATCTTTTTGGTTCATTGCTGTCGGAATAGTTCTTAAACCACCGCTCCGATTAACGCCATAAGCCGCCCATAAAATGTTGCTTAATGTTTTATCATCAACCTCTTTAGCAGAAAAAGACTTTATTGATTGACGCTCGCTTAGAGCTTGCATTAAAGGCATTCCGCCTTGTTTGTCCGGTTCGGGCAACTTTTGCTCAATTGCAATTGCATTAGATATAATACCCATGCCTATCAACACTCCTATCATAAATTTGTTCATAAAAGTCTCCTTTATCATTATCATATTTATGACGAATAGCCATTTTTATCCGCCATATCCGTCCTCAAGAGAGCAGAGGCCGTACTTTTTGCGTTTGATGATGTCAAACCTGATATACTATTTAACTCTAAAGGACATAAATTTTCAACAAATTTAATTTTCATTTTCTCTAATAGGAAATCCGCAACTTCTTCATCCATCTTATAAGCATTCATTTCTACCGGATTGATGGTATAAAGCTCATTTCCTTCCAAGGCTAAATAGGTGAATTTTGATTCAAACAGCTTATCGACTAAAGGAAAATGGGACCAGTCGTCTTGTCGACGAGCAATGTGCAAAGCCTCGTGAAAAATAAGTGCCGGAACAGCCAGATTGTGACAAAGCGCAATTTTTTCTTTGTTAACAAATACCGTGTTTCCTTCGGCATACGCAGTTGGAGCAGTTGAAAATTGCGCGTACATTCCTTGAGGACGCCGAACTTGAGACCAATCATCTTCCGAAAACATTTTTAATGATATGTCGGTTTTGTAAGCCCCATTAAAAGCATGTAAAATATTTTCAGCCAAGTGACGCCGTTGATGATTTTCAAGAAGATTCCAATTTTCCAAATCTTCTTTCAATCTGGGAACACTTTGCAGACGGTGGCAAAATTGCTCGCACTTTGCTAATTCTTGTTTTAAGAAGTCAAGAGGTAGTTTTATCCCAAATAATAATATTTTGAGTTGCTCTTTATATGTTGCAATTGTCTGTTGATTTTGTTTAAATGTTTGGGCATCGTTGCCGATAACATCTTGAAGTAAATCGTCTAACAGTTCAATTCTTTGTTTGTTGTTTAGTTTTGTTAATTTTTCATTGGACATGCCGGCTAATTTATTTAAAGCCTGCTCATATCTGAGTTGAGAAGATTGTTTTAGTTTTGGGGTGAGTTCGCGAGAAAGTTTGTTCCATTCATCAATGGAAGGAAAGGAGAAACTGCCGAGCAAAAAATCGAGCCTTGCCTGATACTTAGGAAATTTCGGTTCAATAACCGCGTATTGTTTTCCCTTATATAGACCGACCATAATATTACAGTTCAGCAGAATCCAACGAAATTCGGATACATTCAGTTTCATGTCTTACTCCTGCTGTTTTAATATCCTGATATTATAGCATAATATAGGGATGTTTCCAAGAAAAAATATAGTCGGAAGGAATTAGTTTTTTATAAAATAGATATAATGAGATATTATAGGATAAAATAGGATTGCAATGTATCTAAAAAAATACAGCTGCCCGATTTCTCGAACAGCTGTATGATAAATAAGAAGAGCAAGTTTATTTTTTCTTCAGAGCTTCGCCTAAAGCATCACCTAAAGAAGAACCTGCAGAAGCTGTGCTGGAGTATTCTTCCAAAGCCTTCTTTTCTTCTTCAATTTCCAAAGCCTTTACGGACAAGCCGAGTTTGCCTTTTTTCTTCTCAACGCTGGTAACTTTAGCTTCAATTTCATCACCAACATTGTATTGGCTCAAGTCTTGACCGGCTTTATCTTTAGACATATCGGCTTTTTTGATGTTAGCGGCAACGCCGTTGACTTCAACATCAACACCTTTGTCATCAATAGCGGTAATAACGGCTTTAACGACATCGCCTTTTTTGAAGCCATCCAGAGCGGTAGCGTTTTCGTCTTCCGTCAATTGTTTAATACCGAGGCTGATGCGTTCTTTGTCAACATCAACGTCAATAATCTTAGCCTTAATTTCTTGACCTTTGGTATAATCTTTAACGGCTTCTTCGCCGGATTTATCCCAAGAGAGGTCTGATAAGTGGATCATGCCGTCGATTTCATCGTTTAAGCCAACGAACAAACCAAATTCGGTAATATTTTTGATTTTACCTTCGATAACGGAACCGACCGGATGCTCTTCGATATAAGCAGCCCAAGGATTTGGAGTGCATTGTTTAATACCGAGGCTGATTCTTCTCTTTTCAGGATCAACTTCCAAAACCTTAACTTCAACTTCTTGTGAAGTAGAAACGATTTTGCCCGGATGAACGTTTTTGCGTGTCCAACTCATTTCGGAAACGTGAACCAAACCTTCAATACCGTCTTCGAGTTCAACAAAGGCACCGTAATCGGTAATATTGGTAACTTTACCTTTATAGATTTCTCCGACTTTGAATCTTTCCTCAACATTTTGCCAAGGATCGCTTTCAAGTTGTTTCATGCCCAAGCTGATTCTTTGAGTATCTTCGTTAAATTTGATAACTTGAACTTTAACGGTTTGACCGACAGACAAAACTTCTGCAGGATGATTAATACGTTTCCAAGAAATATCGGTAACGTGCAACAAACCGTCAACGCCGCCCAAGTCGATGAATGCACCGTAATCGGTAATATTTTTAACAACACCTTCAAGAATAGAACCTTCTTTGATGGTATCAATGAGTTCGGCTCTGGATTCTGCTCTGGTTTCTTCCAAAACAACACGGCGAGAAACAACGATATTGCCTCTGACCTTATCCATTTTCAAAATTTGGAAGGGTTGAGAAATTCCCATTAACGGCGTAATGTCGCGGATCGGACGAATATCAATTTGAGAACCGGGCAAGAAAGCGATAGCACCGTTCAAATCAACGGTAAAGCCGCCTTTAACGCGACCAAAGATAATAACGTTAATTCTTTCTCCGGCGTTCATAGCCTTTTCAAGATCTTGCCATACTTCTTCACGGCGAGCTTTTTCGCGTGACAATACGATATTGCCGTCACGGTCTTCATAGCGGTCGACATAAACTTCGACAACGTCGCCGACTTTGAGTTCCGGATTTTGACCGAATTCGCGAACCGGAATGCGACCTTCAGATTTTAAGCCGACATCAACGGTAACAAAATCCGGTGTAATTTTAATGATTGTACCTTTAACAACCGAACCGACTAAACTGTTGTCACCCATTTGCTCTTTAAGCAAATCGGCAAAATTTTCGGTTGTTTCGGGAATTTGAACTTCTGTAGTATTCATAAAGTAAAAACAATTCAAAATGCCATTCCCCATGATATGGGGCGGACTTGTACGGGGTTAATAAATTGACGCAGCGTACCCTGCATATCAAAGTAGCTTCTTTATACACTCAAATTATTATTTTTCAAGCATTAAATGTTCAATCTACTATTTTTCGATTAAAGAAAACACTTTTTCTGCCACTTCATCGGCATTTAGCAGCGATGTATCCAAAATCACGGCATTTTCCGCAGGTTTAAGGGGAGCCGTTGCCCGTTCGGAATCTCTTTTATCTCGGGCAAGCATATCGGATAAAACTTTGTCATAAGTGGTGACAATTCCTTTTTGTACAAATTCATCAAAGCGGCGTTTGGCACGTACCTCCGAACTGGCGGTTACAAATAATTTTAAGTCTGCTTTAGGGCAAACAACCGTACCGGTATCTCTGCCGTCATAAACGACACCCTGTGCGGCAGAACCATCGGCAAAAGTCGGGTTGAGTGCAAAATCTTGTTGCATTTTGAGTAATGCCGCGCGTACTTTGGGATATGCAGAAACGATTGAAGCCGCTCTGCTGCCGACATCACTTCTAAAATCTTTATGATGAGATAATTCCATCATTTTTACAAAAGTTAAGTTCTTGGCAATCGTTTCGGCTTTGTTTTCATCATTTAGGTCCGAATTTTCAAGAACCATTTGCAGACCAACGGCACGATAAACCATTCCCGTATCAAAATAAGCCAAATGATAACGTTTGGCCAAAGTTGCAGCTAAAGTTCCTTTTCCTGCAGCGGCAGGTCCGTCTATTGTGATAATCATATTTTTCTTCCGTAACGAAAACTTAACTACCTTTGTGTATAATCCGCTTTAGGAATGAATACAAGTCTTAGACTTGGGTTATGCAGAATTTATTTGTCGGGGAAGATAATTGTCAAAAATTCGCTTATATACGGAGGCGTCATTGACGCCTGGAACAGAACTTGAACTCAATGAGGAACAAAGTCGCTATCTGGGGTCGGTTATGCGTGTATCTGCGGGCGACGAAGTTTTTTTATTTGATGGCAAAAACGGTGAGTTTTCGGCTCAGGTGAGTTCTGTCGGCAAGAAAAAAGCAAGCCTGATTGTTCATCAAAAAACAAAAGAATTTTTTAAAGCCGAAGATATTTGGCTGATGTTTGCACCGATAAAAAAAGATCGTACAGATTTTGTAATTGAGAAAGCAACCGAACTTGGTGTGCATAAAATTATACCGACATTGACGCGCTATACTATTAGCGAAAAGGTCAGAACAGATAGATTTCGGGCGCAGGTCATTGAAGCGACTGAGCAATCTCGAAGACTCGATTTGCCGCAGGTAGAAGAAGCTCAAAGACTTGAACATTTACTTGAAACTTGGGATGCTTCGCGTCACTTGTTTTTTATGGATGAAACAGGCAGGGGGACTTCCGCCGTATCAACTTTTATGCAAAATAAAGGTGCGGCAGCCTTGCTTATCGGTCCCGAAGGAGGATTTGCGGAAGAAGAATTAAAAAGATTGAGAGATTGTTCTTTTGCAAAAGCAGTAAGTCTTGGACCTTTAATTCTGAGAGCAGAAACGGCAGCTTTGTCAGCCTTGAGTATTTGGCAGGCCGTTAATGGAAATTGGAATGGAGAAAAATATGAGAAAGAAAGCTAGTTCAATTCCGCCGGCAAAAAGAGCGGCAGATAAAGCTAAAATTCCGCTTTATCAACGTGAATTTTACAGCTGGTTATATGAAAGTCCTCGTTTGACTAAGTGGTTGGATAACCAAAAATTGTTAAATATGCTTACTTTCGGCTTTAGTTCCAAAATGTTGCAATCATGCGCCGGTGAGCTTAAAACATCGTCGAATGTTTTGCAGATGGGGGGAACTTTTGGTGATCAAATCGGCGTTGCCGCTTCAAAAATAGGCATTTTCGGGCACTATGACCTGCTTGATGTAAGCATGGTTCAGCTGCGCCATCAACGCAACAAATATTGTTATTTGTATCCTTTTATGCGTTTTATTAACGGTGACGCTTCCAATCCCATAGATAAGCAGTATGATGCCGTAATTTGCTATATGTTATTACACGAAGTTCCTTCAGAAAGTCGTGAAAAAATTATAAATAATGCACTGCATTGCCTAAAACCTGATGGAAAAGCTATTTTTATAGAATATAACAATGCTTTTATCTGGCATCCGCTTCGTTGGTTCGTGAAATTATTTAATCGCTTGTATCAGCCTTTTGCAGAAAAAATGTGGCATAATGAAATTAAAAATTATGTTCATAATCCATCAGAGTACAATTGGCGCAAGATTACTTTTTTTGGCAAAATGTATCAAAAGGTGGTTGTAACCAAAAAAGACAGTTTGTACTAGTTTATGCCCAGATATTGTGTTCGGGTGTAGAGACTATTGTTGTCAAAGCAGGATGAGAATCATATCTTGAGGTTGGGAAATATATAGATAAAATTTTCTTTATGGATAAATCTCCTAAATATTTAGTTGTTGTTCAATAGATATCCCCCAGTAAACTGGGGGTTCTATAACAGCTACAAACCTTACGGTTTGACCACGCTCGTTGGCGTGGAGCGGTGTTGTTCCAACACCTTGGCATTCAGCCCCGAGTAAACTCGGGGT
>CALXPO010000013.1 GCA_944390315.1 uncultured Alphaproteobacteria bacterium
TGCTAAATACAAAGACGTCAAATAATCAGTTTTCGTACCAACGAGTGTGGTCAAACCGTAAAGTTTGCGGCTGATTTAATTTTCCGTTTTTACCGAAGAATGCTTATTCATACCAAGAATCTTAGAATATAACGGTCTGAATTTAAGCAAAATTTTGTATTTAGGGTTTTCGTTAATCCAAGCTGCTTAATAACTTATTATTAAACGATTTTGACAGATTATTCTGATTCTTTAGAGTTTGGTATTAAGCGGCGGTGTGAAGCTGGGCAAGTTCTGTTCATTTTTAGGGTATGCCAGAAAGATATCCTTTGCAGCAACTTTTTCATATAAAGAGTAGATGTCCATACCTATTTTTTTATCAAAGTAGTTTTTTAATTCATGCATAGATTCGAGCATTCCCTGAGGAACATCAATTCCGTGTCTTTTGGCATATTCTGCAGCGCGTTCTTCTATTGTTACCAAACCATAGGCATTAGCCAACCCGTCGGACATTTGTACCAATAAGTCATAATCGTTTAGGGGATGAGAACGAATAAAATCAAATACCAAATCGTAATCTTCTTTTTTATGAAAGAACATTTTTGTATAATGTTCAAAGTTTTCCAGACGGTTGAAAGGAAAAGTATGCAATAAGCAAGCTCGAGCAATATCCAAATTTTCATCTTTGAGCATGAGATATCCAAGTACGCCATGAAAGCGATGCTCTATTGTTTCTCTTATTTTTCCAATGTCATGAAGTAAGGCCGAAAAATAAGCTCTGTTAGAATCCATACCGGCTAAATCGGCAACAATTCTGGCAACTTCTGCGGCGCCAAACACATGATTATGAAATAAATACCATGAACTTTCGGGACGTCCGTTTTCCAATTCGATTTTTTTTTCTCGTAAGATTAAATCGTTTGCAAAATTGAAATTCATGTCTGTCACAAAAGTCCGAGTAAAATTAGTAGAATTGCATAGTATACTCTCATTAAGGAACTTTGTAAAGACAATAGACAGAAAATATTTGTAAAAAGAGGGCAGAAGATAAGATTATATTTTTGTAATATATCTCTTTAACATATCCATTGATTTCGTGTAATATTCTTTGGTATGAGGAGCAATTCGATTTGGGGTGACGTTAATAACTTCCCAAGTATAACTGTTATCGTTATTGCGTTTGATTCCATAAGCGGTGATGCTTTGAACATCGCCATTGAGCAGGCGTACAAAATCGTCAAGTTCAACTTCATATAATCCGGCAACTTCTTCGGGTTGCAATTTGACTTTTGCGAGCAAATTGTCGACTACGGCCATATATAAGACTTCAAATTCTCGATTATAAATATCGTTTTTTTGATAAATTTCTTTAATGGTAAACATTTTGACCAAATCGTCTTTTTGTAGGCAAAGTCCCAATTCCTCAGTAACTTCACGATAACCGTCTTTAACTTCTTCTCCGGATCTGACGTGTCCTGCGGCAGAAACATCAAGCATATCCGGATAAATAGATTTATCTTTATTACGGAGTTGCAACCATACCATAATTTTTCCTTCTTCATTTTTTCGGGCTAACCAGCAATGGAAAGTTTTGTGCCACAAGCCTTCTCGATGGGCTTGAGATTTCATTGCGGTTCCGAGCAAATTCATATTTTCGTCATAAATATCGATTAATTCATCAATCATGGTAAAACTCCGTAAAATCCAAGAGCGACAACAATTGTTTTTATCATAAGAGTTTTTTTTGACCAACGCAAGCATAAAACTAAGGAAAAAACAGTGAAGACGATGAAATATACAAAATAGATAAAACACGTGACAGGGTGATTTCCTATCACGTGTTCCAAGCATTTACAAAGAAAAACAGATTTTCATCTGGGCAGAAAGCCGAAGGATGAAAACAATATTTTTTTATATTTTTAAAGCTCCTACAATATCAGATTTGTAAATATTTTAGATATGCGAGTTTATCTGAAAATATCTTTTTTAATCTGAAACTGCAAATAAATTTTGCCTAAAGCACAAAATTGAAATGATATCTCTAAAGGTACTTTCATATTTATTGTGCAGGAATATTATTTGCTGCCTCATCATCATAAAAGTTGTATGAATAGATGTAACAATCATCTCTGTCGGCATAATATTCCTTTAAGACGGCTTCTAGTTTAAAACCGCAGGATTCATAAAATTTGCGTGTCGGAATATATTTTTCCGTTCCTTCGGTTTTCACAAATAGTTTTTTGGCTCCTAATTCGCGTACGGTTTTAAGCAATCGTTCAATCATTTTACGTCCAATGCCGTGTCCTCGGTAATTGCTCAAAGTTGAAATACGCAATAGTTCATATGCAGTAAAACTATCTGGAATTTTGCAGAAGCAAGCAAACCCAACCATCAAACCATTATCTTCGGCAATTAAAAAATTAGGTTCTTCATTACTGCAGATGCTGTTTTGATTTTCAAGAGCATTATGGGCAAGCTCAACACTTATCTCGACATCGGTGGCATCAAAAAAGCCGGTCGAAGCGGAAATTGTTCTGATGGCTTCGGGATCATCAAATTTTAATTTGTTTCTGAAAGAAAGCATTGTTACACTCCTTTCAGAACCAACAAGCCCTCACTTAAAAAAGAAAGATTATCATATTGGTTCGTATATTGAAAAAAAAGAAACTTTTTCCGCGATTTTGTACGCGGAGAAGATATTTTGCTTTGCACCGCAAACGGTGTTACTGCTAACATAAAAACTCCATACTTGTTAATCCGATGTGATTTATGATTTATATGAAAATCATATAACCACATTTTAATTATATGATATTTTTGCACTTTTTGCAATAATTTCTTATTTTTTGGTTTAATTGAGCCTTGATGTGGTTGACTATCCGCGAAAAAAAAATTATAAGTAACCCGGATTTATGTCTTTTTTTGAAAGTTTTTACTATGGAAAAATTAAAAGATTTGTTTACCAATCATTATATAATTCCTCAAGAATGGCTATGGGTCATTTTCGGCATTGTCGTTTTGGCATTGCTCTTTTTCGATTTGTTTTTGTTTAACCGCAAAAATGAGGTTCCCAATTTTTGGCACACCTTAAATCTGTGTATAATTTATATTGCGGCGGCGTGTATTTTCGGCGTCTTTATTATCTATGAAGAAGGTATCGACAAAGGTATGGATTTTTATACCGGATTTTTAGTTGAAAAAAGTTTGTCTCTGGACAATATCTTTATTATGTCCATGATTTTTGCCAGCCTCGGTGTTCCGAGAATGTATCAGCACCGAGTTTTGTTCTGGGGTATTTTGGGCGCAATCGTTATGCGTGCATTGCTTATCTGGGTCGGAGAAACACTTATTTCCAATTTCCACTGGATTTTGTATGTATTCTCTGTCTTTTTGGTTTATACCGGTGTCAAAATGCTTCTGCACAAAGGTGAAGAAGAACCTCCGTTTGAAGAAACCAAAATGTTCAAATTCTTTTCCAAGGTTTTTCACGTTACCCCGAAAATCCATAATGAACATTTCTTTGTTAAAGAAAACGGCAAACACTATATTACTCCGTTATTCTTTGCTTTGATAACCATCGAAACCATGGATGTCATCTTTGCTTTGGACAGTATTCCCGCCATCTTTTTGATTACCGATGATGTGTTTATTGTTTATACCAGCAATATTTTTGCTATTTTGGGTTTACGTGCTTTATATTTCTTATTGGAAGCCGTTGTCCACAAATTCAAATATCTCAAACCGGCTTTATCAATTATTTTAATCTTTATCGGATTAAAAATATTTGCTCCGAAGTTGCTTGGGTTTGAATTTGAGCCGTGGCATTCATTAATGGTTACGTTCGGCTTGTTATTTGCCGGTATCGGTTTTTCGATTTGGAAAGCCAAAGACGAACCGAAAGATAAAAATGCACAGGCCTAAAAATAGCCTAACTTATATGAAGAACCGCTTTTCTTGCAAAAGCGGTTTTGTTTTTCTATTTAACTTGATATAAAAATCAAACTTAGTATATTAACAATAAATACAATTGAAGGAGGCAACATGAAAAAAGATAAACAAAAATGCAAATGCGGTTGCGGTTGTGATGAAAATTGCACTTGCGGCTGTCAAGAGGGAAAAGAATGCACTTGCGGCGACAAATGCGGTTGTGATGAAAATTGCACCTGCGGCTGCCAAGAGGGAAGAGAATGCACTTGCGGCGACAATTGTTCTTGCGGTTGCGGCAAAAATTGTAAATGCGGCTGCTCTAAAAAATTCGGAGCTTTGATTTTGGCCGTAGGTATTGCTTTGGGTGGATTCTTCCCAGGCTATTACTACTATCATGCCAAAATAAACGCTAACAGCGTTACTGTTAAAGGTCTGGCCGAAAAAGACGTACGTGCCGATATGGCGATTTGGTCATTGCAATTTGTCGTAGCCGGCAACGATCTTTCTGAGTTACAAAACAAAATTTCCGGTCAAGCTCAGGCGATTGTCGAATTTTTGAAAAAACGCGGCTTTACCGAAAATGAAATCTCTTTAAGCCCGATTACAACGAACGACTTGTTAGCCAATCCATATCAAAGCGCCAATGATACCAACAGTCGCCGTTTTATTTTGACTCAATCGGTCGAAGTCCAAACTCAAAAAGTTGATGAAGTTGCCAATTCACTTTCGGCAACTAACGAACTTATCAGCCAAGGAATTGTCTTTACTCAAGATTACAGCGGCGGTTCAAGAGCCTCGTTCTTGTTTACCAAACTAAATGAAATTAAACCGCAAATGCTTGAAGAGGCGACTCAAAACGCCAAAGAGGCAGCCTACCAATTTGCTAAAAGCAGCGGTTCGGAGGTCGGAAAAATTAAACGTGCCAGCCAAGGTGTCTTTTCTATCCAGCCGAGAGTAGATGCCGACAATATCCGCGAAAGCCAACAAATTGATAAAAAAGTCAGAGTAGTTTCGACGGTTGAATATTGGTTGAAATAGATTAAATTTCAAAAAGCGCAGTAATTTTTTCATTATTGCGCTTTTCTTTTTTTGATGATAATTTTTTTTATGTTTAAGAAATTTTACAAAGGATATAAAAAATGGAAACAAAAGTTGCCGTTATTGCGATTGTGGTTGAGGACCGAAATTCTGCCGAAGCCTTAAATGAGATTTTGCACAGTTATGCCGACTATATAATCGGTCGCATGGGCATTCCCTATCGCGCCAAAAATATCAATGTTATCAGTGTGGTGGTTGATGCGCCTCATGACGTTATCAGTGCCCTTTCGGGAAAAATCGGTGCATTGAAAGGCGTTAGCGCCAAAACCGCTTATTCGGGAACTTGTGAATAAACTTTGTTGAACTGACGGGAAAGATTATTCTGACCCATAAGAAAGAGGTATATATGTATAATCCGAAATCATTAAAGGCTGAAGAATTTATCAGCCACGAAGAAATATTGTCGACTTTGCAATATGCGGAAGACAATAAAAATAACGCTAAACTCATCGACGAAATTATTGAAAAAGCCAAACTCAGAAAAGGTTTGTCTCATCGGGAAGCCTCTGTTTTGCTTGCCTGTGAGTTAGAGGATAAAAATCAGGAAATTTACGCTTTGGCCGAGCAAATCAAAAAAGATTTCTACGGCAATCGTATTGTTTTGTTTGCACCGCTTTATCTGTCAAATTACTGTGTCAACGGCTGTGTCTATTGCCCGTATCATGCTAAAAATAAGCACATTGCCCGTAAAAAAATGACACAAGACGAAGTTCGGCGCGAGGTTATTGCTTTGCAAGATATGGGACATAAACGCTTGGCCATTGAAGCCGGAGAAGATCCGGTAAACAACCCGATAGAATATATTTTGGAATGCATCAAAACAATCTATTCAATTAAACACAAAAACGGAGCCATTCGCCGCGTTAATGTCAATATCGCCGCAACAACGGTTGAAAATTATCGCAAATTGCACGAAGCCGGTATCGGTACGTATATCTTATTCCAAGAAACTTATCATAAAGAATCTTACGAAAAACTGCATCCGACCGGACCAAAGCACAATTATGCTTATCATACCGAAGCCATGGACAGAGCCATGGAAGGTGGAATTGACGACGTCGGTTTGGGTGTTTTGTTCGGCTTGGAGATGTACAAATATGAATTTGCCGGCTTATTGATGCATGCCGAACATTTGGAAGCCGTTCACGGCGTCGGTCCACATACCATCAGCGTTCCCCGTATTCGCCACGCCGATGATATTGATCCTTCGGCTTTTGATAACGGCATAGATGATGATACTTTTGCCAAAATCGTGGCCTGTATTCGAATAGCCGTTCCTTACACGGGGATGATTGTTTCTACCCGTGAAAGTCAGGCTTCCCGCGAGCGCGTACTGCATTTGGGAATTTCGCAAATCAGCGGCGGCTCCAAAACCAGCGTCGGCGGTTATGCTGAACCTGAGCCGGAAGAAGAAAATTCTTCCCAATTTGATGTCAGCGATACCAGAACTTTGGATGAAGTTATCTACTGGTTGATGAGTATGGGCTATATTCCGAGTTTCTGTACGGCTTGCTATCGCGAAGGACGCACCGGCGACAGATTTATGGAGCTTTGCAAAAGCAAACAAATTCAGAATTGCTGTCATCCCAATGCGCTGATGACCTTAAAAGAATACTTGGTTGACTATGCATCCGAAAAAACAAAAAAACTGGGAATGGAATTGATAAAGAAAGAGCTTTATAATATTCCTAAGGAAAAAGTTCGCGAAGTCGTCGTCGAACGTTTGGATAAAATTGAACACGGTGAACGTGATTTTCGATTCTAAAAAAATGTCAAATAGATATCCTCAGCAGACCAAAGGTTTCAAGTTGATACGGACATTACGGTTTGCAACTGTCCTAAACCTTAAGGCGGCTGAGGAATATCTATTTGAAGTCAATATGATATGTTGTCAAAATGACATGGCAGCGAAATTTTGAATGAATTTTGCTTTGAAGTTTGAAATTGATTAAATAATCTCAAGAGGCAAGGACATTTTTTAAAAATATTGACAAAATTTAGGACTTATGCTCTAATCAATTCATCTAACCTATTATTTAGTTTAAAAACCACAAAAATATTATTTATGGAAAAAATTATTATTGAAGGAACACATCCGATGTTTCTCAAAACTCCGATGGAGGAAGTAAATTTGCTGCGTCGTGATGACGAACAAGAAATTTTCTACTATATCTGCTGTCACGGAATTGCAAGCTATTTGGGACAGAAAATGATGTTGAAAAATTATCCCAAATGGATAAGGTTGCAGGAAATTACTCACGCGGAAATATGGCATGTAGACTTGCAGGACGAGCTTTCTAAACAGGGATACGGTTCTGCAACTGATATGTCTGATGAGAAATGCAAGGATGGCTTTATGCGCTGGTTGCATCACAAGCTGATGGTTTCGCCGCTTTCGTTTCCGAGTGAAAAGGAATATGGCATCACTTCGCAATTGCTTTTGGCTTCAGGCGTTAGGCTTTCACCCGCTCTTAGTTGTGAAGAGGAAATAAAACTTCTTCTCACGAAAGACTGGGATAAGATACGTGATTACAGCAGAAGATTCCATCCGCACGCCGAAAAATTGTTTTTTGAAACGGCGCCGGTTGAGTTGATTTTTGGGTACATAAGACACTTTCGTCCTCAGACTGATGAATGTGAATGTGCCATACTCAAAAGGAACAACAGTTATTTGTCTTGGCAGTTGATTTCGTATTATTCCTTGAGGCCTCAGGCCAGAAAGTTGGTAAAAATGTCCGGCAACATGTATGCATGGAAGTGGACAGTTTTAAGATGCTATGGTTTTGATAGCCGGTTGGAACAGAAATTTGGCAGTATTCGAGCAACACAAGCCAAATTGGAAAAGAGTTTTAATAAAAAATATTTTGCATAAAAGCAATTTTTTCTCTCCCACGACTTTTGTCCTGGGAGAGTTTTTTTATTATAAGTTTTCATTAAAATGAATAAAAGGACCGAAAAAATCTAATATTTGTCTAATCAATTGTAAAAACAATATGTTTTAACATGACAAAATGAGCAGATAGGTAATGATGATATAAATCGATTCGTGTTTAAAAAGCAGGAATATTAAACCATTCTGATATAAAATTTTTGTAAAATATAAGAATGTGTAAAAAAAATCGCCAAAAATATTGACAAATATACGAAAAGAGAGTATAGCTAGCAATACTGTAATTATATTATTTATTTACTATTAAATTCAGTTTTATGGAAAAGTTTAAATTAGAAAATGGTGCGACTCTCGTCATCGTAGATCGTACAAGTGAGGATCTGTCAATTGCGGCAACAATCAACGTCGGTCATATCAATGAACCCAAGCTCGGAATGGCTGCTCTGTTTGAAAATCTTCTGAGCAAACAGGTTCAGAACGTTCAGACAGTACATGGCGGTACCATCACAAGCTATCTGACAGGATGCACGAAAACCGAGTTGGATGAAACATTTCGTATGCTGTCAGAACTGTTGTCGAAGCCAAAATTGGATGGCGTCTTGATACGCGTTGCTGCAGAAGATATCGCGGAACATACACGTGATTTGGCGCCTTTGACCAAACGTCAGATGAAACTGCTGTACAAGCATACGGCATTTGGCAAAAAACGTGTTTTGTGGAATGCAGACAGTTATATCCGCGCCGTAGAATCCTACACTGCTGAAGATCTGCGTGAGTTTGCCGACAAATACTACACCGGTAAGAATATGGTGATTGTTGTCGTCGGCAGCGGATTGGATCATGAAAAGGTTCGGGAAATGTTCAAAAAATACTTTGAACATATTCCTGCGGGAGAACGTCAGCGGTTGAAAAAGTCCATTTACACAGGCGGCTACAACGTTCTCATTCCAAACGGAAATTACAATCAGGTAATGCTCGGGTGGGATGTAACCGATATCAAAGGTTCCGCGAGTGCAAATGTGATGATGTCGATGTTGAGCAAACGTTTGGAGCGTTCGTTCAACGAGGTTGTCAACACCAGGACAGGCGTGAAGTTCAGCCGGCCGAGTGATGCGGAAGTAGAGGTAAAAATTGCCGGCTACTATGGTTTCAGAACCTTGAGGATTTCTGTTAAATCGGCACAGTTGACGACAAACGAAATCATCGACACAATCGTCAGAAACGTCGTGCGTTTGCAGAACTCTTTGCCATCGGACCGCAGAATGGAAACCTCCAAGAACTGGGCTATGGCCGAAAAACTTTGGCTTTTCTCTCAGCCGCAACCTGCTGCTGTGGAAACAGCTTGGCAAATGCTCGGACGCGATGCTATGTACGATATCAATGAACGTATCGGACATATCTGGGCGGTGTCAGCGTATGAAATTCAAGCAATTTCACGTGACATCTTCACCGGGTCTCCGTTGACCATGGTGGTCGCAACAAAAGAACCTCACTACACCTACAGCGAGGTACAGGAAAAACTCAAAGTAGAGTAATCCTTTTCCAATAATAAAAAAAGAGTCTGCGGGATGCAGACTCTTTTTTTATTATTTGTCTTACAGAAAGAACAAGTTTACTCATAACAGAATGCCAAGATGTTGACATATCATTGCTTCATGCCTAAAAGTATAGGCAAAATTACAGTTTTGCAGCGAGTTATTACCATCATTTATTGGGGATTCCAATTATTGATGATAAAAAATTCTGAGCTTGATGCAGTCTTAATGGCAGGAAAGTTTGATTTGTAACCGAATTAGCAGATGCGAGCTTTGTAACGGATATTAAATTTTCATTTTATTAAAAAAGCCCCATATAAGAAAAAATTTTCGAGTCTTTAATTTTTAAGATAAGAGCCCTAATAATCGCGTGATAAATATAAAAAAACGCTTGATAAGCAGTTTATTTTATTAATTAGCAAAAAAAAATGTATTTTTTGTGGGTAAATGCTTTGATTTCGTTTGACTTGAGCAAAAAAACAGTCTTAAATTTCGATGTAGCGGTTGATTGCCGCTTTGTTTAATAATTTATTACAAGGAGTTCCTTCATGAATAAAAATGAACTTATTGCCAGCATTGCCGCTGCAACTGGTTTGACAAAGACAGACTCAGCCAAGGCTTTGGATGCGTTTATTAATTCTGTAGCAAAAGCTCTTAAAGACGGTAAAGAAGTTCGTCTGGTTGGTTTTGGTACATTTGGCGTTAGCAAACGTGCTGCAACAACCGGTCGCAATCCTCGTACTGGTGAAACCATTAAAATCCCGGCTCGCAAAGTTGCTAAATTCAAACCGGGTAAAGCTTTGCAAGATTCTGTAAACTAATTGTTTATCAAGGAAAGTTTTATTGTAAGGAAATTCAACCCCGTTCAAACGGGGTTGAATTTTTACGTATTAAAAAATAAACAAATAGTTTTTGTGTTTTTATAGCAAATTAAAAAAAATCAAGTGCAAATCAAAAAATAAAAAAACATGAATTAAAAATAAGCCCCCACATGTTTAGACGTATCTTTGCCATTGTTAGAAATTAATAAGGCTCTTTACGAGATAAAAAAAATAGTATACACTGCCGTTCAATATAAACTAAGGAAAAAAAATGAGTTTCAATAAGCTGAAAATCGGTGCTTTTGTATTGGGAATTTCAATGTCGTTATGCGCCTGCGGAACACCTAGTCCCGAAGTGACGGATCCACCGCAAAAACAAGCCCTGGCCATCAAAAATCAGGGAGGCAGCTATAAAATAGGCAATCCATATAAAATATTAGGCCGGTGGTACTATCCTAAAGAAGATTATTCTTATTCCGAAATAGGAACAGCTTCTTGGTACGGTCCGGATTTTCATGCCAAAAGAACGGCTAATGGTGAAAAATACAATATGCATAGTTTAACGGCTGCGCATAGAACATTGCCGTTACCGTCTATTGTACGTGTAACTAATCTTGAAAATGGTCGTTCATTAATAGTACGCGTTAATGACCGCGGTCCGTATGCTCGCAACAGGATTATTGATGTTTCCAAAAAAGTGGCTCAATTGCTTGGTTTTATGGAAAAAGGCACGGCAAAAGTCAAAGTTGAAATTATGGAAAAAGAGAGCAAAAATTTAAAAGCGGCATTGCTCGGAGAAGGAACCATATCAGAAGTAACGGCTGCCCCAAGCACGGAAATCGTTAGATCTGAAATCGGGGAGAAAGTTACACCGGTTGTTTCAGCGCAAAATGCACAAAAGTCTGCCTTACAAACAAAAGCTAAAACTTCTCTTTCCAAGGGGTATTATGTTCAAGCCGGAGCATTTGCCAGTTATGATGCGGCAGAACGTTTGGCGGAAAAGTTAGAAGGGTTTGGTCAAACACATGTTTTGCAGGCTGAGGTGGACGGCAGAACATTTTATCGTGTGAGAGTCGGTCCGACGGACTATCGCGAAGAAGCAATCGTTCTTCAAAGCCAAATAAGAGATTACGGAATTCCCGCAGCGCACGTTGTAGAAGAATAAAGGAGCAAAAATGAATAACTATTCAAAATGGCTATCGGTCGCCGTTATGACCGCACTGTTTACAAGTTCGGCTCATGCACTTGAGACTAAAGCAAAAAACGCGATTTTAATGGATTATGATACCGGTGAATATTTGATGACGGAAAATGCTTTTGTTCCGGTAGCTCCCGCATCTATGAGTAAATTAATGACGGTATATGTTCTCTTTAGCAAATTAAAAGACGGCACTCTGTCTTTGGAAGATGTGTTTAGTGTCAGTGAAAATGCTTGGCGGACCGGCGGAGCCGCAAGCGGGAGTTCGACCATGTTTTTGCCTGTCGGCGGAAAGGTCAAGGTCGAAGATTTGATAAAAGGGATTATTATTCAATCGGGCAATGACGCATGTATTGTAGCGGCAGAAAATATTGCCGGTTCGGAAGAAGATTTTGCTGTAATTATGAATGAAACGGCCAAGAAATTAGGACTAAAAAATTCTCATTTTGCAAATTCAACCGGTCTTCCGCACCCGGATCACAAGATGTCGGTAGAGGATTTGGCAAAGTTGTCACGTGCGATAATTCATGATTTTCCGGAATATTACTCTGTTTTTTCGCAAAAAAGTTTTACATACAACAATATTCTGCAAGGGAACAGAAATCCATTGCTCTATTCAATGCCTGACGCGGATGGTCTTAAAACGGGGCACACTTCGGAGGCTGGGTTTTGTTTAACCGCTTCGGTCAAGAGAGGAAACAGACGTTTAATCGGCGTTATGACCGGGTTAAAAAGCAACAAAGAACGTTCCGAAGAAGCCGAGAAGTTGATGAATTGGGGGTTTAGAGAATTTGATAACTATAAGGTATTTAAACAATTTCAACGAGTTGCCGCGGCTCCGGTTTATATGGGAGAAGAAGATAGCATAGATTTGGTCGTTAAAGAAGATATTGTATTAACCCTTGCACGCAGTAAGGCAAAAGATGTAAAGTTGACGGCTGTTTATGAAAAGCCGGTAAAAGCTCCGATTAAACAAGGACAAAAGCTCGGTGAAGTCAAAATAGAAATTCCGGACGGTGCGACCAAGACCATTCCTTTATATGCTGACCACAGTGTCAGGAAACTCGGATTTTTTGGAAGAATTATCAGTAATCTTAAATATCTTTTGCTTGGAGCCGAGTAAATGGCGACAGGATATTTTATAACGCTTGAAGGCGGCGAGGGAGCCGGAAAAACAACGCAAATAAAACTGTTGGCAGAATATTTGCAGGCAAAAGGAATAGAAGTCGTTACCACCAAGGAACCCGGCGGAACTCCGATTGGTTTAGAATTGCGTAAAATGCTGTGTACCGGTGATAAGGATAAATTTGATCCGGTAGCCGAAGCCCTGCTATACTATGCTGATCGTCGTATTCATGTCCAACAAAAAATTTTACCGGCATTGCAAGAAGGCAAATGGGTTATCAGCGATAGATTTGCCGATTCTACCATGGCGTACCAATACTACGGATATAATAAAAGAGTTTCTAAAGAAATGTTGGAACAACTGTATAAAATGACAGTTGGGGATTTTTATCCTGACCTAACATTAATTTTAGATATTGACCCCAAGGTAGGACTGGCACGTTCAATTAAAAGAAACAATGAAGAAAAAGGGCAGGAAATTCGTTTTGAGGGAAGAGAAATAGAATTTCATAATAATTTGCGCAACGGATTTTTGGAAATAGCCAAAACAGCACCAAGGTATAAAGTTTTGAATGCCGGACAAACGATTGAGGATTTGCATAAAGAAATTGTTAAGACGGTAAAAGAAAGGTTGATAAACAGGTAATGCCCGAAGGTGAACAGATAACCCCGAAAAATAATTTTTTTCTGCTTGGACAAGAAGAGGCAGAAAAGATACTGCTTGAGGGATATAATTCTAATAAACTTCACAATTCTTGGCTTATTTCCGGAGAAAGAGGAATAGGCAAGGCAACGCTGGCATATCGATTTGCCCGTTTTTTGTTAGATGAAAAAAAACGCAATGGCAAGCAGGCTACTTCATTGAACAGTTGTCCTGACAGCTATGCAAATACGTTGATTACTTCTAACGCTCATCCGGATTTGAAAATTATTGAGCGTGATTTTATTGAAACCGATCGCAAAAAAATACTCAAGGCCATAAAAGAAGGTGAAGCGTTAGACGAAAATGAATTGAAGAATTTGAAAAAATCTGCGGTTATTCGTATTGATGATGTTCGCTTGATTAATGAATTTTTTTCCAAAAAATCATCAGACGGCGGTTGGCGGGTTGTGATTATAGACAGTATTGATGACATGAATACGGCCAGTGCCAATGCGTTGCTCAAAGTTTTGGAAGAGCCTCCTGCAAAAAGCATATTATTGCTTATCAGCCATAATATTGGTCAATTGCTTCCGACTATTCGTTCTCGGTGCAACAAGCTGGTTTTAAAACCTCTTTCGGATAACGTTGTTGCCAGTTTAATCAGACGATATCGCCCACACGTTGACGAAAAAGAAATTAAGGGCATCGTAGACATAGCGTCCGGCAGCATCGGCAGAGCCCTTAATTATATTGATAGCAATGCACTTGATCGCTACAACAAACTTGAACAAATAGCAAGTGCCGGTAAAAATTTTAAGTTACAAGATATGCTGGATTGGGTGAATGAAGCGGCATCTTCGGAAGAAAGTTTTGATATGTCATCGGAATTGATACTAAAATTTTGTTCCGAACATGTTATAAGTGCATCAGATATAGACGGAATGGCGCAGGTTTGGGAAAAAGCGGTAAAGATATTGCGTCAGACCGAGAGTTTGAATATAGATAAAAAAGAGGCACTTATCAATATTATTGTAAATTTGTGTAATGTAATGTAACAACAGAGGAAAGAATGTTAGTTGATAGCCATTGTCATCTGGATTATAATGATTTTGAAGATGACTTTGATGATATAATCCTTCACATGAAGGAAAACGGAATAACGGCAGCACTTAATGCCGGAAATAATGTAAATAGTTTGGATGAACAATTAGCCTTGTCCGAAAAATATCCGTTTATTTATACGGCCGTCGGAGTCCACCCCCATAATGCAGACGAATATCCTGAAATTACGGCTGCCGATTTGGTCGAAAAAAGCAAACATAAAAAAATTGTGGCCATTGGTGAATGCGGTTTGGATTATTATTACGATTACAGCACCAAAGAAAATCAATTTCGTGTTTTTATAGAGCAGATTAAAGCAGCGCAAGAAACGGGATTACCGCTGATTATACATACACGAGATGCTGATGATGATACAATATCGCTTTTAAGTGAATATTACAAAAAAGCCCCGTTCAGCGGTGAGATACATTGTTTTTCCGGCTCAAGGAAATTAGCGGAATTTGCCTTATCAATAGGTTTTTATATATCGGCGTCGGGTATGATAACTTTTAATAAGAGTGGGGAATTGAGAGAAATATTTGCAGATATACCGTTGAATAGATTATTGATAGAAACGGATTCTCCTTTTTTGGCACCGGTACCTTTGAGAGGGCATCGTAACGAACCGGCCAATGTCCGTTTTGTTGCGGAAAAGTTGGCGCAGATAAAAGATGTGTCTTTCGATGAAATAGCAAAAGTGACTTCAGAGAATTTTTATAATTTATTCCGCAAGGCGAGCGATAAAGGGAGGTACGAATTTTGAGCTATAAAGTAACTATTTTGGGAAGTGGTGCGGCGCCGGGTGTACCTTCGGTTGCCGGAGGTTGGGGATGTTGCAACCCCGAAAATCCCAAAAATCGTCGCTTGAGAACGACAATTTGTATAGAGTACAATCAAACCCGAATTTTGATAGATACTTCGCCCGACTTGCGTATTCAGTTGTTGTCAATGCATATCAGACACTTGGACGGGATTGTCTATACTCATGCTCACGCCGACCATTTGCACGGAATAGATGAACTTAGGGAAATTAATAGGGCAGAGCTAAAAAGCCTTAATTTTTACGGCACAAGAGATACAGTTAATTCTATCAAAGAGCGTTTTCCGTATTTACTTGCGTCCAAGGAAAGAACAAATAATGTTGCCAAACAACCAAGTTTGGTAGCCAATGTTATTGATTACTATGTTCCTTTTACAATTGGTGACATAAAAATTACGCCGATTAGACTTTTAGGGCACAATATGCCGACGACGGGATATTTGTTTAACGATGGTGAAATTGTCTATATCGCCGATTATCGTCAAATTGACGAAGCTGCGTTTGAACAAATAAAAGTTCCGGTCAAATTGATGATTGTTCCGTTAACGACGCCGAAAGGAGAAAAATTTCATGCCAGCCTTGAGGATGTGTTGTTAGATATTCGTCGGATTAATCCGGAGCATGCCGTGATTAATCATATGGCCATAGAGTGTGATTATGACGATATAAATCGGTGTACGCCGGATAATGTTGAGCCGGCATTTGATAATATGTGTTTGAATTTTTAGGCGGGGGAAAAGAAATGTTATGTATATATCATATAGCAGATCACGACGGCAAGGGCTCGGGAGCAATTGTTAAAAGCGTATTTCCCGAAACGCAGTTGTTAGGACTTAATCATGACATGGAAATTCCTTATGATGAGATAAATCGCCATGATAAAGTTATTGTCTGCGACTTTGCGTTACCGATGGATTATATGTTTGAACTCAGTCAAAAAATAGATTTTACATGGATTGACCACCATGCTTCGGTAATAGAGGAATATGAACAAAAAATTGCTGAGGGCAAAACCCCGATTAAAGGTTTGCGTCGTATCGGGACGGCAGCAATAGAATTATGTTGGGAGTATTTTTATCCGGATAAAGAGATACCGCTCGGAGTAAAATTATTGGCCAAACACGATATTTTTGATTTGTCGGATGCCAGAGTCCAACCTTTTGAGTATGCTTTTCAATCGTTGGGTGTTAATCGTCCGGAAGATGCTATTTGGACAGATTTATTCAACAATCGCTTAGATATAGACAAACTGGTTAATCAAGGAGAACGTATTTTAGCGTGGATAAATGCGCGTAACTATCGTTTGGTGCGTTCAATGGCATTTGAGGCCGAAATTGACGGATTGAAGTGCATTTGCGCCAATATGCCGCAAGGTCGCTCTTCATTTTTTGATACTTTTGATAATATTAAAGATTATGATGTGATGATTAACTTCTACATGAATAAAAACAGGCTTTGGAATTTGTCTTTTTATTCGTCAAAAAAAGATGTAGATGTCTCGAAAATAGCCGCTCGTTTCGGTGGCGGCGGACACAAAGGAGCCGCGGGAGCGTCTGCGTTGGAACAATTGCCGGAATTTATGCTCAAAGCCGTGCAATAACACCGTTTTTTGCTTGAAATTTATTTATATCGCCTTAATCTGAAAAGAGACGGAAGACAAGGAGAAAAAAATGTTTTTTTCAAAAAAGAAAAAAGATGAAGATATAGGAAAACCAAGCGGTTTAGGAGCAGTTATCCATAATACGGTTATGTTTTTGACTTATCCTTTCAGAAGACCTTGGGGAATTTTAGTCATATTGTTATTGTTGGTTGCGGTGGTTTATGCCATTCCGATGTACGTGTATAATGTTCCGGTAAAAGAAGTTCACACTTGGTATATGGAGCGAATTAAGTTTTTTGAAAAACGCGACTTAAACGAAGTCTCGGGAAAATTTTCCAAGCTGTTCAATAAAATTCCGATACTAAACGAAGAGCCAGTCAAAGGGACAGACAGGTTAGTCGTAGCTGCGCCCACACAAAAAGAAATCAGACGACAAATGTTTAAGGCAGCCGCCGGCGGTCAAAGACAAAAAGTAGATGTTTTGGCAGAAGAGGCAGACAATGTTGTAGCCGTAGAAATGCCCAAACCTATCAATATGGAAGAACCGAGTGAAGAAGTCCGTTATGCCGAAGTACCGTCCAATCAAAGAAATGGTTTTGATGAAAAACCCGTTATTGTAAAAAAAGTATCCATGGAAGATGGCAATATGTTGCATTATTTGCCGCAGCCAAAAACAATCACGGGACCGGTCAAAGTATATAATGCCAACGAATTAGAAGTTGACGGAACCTATCTATTTTTATACGGGATATATTCTTCTCCAAAGACAGCCAGAGGCATAAAAGCCGGAGTATTTTTAAAAGATTCGTTGGAAGGTGAGACAGTATCTTGTGACATATTGGCATATACTGCGGATAATGTAGCTACCGGAGAATGTTTCGTTGAAGGAATAAGTATTAATAAGACATTAGTGGAAAGAGGCTTTTCAGACAGAGTATCTTTGCGATAAAGGATATTGACGATGTGGCAAGTCGTATTAATGATTAATGGGTATTTTATCAGCATATTAGGGGGAGCAATGCTGGTAGTTGCCGGTTATGATATGTATATTAATTTGTCGACATGGTCTCCGTTTATTAACTCGGCTTTATTTTGCTTATTTATAGGTCTGTCATTATTTTTGTCAAATCGTTCATCAATAGACAATATAAGCGTTAGACAAGGATATTTGTTAACGGTTGTCAGTTGGGTAGTTATGCCGATATTGTCGGCCATTCCGTTTATGCTTTACGGAAGTACGGATAATTTTCACGATGCATTGTTTGAAGCCGTATCCGGTTTATCAACAACGGGAGCTACCATTTTAACCAATATTGAGGCCCAACCGAAAGCAATTTTGTTGTGGCGCTCGGTGTTAACGGTTATCGGTGGTGTCGGAATAGTTATGTTTGCCGTTGCTTTGCTGCCTTTTTTGGGGATTGGCGGCATGCAGATGTTTCAGCGCGAAAATTCTGATTTTACCGACAAATTTATGCCAAAATTTCATTATATAGCCAAACGCATTTTCTTTGTTTATTTCTTTTTGTGCAGCTTATGCGCCGTTTGTCTGTATTGGGCGGGAATGGGATGGTTTGATGCCGTTAATCATGCGATGTCGACAATTTCAACTGCCGGATTTTCAACTAAAAACACTTCAATTTTGTATTTTGATAATGCTTCGGTTGAAGCAGTCATATCTGTTTTTATGGTTATCGGTGCCTTGCCGATGACATTTTATATTGTGTTATTGCAAAATAAATTTCGTCATTCGTTGCGTACCGAGCAGGTTATCAGCTTTTTGAAAGTCTTGTTTGTTTATATTTTAGGAAGTTCGTTGTGGTTGGTCCATAAAGATATTTACAATTTCTGGACGGCTCTACGCTATACTTCTTTTAATATTATATCGATTGTTACCAGTACCGGCCTGACATCAATTAATTATCTGAATTGGGGTGTTTTGTTCCAGACATTATTTATTATTTTTGCATTGACGGGAGGTTGTACGGGCTCGACCTCCGGCTCGGTCAAAATATTCAGATGGCAGGTGGTTTGGGCTTATCTCAAGCAATCAATTGTTACGGCAGTAGATCCTAACCGAATTGTCCCGATTAAGGTAAAACAATATACCATATCTCCGTCAGCAGTTTCTTCGGTTATGGTTTTTGTCGTCGCATTTTTTGCCACAATTTTTATGGCAACGGCGGCGTTGGCTTTCTTAGGCGTTGATTTTGTGACGGCTTTCAGTGCGGTTGTTGCCTGTGCTACCAACTCCGGTCCGGGCGTAGTCCCTTCAATCGGCCCTGACGGCAACTTTGCTTGGTTCTCGGATGGTGCCAAAGACATATTAAGTGCAACAATGTTACTCGGTCGTTTGGAAGTTTTAACTGTTCTGGTGGTCTTTACCAGAAATTTCTGGAGGAAATAAGATGTTTTCAAAAAACGGATATGTTAATGGTACAATGACCAAAGATGAGCAGATTAAGGTTGAAGCAAAGTATCATTGGATTAGATGGCTGTGGTTTTATTTTATATTTGCCACTCTGGGCATAGCTGCCATGGCGGCTTTTTCGGTTGCGTTTACTTCATATTTGGAAAAACAGATGGATTTAGCGATTGCCTTAGTCATTATGGGATGTTTGCTCGGTATATATCCGTTTATACTTTATTTGTCGTTACATTTGACGGAGATGGTATGCACCAACAAACGCGTAGTCTACAAAACCGGTATTATTTCGATGAAGACGGAAGAGATAAAAATAGAGCGTATTGAGTCAATTCAGATAAAACAAAGCTTCTGGGGACGTGTATTTGGCTACGGAAATATCCTATTCTCAGGTACGGGAAGTGCTAAAGTAGAGTTCTACGATGTTGATAATCCGTTACAAATGAAAGCCCGTATCGAAGAAGCCGTCGATGAAAGCAATCGTGAAAGAGAAAGTGATTTCGGAAATAAAAATACGGACGACGAAGACGAAAAGAAACTCTAAAAAAAGAAACATTATCCCGCCAGATAAGTTTTAACCGCGTCATCACGTTCAAAAAGATAGAGCAGATTGCGCAAAGCCTGACCGCGCTGAGTAAGTAAATTTGGGTCTTGAGTTACAATCATCGCCGCATCTTTATGGGCGGTATAAAGCAGGTTTTGATGCTCGGGCATTTGTGCCAGACAAAATTGTTCTGTTCCCGATTGGCGCGTGCCCAAAATTTCACCGCCGCCGCGAAGACGCAAATCTTCTTCGGCAATCAAAAAACCGTCTTCGGTCTTGCGCATAATATCAAGCCTTGCGCGAGATGTTTCTCCGAGCGGGTAGCCATAGAGTAAAATACAGGTGGCAGGCTTGAAACCGCGTTTAACTCGTCCGCGCAATTGGTGCAATTGGGCTAAACCGAAACGTTCGGCGTGTTCGATAATCATTACCGTCGCTTCGGGGACGTTAACGCCGACCTCAATAACGGTTGTTGCTACCAGCAGTTTGATTTCACCTTGTTTGAAACGTTCCATGATTTGGTCTTTTTCTTTGTCTTTCATTTTGCCGTGAACCAAGCCGACCAAATTACCGAAAGTTTTTTGCAAAATTTCAAATCTGTTTTCGGCGGCGGCCAGGTCAAGTTTTTCGGATTCTTCAACCAAAGGGCAAACCCAGTAGATACGTTCTCCGGCTTCGATTTTGCGTGAGAGAGCGGGGATAATTTCATCAATCTTGGTAAGCGGCATCACACGGGTGTCAACCGGTTTACGTCCTTCCGGCAGTTGGTCGATTTTGGAATAGTCCATATCGCCGAAAGCGGTCAAAATCAATGTCCGCGGAATAGGGGTTGCGGTCATAACCAAAACATCGGCCCGATTGCCTTTGTCGGACAAATTAAGACGCTGATGAACACCGAAACGGTGTTGTTCGTCGATAATGACGCAAGCCAAATCTTTAAAAGTTACGTCTTCAACAAACAGAGCGTGCGTACCGATAAGAATATTGATTTTGCCGTTTTTGAGCTCTTGCAGCAGTTGAGTGCGGGCTTTTCCTTTAACACGACCGGTAAGTAGGGCGGCTTTAAGACCGATATTTTCAAGCATCGGTGCAATGGTGTCAAAATGCTGCTTGGCCAAGATTTCGGTCGGCGCCATAATCGCCGCTTGTGCGCCGCATTCCACCGCATTCAGCATTGTCAGCAAAGCGACAATGGTTTTGCCGCTGCCGACATCTCCTTGCAACAGGCGCAACATTCTGTTTTCGGAAGATTGATCGGCAAAAATTTCTTTCAAAACTTTTTCTTGGGCGGATGTCAGTTTGAAAGGTAGTTTATCTATAATTTGCCGACGAAGCAAACCGTTGCCGGCAATTTTACGTCCGGCTTGTTTTTTGACTTTTTCGCGCACCAAAGCCAAGGCCAGCTGATTGGCCAACAGTTCGTCATATGCCAAGCGGGTGTGGGCGGGAGATTCCGGAGCCAAAACCGATGCCGAGCTGGGGTGATGGACTTGCTCCAAGGCGGTACGAAAATCGGGTAATTGATGTGTTTTTTGAAAATTCGGTTCCAACCATTCAGGCATTTCGGGAACGGCTTTTAGGGCGTGATACATCAGGCGGCAGATAAATTTGTTGGTGATACCTGCGGTCAGACCGTAAACGGGTTCTGTTTCTGGAATTTGCCAAGAATTCTCGATATCGACCGCAAAATCGGGATGACTCATCTGCCAGCGACCGTTAAAAAATTCGGCTTTTCCGCTGACGATTTTGGTTGCACCTATTGGAAAATTTTTTTTGATAGATTCGGGATAAACCTTAAAAAAAACAATTGCCAGTTCGTGTTGTTCCGTGTCTTGCGCGAGTACGACATAAGGTTGTTTGCGGCTTTTGGGAGCGATGTGGTCAACGACGGTGACGGCAAGAGTATTAATTTCTCCCGACTTAAATTCTCTCAAGCTATGCAATCGACGGCGATTGTTGACGGCATAAGGCAAATGCCACAGCAAATCGACAATCTTAAAAATCCCCAAATTTTGCAGCAATTTGGCATATTTTTCCCCGACACCGTTAATCGACAGCGGCAAGGCAAAAAGAGGATATAAAAAAGGCGGTCGCATGACTTGTAAAAAAAAAAAAAAAGGTTGCTAACTTCGGCAATTGTATATATTTTCAAAAAAGATGTAAACAAGAAGATAAAGCCATGACCAAAAATATTGATTCGAATATTGTTTCCGTATCCTCGGTTGCCGAAGGCTATGAGCCGTTTGCGGTAGCCGATATCTATAAACAAAGCGAAAACGATGTTTTGTATATTGCCAGCGACGGCGTTTCTTTGGAACAAAATGCCGATATTTTGCAGGCCTTGATGCCCGAAGTCGAGATTTTACGTTTTCCGGCGTGGGATACGGTTCCTTATGACCGAGTTTCGCCGAATGTCAATTTAATTTCGGTTCGTACCGACACTTTGGGGAAATTGGCTTTTGCTCCCGACGCCAAAAAACCGAGAATTATTGCTACCAGTATCGGTGCTATATTGCAAAAATTGCCGCCGAAAAGAATTTTCCTTAATTCGATGAAAGAGGTGTCTGTCGGCAAGACGTTGAATTTTGATAATTTTCTGCATTATGTTGCCATGAACGGCTACACTCGGGTAGAGCAGGTGATGGAGCCCGGAGAATATGCGGTCAGAGGCGATATTTTGGATATTTTTCCGACCGGAAGCCTTGAACCTTTGCGTATAGATTTGTTTGGTGATGAAGTTGAAAAAATCCGCACTTTTGACGTGCTCACTCAACGCACGACTGGCGAAAAGAAAAATTACCTGTTCCAAGCTGCGGGTGAAGTCGTTTTAGACGAAAATACGATTAAGACCTTTCGCGGCAAATATCGGGAGGCTTTTGGTGCGGCTTTCAAAGATGATGAAATTTATGAGGCAATATCCAACGGTCGCAAATATATGGGTATGGAAAATTGGCTGCCGTTCTTTTATGAGGAGGCACTGCCTGATTTGTTTGACTATCTGCCGCGGGCAAAAGTGGTGGTCGGACGCAACAGCGATGTTGCTTTAATTGCCAAGTGCGAAAGTATTGCCGACCATTATACTTCGCGTTTAGAGGCTTTGAAGATTAAAAATCAAGGAGAAGTTGACACTTATCGACCGGTTGCTCCCGAATTGATGTTCTTAAGCGAAAAAGATTTTGAGGAAATCTTAAAACGTCGTCAGGCAATTAAGTTAACCCCTCTCAATTTACCGAACAGTGAACAAAATTTAGATACCGGAGTTTTGCCCGGACGAGATTTTTCGTCCGCCAAAAGCATCAATGCCCAACAGGTTTACCTTGATTTGTTGGCTTATTTGCAGGAATACGGTAAACTTAAAAGGATTATTTGTTGCTATACGGCAGGTTCGCGCGAGCGTCTGTTCACGCTTATTTCCGATGCCAAAAACGAAAGTCCTTACGAAAAAATGGAATTCGGGTTTGCCGAAAGTTGGCAAGAGGCTCTGCAAAAGGCTGATAATCGCCGCGTTTCAATGGTCGTTCTCGGTGTGCCTCACGGCTTCAAAAGTCAAGATTTATGTCTGGTCAGCGAACAAGATATTTTAGGGGCGCGCCAAAACCGCCGTACGACCAAAAAAGTAACTTCCAAAGATTTTATCGCCGATATATCTTCGCTTAATATCGGTGAATTGGTTGTTCATATTGAACACGGTATCGGGCGCTTTATGGGACTGGAGAACATTACCGCAGGAGGTGCGCCGCACGATTGTTTGAAGATTATCTATGCCAACGACGACAAACTTTTCGTTCCGGTAGAAAATATCGAAACCGTTTCTCGTTACGGAATAGAAGACGACAATATTCAACTCGATACTTTAGGCGGTGCCGCGTGGGAAGCCAAAAAGGCCAAAGTCAAAAAACGGATACACGAGATTGCCGAAAAATTAATTGCCATCGCTGCCGAAAGACATTTGAAAAAAGCCGAAAGCTATGTTGCGCCCGAAGGACTTTATGACGAGTTTTGCGCCGGTTTTCCGTATAATGAAACTGAAGATCAGTTGAATGCCATAAGCGATGTGCTGAGTGATTTGTCAGCAGGCATACCGATGGATAGATTAGTTTGTGGAGATGTCGGTTTCGGTAAAACAGAAGTTGCACTTCGTGCAGCCTTTACCGTTGCAATGTCCGGAGGACAAGTGGCTTTGATTGTACCGACGACTTTGCTTGCCCGCCAGCACTATTATAATTTCAAACAAAGAATGTCTGGTTTTCCGCTCAATGTGCGAATGCTCTCCCGATTGCAAACACCGACCGAGGCCCGCAAAGTCAAGGAAGGATTAAAGGACGGCAGTGTCGATATCGTTATCGGCACGCACGCTTTGTTGGCCAATAATATTGAATTCAGCAACTTGGGACTGTTGATTATTGATGAGGAGCAACATTTCGGAGTTGCCCATAAGGAAAAGCTCAAGAGTTTGAAAACTGATGTTCATGTGTTAACAATGACGGCAACTCCAATTCCGAGAACATTACAAATGTCCTTAACAGGGGTTAAACAATTGAGCATTATTGCCACGCCGCCGGTTGATCGTTTGGCGGCACGTACTTTTGTGATGCCGTTTGACGGAGTAATGATAAAAGAAGCGATTTACCGTGAAAAATTCCGTAACGGTCAAATTTTTGTGGTTTGTCCGCGCGTATCGGATATTTCCCATGTTCACGAAGTCTTGCAAGAATTGGCTCCCGATGTCAAAATCTTGGTGGCACACGGTCAAATGCCGGTTAAGCATTTGGAAGAAGTGATGAACGATTTTGCCGACCATAAGGCGGATATATTACTGTCGACGACAATTATTGAATCGGGTATTGATATGCCTTCGGTTAATACAATGATTGTTTATCGTGCGGATATGTTTGGTCTGGCGCAATTGTATCAGTTGCGAGGCAGAATAGGGCGTTCCAAACTCCGCGGCTATTGTTATTTTACAATTCCGGCACAAAAGCACCTAAAACCGGTTGCAGAACGCCGTTTAAGTATTCTTCAGGCCCTAGACAGCTTGGGTGCCGGTTTTTCGCTTGCGAGCCATGATATGGATATCAGAGGTTCGGGTAATATTTTGGGTGAAGAGCAGTCAGGCCATATTAAGGAAGTCGGTATAGCGCTTTATCATCATATGTTGGAAGAAGAAATTGCCCGTATCAAAGCAGGAGCAACAGCAGTTGACGAAGGCGGTAAGCAGCCCAATGATTGGAGTCCGCAAATTGTGACCGGCGTACCGATTATGATACCCGAGAGTTATGTCCGTGATTTGGGCGTGCGTTTGGGCTTGTATAAACGTATCGGCGGTTTGGAAACGCCTGAGGCGTTGCTTGATATGCGCGAAGAATTGACCGATCGTTTCGGACCTATTCCGGCAGAAGTTGAAAACTTACTTAAGACAGTGGAAATCAAACAAATTTGCAAACAGGCCAATATTGAAAAAGTTGATGCCGGTGCCAAAGGATTTTTGATAACTTTTCATAATAATATTTTTCGAGCTCCTGATAAACTGGTTGATTTGGTTGCGCGTTCGTTCGGTACAATTAGAGTTCGTCCCGACCAAAAGTTGTTGATTGAGCGGGATTTAGCTAACTATGCGGTAAGGCTTGAAACCATTCGCGAGTATGTCAACAAGATAAATCGTTTATAAATTTGGAGAACAAGTGATAATTTGATTTATAGGTTGCAAAACAAGAAAATCTATTATAGTTTGCATATGGGTGCATAAATGTGCCTAGGGCGTCGAAAACCCTAAATTCTGTTAGTCGTGTGCACACGACTTTAAAATTGTGCCGACTCTGTCTGTGGACGGATGTCGGTGAATAAGGCTTTGGCCAAATAAGCCGAGCCGTTTTAACAGAATACGGTTTTCGAACATCCGCCCGCCTTTTTTAGGTGGGTTTTTTGTTTAGACTACAATAAAAAGGATGTTCTTGAAATATGAAAAAACTATCACTAATCACATTTTTATTACTTGCGGCTTGCGGCACCGTTATCAGCGGTTCGAGCCAAAATATCAGTTTTGATTCCAATGTCAAAGGCGTGAGAGTATTTATTGACGGAATGGAAATATGCAAAACACCGTGTGTTTATCCGTTTGAAAGAAAATCAGCCACTTCAGTCATTACGGCTAAAAAGGACGGATATGAAGATAAACAAATTATCTTAAGAAGCGAATTTAACAGTATTGCCATACTCAATCTTACTTTTTGGCCGAGTTGGTTGACCGATGTGGCGACCGGCGGAATGTGGCAATACAACCGCGAAGGTGTCTATATTGATATGGAAAAGACGAACTTAAAACAAGCGGAATTGGAACAAGCCAAAAGAAATACGGCAATCCGTCGTTTTGCATTGTTTAACTATCATGCTTTGAAATTGGAGGCCGCATCGAATCAAACGTCTGGAGAGTATTTGACGGCTTTGTCAGAGTTGAGCGGAATAAATAAATCCGAGCTGATGAAAACAGTTAATCAGACGCAAGGAGAAGTTAATCTTGCTCACGCTTTGGTAAAATAGTCTATTGGGCTGTTTAAGAAAAACCGTCGTTTATACGACGGTTTTTTTGTGTGAGGATAAGAATTTTAAAGTTGCCAATCGGGCGAGATTTTTTTAATATAACTTTGCCTCCGAGAGGTCGGAGGCGGAGTGTCACAGCTCCTATCACAGAAAAAGAACAACTCCTTTTAAGGGGAGCTGGGGATATAAGTGTATTCTTTTTAAGATACAGCGAATAACCCAGACTGTTCTGTGATCAGTTGTGAACTCCCCGCCTTGAAGTTTTTTTGAGGCGGTTTTGTTTTACCTAAAAAATGAACAAAACAAAGGGGAGAGAATATGATAAAAAGTCTTGCCAATCGGGCGAGATTTTTTTAATATGACTTTGCCTCCGAGAGGTCGGAGGCGGAGTGTCACAGCTCCTTTAACGTACAAACAACTCCTCAAATGGGGAGCTGTCGAAATAAGCATATTCTTTTTTAGAATATGACGAATAAGGCAGACTGAACGTTAACAGTTGTGAACTCCCCGCCTTGAAGTTTTTTTAAGGCGGTTTTGTTTATCTGCAAATCAAACAAAACAAAAGGGAGTTTAGACCGATGAAACTAAAAAAACAAATCAAACAACAATTGGGAGAAATCTTGCGTGAGTATCGTTGTACCCACGGCTTGAGCATTCGTAACATTTCCCAACAAAGCGGCGTGGACTGGCAACAAATAGATGCGCTCGAAATCGGCTCGCTCAAAAATTGGGATGTCTATGAAAAATTGTTGAAATGTTATGGAATGTGTTTGAAAACGGAATTAATGCCCGACAAAAAAACATTTCAATAATTAAAGCAAAGCCCCGATTTTTTCGGGGCTTTTTAAGTTTATTTTTTGGCGGCAATAATTTTAACGGCTTCTTCCAACGTCGGTTCTTTGTCTTTGAACTCTTTGGGCAAAGCATAGTTTGTTTTTCCGCACTTCAAATACGGTCCGTAACGTCCGTTGTTTAATGTAATTTCCAGTTTGCTTTCGGGATGAGTACCGATAACTTTGGCCGGAATTTTTTCTGCCGCACCTTTGAGCAATTCTTCGGCACGTTCCAAAGTAATGTTAAACACATTATCATTGCCAAAAAGTGATTTAGATTTGTTTCCTTGCTTCAGATAAGTTCCGAATTTACCGATATTGACCTCGATTCCGTTACCAAGCTGACGAGGCAGTGAGAGCAAAATGTCAGCTTGTTCAAAAGTGATTTCTTCGGGGGCAATCCCTTTGGGCAAAGAACAACGTTTGGGTTTGACTTTACCTTTGGGGTCATCTTCGCCGAGTTGAACATAATATCCGTAAGGACCTTTTTTGAGATAAACTTTTTGCTCGCCTTTTTCGCCCAAAATTTTATCTTCGGGATTGGGCGTTTTGTTGGCGGCATTGGCGACGGCAGCTTCTTCTTCGGCTGTTGTATCTACCAATTGTTTGGTATATTTACATTCGGGATAGTTGGAACAACCGATAAAGGCGCCGAATTTTCCAAACTTAATTCCCAAACGACCGGTTTTGCACTCGGGACAACTTCTGGGATCGCTGCCGTCCTCACGTTCAGGGAACAAATGTTTAGCCAACACTTCATCAATCTTATCAATAACTTCACTCATTTGTAACGGTGTAACGGCATCAATGTTCTTAATGAATTTGGTCCAGAAACCGGACAACAGCTTGCGCCATTCCATTTCGCCGGCAGAGATATCATCCAAAAATTCTTCCATTTGCGCGGTAAAGTCGTATTCCACATATTTATGGAAAAAATTCTCCAAAAATGCAGTTACGATTCTGCCTCTTTCTTCGGGGATAAAACGCAATTTTTCAACCTTAACATATTTGCGTTCCTGAAGTACGGCAATAATCGTTGCATAAGTCGACGGACGTCCGATACCGAGTTCTTCGAGCTTTTTGACCAAACTTGCTTCGGTAAAGCGCGGCGGCGGTGCGGTAAAGTGCTTGTCGGTAAAGATTTCGCCTTTGGTCTCTTTTTCGCCGACCTCAACGTTTGGCAAAATCCGGTTATCGTCGTTTTCTTCTTCGTCGTCAAAACTTTCCTGATAAAGTTTTAAGAACCCGTCAAAAGCAATAACCTGACCGTTGGCACGCAAAGTAATTTGACCGTCGGCAGAAGTTGAGTCAATACAGACCTTATCCAAAACGGCGGGATTCATCTGACAGGCAACGGTACGCTTCCAAATCAGTTCGTAGAGGCGGTGAGCGTCGTTATCGAGTTTTCCTTCCATTTTTTTCGGCGTATTATTGACGTCGGATGGACGAATGGCCTCGTGAGCTTCCTGAGCGTTTTTGGATTTTGTTTTGTACTCTTTGGGAGCCTTAGGCAGATATTCTTCACCAAAATATTTAACAATGGCGTCGCGGCAGGCGGCAATAGCTTCTTTGGAGAGGTTGACTGCGTCGGTACGCATATAGGTAATCAAACCGTCCTCATAAAGTTTTTGCGCAATCTGCATTGTCTTTTTGGCAGAAAAACGGAGCTTGCGCGCGGCTTCCTGTTGTAAGGTGGAAGTTGTAAACGGCGGAGCAGGGTATCTGTTGGCTTTTTTGCGTTCGACATTGGCAACGGCAAACTCTTGCGCCTCAATTTTAGCCTTGGCGGCGAGAGCCTTTTCTTCGTTATTGATGTCAAATTTTTCGAGTTTTTTACCGTCTAAGATAATTAGTCTTGACTTAATTAAAGCCTGTTTAGCGGTAAAGAGCTCGGCATCAATCGTCCAATATTCTTCGGGTTTAAAGTTTTCAATTTCCGTTTCTCTGTCGCAGATTAGGCGCAAGGCAACCGACTGCACACGTCCGGCGGATTTTGAACCGGGGAGTTTGCGCCACAAAACAGGCGAGAGATTAAAACCTACCAAATAGTCAAGGGCGCGTCTGGCCATATAGGCTGAAACCAAATTATCATCGATTTGGCGTGGATTCTTGATGGCTTCGGTGATGGCGGATTTTGTAATTTCGTGAAAGACGACGCGTTCTATTTTTTTATCTTTTATTTTGTTTCTGGCTTTCAATTCTTCTAAAATGTGCCAAGCAATGGCTTCTCCTTCTCTATCCGGGTCGGATGCGAGAATAATGGTGTCGGCGTCTTTGACTGCGGCAATAATATCGTTTAAGCGTTTTTTTCCGCCGGGACTAAGTTCCCAAGTCATTGCAAAGTCATGATCGGGTTGAACCGAGCCGTCTTTGCTCGGCAAGTCGCGAATATGTCCGAAACTGGCGAGAACTTTATAGTCTGAGCCGAGGTATTTATTTATGGTTTTGGCTTTTGCCGGAGATTCTACAATAACTAGTTTCATTTTTTTACTTTCTTCTTTTGCCGGTCAGGGCAATTTTATTGCCGGGAAGACGCACGATTTTATCTTCCATTTCCAGTTCAATCAACACCATTGCCAAGCTTTGGGCGTCGGTTTTGCATAGACGAATAAGCTCGTCGGCATCACAACCCTCGGCTGACAAATATTCCAAAATCAAGTTTTTATCAGCACTTGTTACCGGTGGAATATCAACAGTTTTTTGCAAATTGTCAAGCGAATTTGTGAACAAGTCGTTTTCTTGAGGCTTGCGGTTAACCAACGGACAGGTGGAGACAATTTGTTTTAAGCCATTTAAAATATCAGAGCATTTTTCGCCCCAAGAGGCTCCGTTTCTGAGTAAAAAATTTGGACCTTCCGAACGGGCGTCTCCCGGAGAACCAGGGATGGCAAACAACATTTTCCCATAATCGGCAGCAAGTTTAGCCGTGATTAATGAACCAGATTTATGAGTCGCTTCTCCGACCACAACGGCATCGGCAAGGGCAGCCACAATTCGATTGCGCCGCGGAAAATTTCCGGTTTGCGCCGGTGTTGACATCGGATATTCGGAAATAAGTAATCCCTGTCGGGCAATTTGTTGATATAAAATTTCATTTTCTTTGGGGTAGATTTTATCTATTCCCGTACCCAAAACGGCAACAGTCGGCCCGAATTGATTTTGGGCATACATTGCACCTTTATGAGCGGCAGAGTCAATTCCGCGCGCCATTCCCGATATAATCAGCACATTATTTTCGGTTAAGTCATAAGCCAATTTGGAAATTATCTTTCGTCCCATAATCGAGGCATTACGCGTGCCGACCATGGCCACTGTCGGCGCGTGATTGAGCAATTCGAGATTTCCTTTTGCATATAAAAGCGGTGGGGCATCATGCAACTTTAGGAGTCTTTGCGGATAAAAAGGACTGCTTTTGATAATGATTTCGGCGCTGAAATCTCTTGTTTTTCTTATTTCTTCGTTTGCCCAAGCGCAAGAAGGCGTCTGCTTCTTTAAGGAAACAAACGCCAAAGCCTTGTCGACCGAGCCGTAACGAGTCAACAGACGGTTACAGCCGATGGCTCCGATACCTTGTGTATTGATTAAGCGTAAATAGTCCGAAATTTCTTCATCAACAGCCATTTCCAACCCTTAATTTGCCTTTTCCTCATCTTTTTTTGAGGATTCGCTTTCGGACTTATTTTCTTTTTTCTTAGAAAAAGAAATTTTGCTTTCTTCGCCTTTCATCAGGCGTTTAATGTTTGCGTGGTGGCGAAGCAAGACCAACAAAGCAATTACGGTAAAGAAGATGCTTTCGACTTCACCGGCATAAAAATAGGCGTAGAGCGGTGTCAAAACGGCGGCGGCTATAGCCGAGAGCGAAGAATATTTGAAAGTAAAAGCAAAAACAAGCCAAGTAGCAAGAGCCATTAAGGCAATTGTCGGATTAATGACCAAGATAAAGCCGAAGGTCGAGGCCACACCTTTTCCGCCCTTAAATTTAAGCCAAATCGGAAAATTGTGACCGATAATGGCGGCAGAACCGGCGCACAAAGCGGCAACCAAATTGGTCTGAGTAAGAATTCCCATAAAAAACATATCGGTTGTCGGAACAAAATGTAAAGCCAACCAAGCGGCAAAACCTGCTTTGGAAGCATCTAACAAAACGGTAAGCAGAGCCAAATCTTTTCTGCCGGTCCGCAAAACATTGGTTGCGCCGATATTTCCCGAGCCGATTTTACGAATATCGCCGAGACCGGCCAAACGGGTTAAAACCAAACCGAAAGGAATGGAGCCGAGCAAGTAACCGCCGATAAGGCTGATAATGAAAATTTCTGTCATAACAAAATCCTAAACTGTTAAATTTACTTTTTTACTTAAAACAATTTGTTGTTGTTTTAAACTGTTTTTATTTTTTATCCCACAAAAAAGCCCCGAAAGCTCGGGGCGATTTTATTTTTAATAGCTGCGAGCATATATCACGTCGATGGTGGCATCTTTTGCACCGGTAAGCAAACACTCACCTTTGGTGCCGCTTTGGTCGAACGGAATACAGCGAATTGTAATTTTGAGAGCTTTCAAAAGTTCTTCCGAATTTTTGTCGCCGCTCCATTTGCCGCGAACAAAAGCAACGGCATCTTTGTCACCGTCTTTAATGAAACGGTTGGAGTTTGAAAAATACTTTTCAAATTCTTCGTGTGTTGTAATGTCCGTTCTGATGTTGTCATACAAACGTTTTTTGGCGCGTTCGAACATTTCTTTTTGAATAGCCTCCAAACGGGCGCAAACGCCGGCAACGAAATCGTTTAAGCCGACAATTTCCTTACCTTCGGGAGTTCCGAGTTTAAGACGTTCTTTGACCATAACTTTTTGTCCTTCGACATCACGCATACCGATTTCGCAAATAATCGGAGCGCCTTTTCTGGTCCAATCCCAGAATTTGTCAACACTCGACTTATTACGATTGTCGATTTTTATTCTGATTTTTTCGCCGAAAGGCATCAAAGTTTTAAGCATTGCTTTAATTTTTTCAATATATTCCGTAATGGCCTGACGGTTGGCTTCGTCTTTGATAACCGGAACCAAAATAACCTGATAGGGAGCAATCCGAGGAGGTACAACCATACCTTCGTCATCGGCGTGAGTCATAATCACACCGCCGATTAAACGTGTCGAAACGCCCCAAGAAGTCGTATAAGCATATTCGGATTTGCCTTCGCTGTTGATAAAGCTGATGTTTGCGGATTTAGCAAAGTTTTGTCCGAGGAAGTGAGAAGTACCGGCCTGCAGAGCTTTACCGTCCTGCATCATGGCTTCGATACAATAAGTATCAACAGCACCGGGGAATTTTTCGTGTTCGGGTTTGCGACCGACGAGTACCGGCAAAGCCAGAGCATTTTCGGCCACATCGCGATAAACCTCAAGCATTTGTTTGGTTTCGGCTTCGGCTTCTTCGGCAGTTGCGTGAGCGGTATGACCTTCTTGCCACAAAAATTCACGCGTACGCAAGAACAGACGCGGACGCATTTCCCAGTGAACGACGTTTGCCCATTGATTTACGAGTACCGGCAAATCGCGATAAGATTTTACCCATTTTGCGAAAGAGTCGGCAATAATGGCTTCGGAAGTCGGGCGAACGATTAAAGGTTCGTCCAAAGGCGATTGAGGAACGAGCTTGCCGTCTTTCATACCCAATCTCGAGTGGGTAACAACCGCCATTTCTTTGGCAAAACCTTCAACATGTTCGGCTTCTTTCTGGAAAAAAGAAAGTGGGATGAACATTGGAAAATAGCAGTTTTCGTGACCTGTTTCTTTAATTTTTTCATCAAAAATGTTGCGGATATTTTCCCAAATACCGTATCCCCAAGGCTTGATAACCATACACCCCGGCGAGGCAGAGTTTTCTGCCATATCGGCAGCCGCAACCACGTTCTGATACCATTCGGGATAATTTGCTTCTCTGCTGTTTTTCAATGCCATGTTACATATTCCTTATTGTTCAAGTTTAACATTGTTTATTTATTTTTTCAAAAATCGCTTGAATTTAACAGATTTTATTTAAATTGTGAACACAAAAAAGCAAAAAAACAAAAAAAACCGGAGTTTCCTCCGGTCGGTGAAAATAAAAGCAATCAAAATTACAAGATCTCATCGATTTCTTTGATGACTTTTTTGTTGTCATTGTCAGATTTGACGGCATCACTCATAGAAGCGCGTTCTTCCATGTTTTTGGCTTTTTGAGCGGCAACGGCCTGAGCCTGTTCGGTTGCTAATTGGCGGTTGGCTTCGGCTTGGGCTTCCAAGACTTTTTTCTGTTCATCGCTGAAAGAAGATTTATCCAATTTTTCGATAGCTTTGTGGTAATCTTTATCAATTTCGGCAATTTCTTTATCAAGCCAACTTTTGTGTTTTTTGTCTTTGGCTTCGGCATTGTCGGCGCAAATCATAATGACGGCGGGAACAACAGCCGCAATCAATAAGCCATTCAAAATTTTATTCATGATTACAATCCTTTGCAAAAAATTAAACCCAACTGCAAAGATATAATCTTCTTTTTGCCTCAATCAAGATGAACAAAAAATAACTTGCTTAAAAAGTAAAATTGTAGTAGCTTAACATTATAACTGCAATAGCAGTTACTAGATAAAAAGTTTTAACCTGTATGTAAAAAGGAATAAGATTATGGCAGCAGGAACAGTAAAATGGTTTAATAAAAGAAAAGGTTACGGATTTATTACTCCCGATGAAGGCGACAAAGATATTTTTGTTCACATTTCGGCAGTAAAGAGTGCAGGACTCAGAACGCTTAACGAAGGGGACAAAGTCAGCTACGATACAATGACAGAAAGAGATCGTGTCGTCGCCGGAAACATTAAACTGCTGTAGTTTTCAATCCGATAAAATAAGCCCTGCCGTCCTAAAGCAGGGCTTTTTGTTTAGGACTTAGAAAAATATTAATAATTAGTTGTTATACTCACAAAAAATTTGGGTAAATTTATTATATGAGGAATATTAAATGTCAGATAAGACCATGGAAGTTTATGATCGTTTGGTACCGATGGTAGTTGAACAAACCCCTCAGGGAGAACGTTCATATGATATTTTTTCTCGCCTACTTAAAGAACGCATCATTTTTTTGACCGGAGAGGTTGAAGATGATATGGCTTCCTTAGTTTGTGCACAACTTTTGTTCCTGGAAGCGGAAGATCCGGATAAAGATATCTTTCTTTATATTAATTCACCCGGAGGCGTCATTACTTCTGGAATGGCAATTTATGATACTATGAAATATATTAGTTGTGACGTTAACACCCTTTGCATAGGACAGGCTTGTTCAATGGGGTCTTTTTTGCTGGCAGGCGGAACCAAAGGCAAACGCTTTTCTTTGCCAAATTCTCAGATTATGATACATCAACCCTCCGGCGGTGCTAAAGGACAGGCCGCAGATATCGAAATTCAGGCAAAACTTATTTTGGATATGCGTCGTCGCTTGAACAATATTTATGCCGAAAATACAGGGCAAAAACTATCGGTTATTGAAAAAGCCATGGATAGAGACAACTTTATGACGCCCGAGGAAGCCCTGAAATTCGGTTTAATCGACCAAATCGTTACGACACGTAAAGAAATCAGTAAGTAGAAAGAGGAAAAAATGAGCGAAGATAACGGACATAAAGACGATCAAATTTGTTGCTCCTTCTGCGGAAAATCCCAGTCGGAAGTAAAAAAACTGATTGCCGGTCGCGGCGTTTATATTTGTGATGAATGTATTGATGTATGCATCAATATCGTTCACGATGAAATGAACGAAATCGAAAAAGAAAAAAAAGGTGAAAATGTTATCGGTAATACAATGGAAAAATTGCCGACACCTTCTAAAATAAAAGAATTTTTGGATCAATATGTTATTGGGCAAGAACATGCCAAAAAAGTCTTGTCTGTTGCCGTTTATAATCACTATAAGCGGCTGAACAGTAATCATAACAATTCTGATGTAGAGGTTTCTAAATCTAACGTCATTTTGATTGGGCCGACCGGAAGCGGTAAAACTTTACTCGCTCAGACTTTGGCAAAAATATTGGATGTGCCGTTTGCCATTTCCGATGCCACCACTTTGACCGAGGCCGGATACGTCGGTGAAGATGTTGAAAATATTGTTTTGAAATTGGTTCAAGCGGCCGATTATGATATCGAAAAAGCTCAAAGAGGCATTGTCTATATTGATGAAATCGATAAAATCAACCGCAAAGGTGACGGTCCGTCAATTACCCGAGATGTTTCGGGCGAGGGCGTACAACAAGCCTTATTGAAAATTATTGAAGGTACGGTTGCAAATGTGCCTCCTCAAGGCGGTCGCAAACACCCGCAGCAAGAATTTTTGCATGTCGATACCACAAATATTCTGTTCATTTGCGGCGGTGCGTTTGCCGGTATTGAAAAAATTATCAATAAGCGGAATCAAAAAACATCTATCGGTTTTGGAGCAAAAGTGGCCAGCAAGCAGGAACGACCGGTCGGTGAAGTTATGAAAGATGTTCAACCCGAAGATTTGCTGAAATACGGTTTAATTCCCGAATTTATCGGACGTTTGCCGATTATTGCTTCGTTAGATGATTTGGATGAAAAAGCTCTGGTTAAAATTTTGACCGAACCTAAAAATGCTTTGGTTAAGCAATATGTGGCTTTGTTTAATATGGAAAATGTTAAGTTGACCATAACCGACGATGCTTTAACGGCAATTGCCCGCAAGGCAATTGAACGCAAGAGCGGAGCCCGTGGTTTGAGAGCCATCATGGAAGAAAAGTTGTTGGAGCTGATGTATGATATTCCCGATAAAAAAGAAGTGGCGGAAATTATCATTGATGCCGATGTGATTGACGGCAAAAAAGCTCCGATGCTGGTTTATAAAGAAAAACAAGATGCCGTCGGTGCGGAATAAACAAGTAAGGGCGAATAATTTCGCCCTTTTTTTTTAAGGAGAAAAATATGAATTATCATTTATATTTCAGCCCGACCGGCGGAACCAAACGAGCAACCGATATACTATGCGCAGAACTCGGAAAGACATTTGTTGAACGAGACATGACCATTCCTCAAGAAAGAAAAAAAGTATTAAAATTTAGCGAGAATGATTTGGTCGTTATGGGATGTCCGGTATACGGCGGCAGATTACCTCAGGTTGATGATTTGTGGGAAAATATTCAGGGGCGGAATACGGCTTGTGTTCTTTGCGCATGCTTTGGTAACAGAGATTATGACGATATGTTGCTGGAGTGGAAAAACAAAATGGAAGCCAAAAGATTTGTCTGTATTGCCGCGGCGGCTGTTGTCATTCCCCATGTTTATTCCGATAAATTGGGGGCAGGTCGTCCCGATGTTAAGGACCAAAAAGAAATAAGAGAATTTGCTCAAGCCATACTGAAAAAACAAGATAAGACTTCGGTCAAAGTAAAAGGAAATTTCCCTTATAAAGAATGGAAAAAATCTCCGGTGACGCCGATTAAAAGCGATGACTGCACCGGTTGCGGTTTATGTCGCAAAATATGTCCGACCGAGGCCATAAATGAGCAGTATATAGGTAACCCCGAAAAATGTATACAATGTATGAAATGCGTACGTTGCTGCCCGCAAAAAGCACGGTTAATGGATATATCGATGATACAAAAATATCTGGAAAGCAATTATCTTTCCCGTCATTCAAATGAATTTTTTATATAAGATTTCAGCTGATAATCAGAGAAAAACCGTTCAAAACATTTATTGTTAGTTTGAGTTCATTTTCTTTCAAAATTTGATTGAGATAATAGAGCGGAGCATACTGAGAAATATTGTCGGGAGTTTCTCCTTCAAGAACGGCTTGCATATCGGATATTTTAGCTTGAGCTAAGGGAGATTCGCTTATTGCCGAAATAATTACGGCTTGTCTTGTGCTGCAAACTTTGACTGTGCCGCCTCGGATGATGACTTCTGCGGCACACATGCAAGCCAACATAATCGCTCGATTAAATGGACTGTTTATAATATTGATATCTGCTTTAATCGGGTGTGAAAAATTGAGTGTGCGCAAATATTCTTCGGTAGCTTTTTTAACAATATCAATATTTTCAAGATTAGCATTAGTTAAGCCAAAAGCCATGCGAAAGAATTTTAGTCTTGCGGTGAGAACGTCAGAACTTGTTTTTAATGTATTTTTAATTTCGGCCAGAAAATCTGTATCTTCGTCATCCATCAATTCTACGGCGTTGGCAAAAGCTCCGATATTACCGATTAAATCATGGCTGATACGGGTGCATATCAGCTCAGAAATGTTAATTTTATTATTCATTTTTCAGCCTTAGAAATTATAGAGATTTGTATTCATATACTTTTGGTCTTCGCGAGACATTCTGGTATAATCCAATTCTTTGAGCATAGGATCTTCCAAAAGCAAGAAGCCGGTTGCGGCTTTCATATAAGGTTTTGTTCCGCCCATACCCCAAATAACATCTTCTTTATTGTCGGGAACACCGTATTTGCGGTTAATTTTGCGCCAAAAATCATAAATTTTAATATCTCGTAAGTATTGAATTTTTTGACTGCTGCCGCGAATTTTTTTAGCAGACATGCTCCGATATACGATTTTATAAATTTTGTTATTGGTAAAATTACTTGTCAGGCTGATTGTAATTTCTTCTTGGGTATCGTATTTCATAAATTTTTCGCTTTCGACGTATTGGTGGTTATTTTCTTTAGCGGCTTTGACCACACAACTAGCCAAGCGTTCATAGCCGACGACACCGGCATTGCGGCATTGTTCTTCGAAACGCCATTTTATAAAATTTGGGATTTCGAGTTTTTGCGAAACTTTTTTAAATCCTCTTTTGAGCATAGTTGCCTCGGCTTGAGGCAAATTCATGCGAAGCATAAGGCCGGATATATCAAACACGGAGGCATTGGAACGTCGATTGCTGTTTTTGGCATGATTGACCATACCCTCAAGATTGATGCTTCCGACTTTTGTATCATCATTATCATCATTTGCGGCGGACAAAGCAGTATTTGCCAGTTTTTCCACCCAAGTACCGGCCAAAGGAGACTCTTCACCTTCTTCTTCGGCAGTTTCTTTAATGGCATCGGTTAAGGATTGGGGTTTTGACTTTGCATTATTTTTTGTCGGCTTATTAACTTTTTGTGGATTGATATTCGAAGCGGCATTCATATCTGACGCGGCAGGTTCTGGTTCATCAGGCAGGGCTTCTTCAATACTTTCGAATTCAGCATCGCTGATGGCTTCGGGTTTCATGATGATTCCGCCGTTAACAGACGGAGCAATTGAAGTATTAGCCGGAGTTTTAGGCTTTTTGGGAGCGGCAGTAATTTTTGGTGCCGGTTCAAAAAGCATAGCATCCATATCATCGGCTATTGCGGAGCCGTAACCAAATATCAGTATCAATAAAGTAAGATAAAATAAATTGTTTTTCATTGCGTCAGCCGAGTTATATTAAAATTCGTTTCAATATTATATTATTTTGTAAAAATAGCAAACGATAATTTTAATAAAAAGAGAGAAAATCAAAAATTACAAAAAGCAACTTTACATTTTGGGTCACCAAAGGTATAGAAAGAAAAAACAGAAAGGAAAGACAATGGGTTTTAATCCGGTTCATATAATCGGCGCAGGTTTAGCGGGCAGCGAGGCGGCATGGCAGTTGATACAACGAGATGTGCCGGTAGTTATACACGAAATGAAGCCTGTTAAATATTCTCCGGCTCATAAAAAAAACGGTTTTGCCGAGTTGGTTTGCTCAAATTCGTTGCGTTCTGACGATTCTGAATATAATGCCGTCGGTTTAATGCACGAAGAAATGCGTCGTGCCGGCTCTTTGATTATGGAGGCGGCAGATAAATGTCGTGTTCCTGCCGGCGGAGCCTTGGCGGTAGATAGAGACGGTTTTTCCGATTATGTTACCGAAAAACTGAAAAGTCATCCATTAGTCACTATTGTGGAGGAAGAGGTAACGGCTTTGCCGCCCGAAGATTGGGGACGGGTCATTATTGCAACGGGACCGCTGACTTCCGAAACTTTGGCTAAAGATATTATGTCTTTGGTGGATAATCAGTCATTGTCTTTTTATGACGCGATTGCTCCGGTTGTGTACAAAGACAGCATCAATATGGATGTTGCCTGGTATCAGTCACGTTATGATAAAGGAGAGGGAAAAGATTATATAAATTGTCCTTTAACCGAAGAGCAATATTATAAATTTGTGGAGGCTTTGTTGTCGGCGGAAAAGGTTGAGTTTCACGACTTTGAAAAGCCTAATTATTTTGATGGCTGTTTGCCGATAGAAGTTATGGCCGAAAGAGGAAAAGATACTCTTTTGTTCGGACCGATGAAGCCGGTCGGCCTGACCAATCCGCATACGGGAGGCAAGCCTTATGCCGTCGTTCAGCTGAGGCAGGATAATTTTGCCGATACCTTACGCAATATGGTCGGTTTTCAAACCAAACTTAAATATGGTGCTCAGCAGGAAATTTTCAGAACCATTCCCGGATTGGAAAATGCCGAATTTGCCAGACTTGGCGGAATACATAAAAATACCTTTATCAAGTCGCCGATATTGTTGGACAACAGCTTACGTTTGAAACAACGTCCGTATATTCGTTTTGCGGGACAAATCAGCGGTTGCGAAGGCTATATTGAAAGTGCGGCAATGGGACTGCTTTGCGGCTATTTTACGGCTTGCGAAAGTCGAGACGAAACAATTATATTGCCTCCGCGGGAAAGCGCCTTCGGTTCAATGCTCAGCCATGTGACCGAATGTGTCAATATTGAAGATTTTCAGCCGATGAATATCAATTTTGGTATTTTTCCTGAAATACGAGGCGAAGTTACGGCCAACGGCAAATTCAGAAAAATTAAAGGAACGGAGCGCAAAAATGCTTATTGTCGGAGAGCTTTGGCGGCAACGGATAAATGGGTTGAAGAAATGGGTCTGCCCAAAAAATACGGTTGATTTCATCACAACTTTATCCTAAATATAAATAAAGATTCAACAATGGATTGATACTACAATGAAAGATTTGAAAAAAGTTGTTCGCCGTAAAATTAAAAATGATACCGGTCATACTTTCTTTTGGGGAATGCAGTTTTTGCCCCGTGCCAAACGCGAAGCTATTTATACTTTGTTGGCTTTTGTCCGTCATCTTGAGAATGTGGTTGAAAGTCCAATAGATTTGAGCGAAAAGCAAGAAATATTATCTATGTGGCGTGAAGAGTTGGATAATATTTTTGATAAAAAAGTTCCGGCAACGGATATAGGACGCCGTATTTATAAAAATTGTATGCGTTTTAAGTTGCCAAAACAAGAATTTTTGAATTTGGTCGAAAGCATTTCCGCAAATATAGATAATCCGTTACAAGCGCCAAGTCTGAAACAATTGTCGGGTTATTGCCGCGGGGTCGGCGGAGTGGCCGGCAATTTGGCTTTGCGTGTGTTTGGGTGTCATGATGAACAAACCATCAAAGATTTGGCCTCAGCTTTGGGATTGTCTTTGCAAATCACCAATATTTTGCGCAATGTCAAAGAGGATGCGCAAAACGGAAGGCTTTATATTCCTCAGGAGTTACTGGAAAAAGCGGGAATTACCGCTACCGATCCCAAAAGTGTCGTTGTAGATAAAAATTTGGCCAAAGCCAGATTAGAATTAGCGCAAATAGCTTCCGCAAATTATAAAAAAGTTTATGAAATATTGGCAACATTGGATAGGCAAACGGCTCGCCCGATTTTGTTGATTGTTGATATTCAAAAAAGATATTTTGATATTATGGAAAAACGCGGCTGGGAAATTATCTCTCCCAAACCGCATTTAAGTAAATGGAGCAAACTTAAAATTTTGCTCAAAAATCTTTTATCGGCAAAGCTTTAATATCTCTTCAACCAAATGAGAAATACCGGCATTGACCTCGGCAATGGAAGTTGCCAACATATAAGCCGGCGTACTGACGATTTTGTGTTCACGATCGACATAAGCCCCGTCGACTTCACAATTATGGTGATGTGCGCCGGTTTTTTCAATTTGTGCCGCTGTTGCGGCGTCGTTACCGATGGTAACGGTGATTCCATGCTTTCCGAGTACGCGGGCAATCAAAGCGGGAGCAATACAAATGGCACCGATGGGCAATTGTTTGGCATAAGCGGCTTCCAGAGCTTTTTGCACATCTTCGTTTACATCGCAATCAGCGCCCTTGACGGCAAAATTGCAGAGGTTTTTGGCGGCACCTTGTCCGCCCGGAAAAATGACGGCATCAAACTGGTCGGGATTAAATTCTTTTAAGTCTTTAATATTACCTCTGGCAATGCGTGCAGCTTCTTCAAGCATATTCCGTTTTTGACCGCTTTCTTCGGTATGGGTCAGATGGTTGATAACGCTTGCTTGCTCGGCATTGGGAGCAAAACATTGATACTTTGCGCCTTTTGCGGCAATGTTGAGCAACGCACAGGTTGCTTCGTGAATTTCACTTCCGTCAAAGACGCCGCATCCGGCTAAAACTACGGCAATTTTTTTTTCGGCAATACTCATAAACAATCTCCTAAAAACAATGTAGCAACAAACTAAAAACTATATATTGTTAATCAAAAAATCAATAGATAATGCCGCTTAAGGGGATAAAAAAGCAAAATCATTGTATAAAAAATGAAAATGTTGATGACAAACGTAATTAATTGTTTAATATAAAGCAAACAGAAAGTTGCAACTCATATTTTAAGGTAATAGATGAAACCATTATATAGACGTGTCTTGCTAAAGTTGTCCGGCGAAGGGCTGATGGGACAAAAAACTTTTGGAATAGATGAAACCGTTATTGCCTCACTGGCCGAACAAGTCAAAAAAGTAAGAGAAATCGGTGTCGAGGTTTGTATGGTTGTCGGGGGCGGCAATATATTCCGCGGAGCCAAAGAGGCCTCCAAAGGTTTGGATCGTTCGGTAGCCGATCAGGTCGGAATGTTGGCAACGGTTATGAACGCGCTTTATCTGCAAAATGCTCTCGAAAAGCAAGGTGTTGAAGCTCGAGTTCTTTCAGGACTGAGTATTCCCGAGGTTTGCGAAGATTATATTTATCGCCGCGCGATGGGACATTTGCAAAAAAACAGAGTATTGATATTTGCTGCCGGCACAGGTAGTCCCTATTTTACGACCGATACCGGAGCGGCTTTGAGAGCAGCGGAAATGAAATGTGATGCGCTTCTGAAAGCAACACAGGTAGACGGTGTTTATAATGCCGATCCGAAACAAAACGTCAATGCCGTAAAATATGATGAAATCAGCTACGATGATGTTATCGCACAAGGCTTAAAAGTTATGGATTTAACGGCAGTGTCTTTAGCCAAAGACAATCATATTCCGGTTGTTGTTTTTGCTCAAAGCGGAGAAAATGCTTTGTTAAATGCGGTAACCGGACAAGGTCAATTTACAATCATAAAATAATAAAGAGGTATTAAATGTCAGATTATAGCCAAATAAAAGAAAGCGCCAAAACCAGAATGGAAAAAACATTAGAAACGTTACGTGCCGATTTTGGCGGTTTGCGTGCCGGAAGAGCACACGCCAGTTTATTAGACGGCGTTATGGTGGAAGCCTACGGTTCAATGACGCCTATTTCGCAAGTCGGTACCATCAGTGTTCCCGATGCACGTTGCTTGTCAATCAGCGTTTGGGACAGAGGCTTGGCAAAAGCCGTTGAAAAAGCCATTTTGGAATCAGATTTGGGATTAAATCCGGCATCTGACGGTCAACTCATTCGTATTCCGATTCCGCCGCTTTCCGAAGAACGCCGCAAAGAATTGGTAAAAGTTGCCGGCAAATATGCCGAACAGGGCAAGGTTGCCGTTCGCAATATTCGTCGTGACGCTATGGACGGTATCAAAAAACTTAAAAAAGATAACGAGATTTCAGAAGATGAAGAAAAGCGTTTTAATGATGAAATCCAAAAATTTACCGATGAGTTCGTAAAAAAGATTGATGAAGCTCTGGCGCAAAAAGAAAAAGATATTATGCAAGTCTAAGGTCGGAGTATAAATTGAGTAACGAACCAACAAACAAATTAAAGCATTTGGCGATTATCATGGATGGTAACCGCAGGTGGGCTAAAAAACATAATCTTCCGACAGCGGCAGGTCATCGTAAAGGTGCCGAGACTTTAGAACAAGTTTGCAGAGATGCCAAAGAATTGGGAATAAAGTATTTGACACTATATGCTTTTTCAACGGAAAACTGGCAAAGAGATAAAGAAGAAGTTGATACTTTGATGGGACTTTTGCGCGAATATCTAAAAAACGACCTGCAAGAGATTCAAAAAAATAATGCAAGGATTATATTTATCGGCGAACGCCAAATGCTGGATATAGATATTGTTGAAAGTATGCACCGTATTGAGCAACAAACCTCGTCCAACGATGGTTTGACTTTGTGTTTGGCCATTAGCTATGGTTCCAGACAAGAAATATTAAATGCTGTTCGTCGGGTGTCAAAATTGGTAAAAGCCGAAGAATTGAAAGTTGAAGAAATAGATGAAAAAACATTCTCCAACTTTTTATATACAAAAGATATTCCGGATCCTGATATGGTCGTCAGAACCAGCGGCGAGCAGAGAATAAGCAATTACCTGTTGTGGCAGATAGCTTATTCTGAATTTTATTTTAGTGAATTGTTATGGCCGGACTTTAATCGCAAAGAATTAGAAAAGATTATTGCAAACTTTAACACTCGGGAGAGAAGATATGGTAAAAACTAAATCTAACCTTTGGGTACGAACGATAACGGCATTGATAATGGCTCCGATAGCCATTGCCGGTTTATATTTTGGTTATCCATACGTCGTGCTGATGCTATTGGGGATAGGTGCCTTGCTCTCTTGGGAATGGAGTACGATGGTTGCTAATAATAAACCGACGGTATATGCCGTAGCTTATACGGTGTCAATGGCGGTTGCCGTCATGCTCAATTCGTGGCTGGGAATAGGTATAGCTTTGCTGTTTTGCACATTGTTGGTTTGGTTTAAGTCCAAAGGAGAAGCCCATCGCTTGTTGTTGACTTTAGGCGTGCCTTATATAACTTTGGGTATTGGTTCAATGATGTGGATTTATTACATTACCGCATTTCATATTCTTTGCTTTGTTTTGATGATATGGGCAACGGATATCGGCGGCTATGTCTTTGGAAAGACAATTAAAGGTCCGAAGTTGGCTCCCAAAATCAGTCCGAATAAAACTTGGGCGGGGTTGTGCGGCGGTATGGCTCTGTCTGCCTTATGCGCATGGGGATATCTCTATTTCTTCGGAATCAATGATTGGCGTTTGGCTGTTGCCGGTGCCTTGTTGGCTGTTATGGAACAAATCGGTGATTTGATTGAGTCGGCCATTAAACGTCATTTGGGACTGAAAGATTCGAGCACGCTAATCCCCGGACACGGTGGAGTCTTCGATCGTATTGACGGCATGATTTTTACCGCACCGTTTGTATTTTTAATCTTGGCATATTGGTTTAGTATTTAAAAATAAAAGGCATTTGAAATTATGGATTGGATAATCAATATACTTTACTATGTTGTTCCTTTTGTCGTTTTACTCGGCATTTTGGTGTTTGTACACGAATTCGGACATTTTCTGATTGCTCGCCTTTGCGGCGTTCAGGTAACCGATTTTTCAATCGGATTCGGTAAACAATTGTGGGGATTTACGGATAAACATAAAACCAATTGGAAAATATGCGCCGTTCCTCTGGGGGGGTATTGCCAGTTTTTAGGTGATGCCGACGCAGCTTCGGCCAATAGCGATGAAAGCGTTAAAGAACTTAGCGAAGAAGATAAGAAAAAAGCCTTTCCGTTTCAAAATCCATGGAAAAAGTTGGCTATTGTTTTAGGCGGTCCCGGTTTCAATTATCTTTTTGCAATAATTGTTTTTATGTTTATGTTTGCATTTCTCGGAAAACTGACTTTTCCACCGGTCGTCGGCGAAGTGATTGAGGGCGGAGCAGCGGCAAAAGCCGGAATTATGCAAAATGACCGCATATTGGAAATCAACGGCAAACAAATAGAAGATTTTAGCGATATCTCAACAGAAATTGCTCTGAGTGTTGATAATCAGGCTCATGTCAAACTTAAACGTGGTGACGATATCTTGGATTTGACGGTCGAGCTCGAAAAGATGGAAGTGGAAACAAACGGTCAGACAACGAAAAGACCGATGCTCGGTATAAAGTCAATTACCACAATGGAAACGACGCATAAAAAGATGTCTTGGGGTGAGGCTTTTATGGAAGCCTGCGGCGAGACTTGGCGAATTACCGAAGGAACACTTCGCGGTGTCGGACAAATGATTACGGGTAAACGCGGCAGTGAAGATTTAGGCGGTATTATTCGTATAGCCGAAATGTCCGGCGATATATCTAAAAAGAATGGTTTGATAGATTTTATTGCTTTTATGGCTTTGTTGTCTATCAATTTGGGATTAATCAATCTGTTTCCGATTCCCGTGTTGGACGGCGGACATGTCGTTATTTTCTTGATAGAAATCGTTACACGCCGTGAAATAAGTGTAAAAGTAAAAGAAAACTTGTTTAAGCTGGGATTTGCTTTGATTGTTGCCCTGATGATTTTTGCAACATGGAACGACGTTGTTCACTTGTTTAATCGCTTTTTTGCATAATTATTGAATATTGAGGTCAGAGATGAAAAGTAAAAAGTTATTGACAATTGCTTCTTTTTTGGCGGTGGCAACGACAGCCGAAGCTGCCGAAGTTAATAAAATTGATATCAGCGGCTTGCAACGTGTAGAAAAAGAAACTGTGCTTTCATATGTCAATGTTAAACCCGGAGATGATGTCAATTCTGAGAGACTAAATGATGCTTTCAAAAAACTTTATACCACCGGTTTGTTTTCCGATATATCATTTGATATTAAAGGCGATGTCTTAAAAATAACGGTAGAAGAAAATCCGATAATTAATAAACGCTTCTTTGACGGTAACGATAAAGTTGATGATAAAATGCTCGAAAGCGAAGTTCAATTGGCACCGCGTTCCATTTATACGACCGCCAAAGTTCAGGAAGATGTCCAACGTATTTTAAATATTTATAAACGTGTCGGTCGTTATGCGGCAACGGTTGAACCAAAGGTTATCAAAAGAGATCAAAATCGTGTTGATTTGATTTATGAAATTGATGAGGGGCCGTTGGCAAAGATAACCAAGATTAATTTTGTCGGCAACGAACATTACAGCGACAGCGATTTGCAAGGAGAAATTTTAAGTAAAGAAACCAGATGGTGGCGTATTTTCTCATCATCGGAAAATTATGATCCCGAAAAAAGCAATTATGATAAGGAATTGTTACGTCGTTTCTATAATAACCGCGGTTACGCTGATTTTCGCGTGATATCTTCGGTTGCCGAGCTCAGTCCCGACAGTCAGTCTTTTGTGATAACGACGGTATTGGAAGAGGGCGTTCGTTATAAAATTAAATCAATTGATATTGTATCGGAGATTCCGGATATGAATACGGACGGATTGTCTGATAGCCTGAATATTGAGGTTGGAGATTGGTATGATGCTTCTAAGGTAGAAAAGAGTGTTTATTCGCTGACAGACGAAATCGGTAAACGCGGTTTTGCTTTTGTGGAAGTAGAACCCGAGCTTAATAAAGACATGAAAACGGGCGAGATGAAAATCACTTTCAAAATAAAGGAAGGGGCTCGCGTTTTCATTAACAGAATCAATATTATCGGTAACACCCGCACCTATGATGAGGTTATTCGTCGAGAATTTCGTATTAATGAAGGCGATGCTTTTAATGCCGCCAAAATCAGAGCTTCGCGCCGCAATATTGAGAATTTGAATTACTTCAGCAAAGTTGATATACAAACCGTTCCGACGTCAGATGACAGTAAAGCTGATATAAATGTCAATGTTACCGAAAAATCTACGGGATATTTTAATGTCGGTATCGGCTATTCTACCGTCAACGGAGCCTTAATCCGTACGGGGGTTACCGAAAACAACTTTATGGGCAAAGGTCAACAACTTGGTTTTGACGTTGGCATATCTGAGCGTGTTCAAGATTATAATATTAATTTTACCGAGCCTTATTTCATGGATAGACCGCTTGCGGCCGGTATTGACTTATTCAAGAGTGAAAGCGATTACCAAGATGAGGCTTCTTACGATGAAGATACGATGGGGGGCAGAATTCGCTTAGGTTGGAACTATACGGATGATTTATCTCAAAGTGTCCGCTATACCTTGCGTCAAGATGAAATTAAGAATGTCAGCCCAAGTGCATCAATTTATATTCAAAATCAAGAAGGTGAGTACGTCGGTTCAATCTTTGGTCAAACTTTGTACTATGATAAGAGAGACAATGCCATTGATCCTAAAGAAGGATATTTCTTATCATTTGGTAATGATGTTGCCGGAGCCGGCGGTGATGAGAAATATTTAAAATTTGATGCTAAAGCCTATTGGTATACGACTTTTTATGATTATTACACCCTCAAAATGTTTATCAACGGCGGTTATATTGCAGGCTATGACGGAGAAAGCGTCCGCCTGTCTCAACGTTATTTTTTGGGTGGTTCGACCATGCGCGGATTTGACAGCGCCGGTATCGGTGCCAGAGATAAATATACCGAAGATGCTTTGGGCGGTAACTGGATGATCTATTCGGGAGCCGAAATGATTTTCCCGATTGGTTTGGATGAAGTCGGCATCAAAGGTCGTACCTTCGTCGATGTCGGTATGCTTGGTAAACCTGACGATGTCAGCTATAAAATCGTAGAATATTCGGATACGCCGCGTGTTTCGGTCGGTTTTGGGTTTAGCTGGCTGTCACCGATGGGTAAAATAGATATTGACTTCGGTTTCCCCGTTGTTAAAGAAAAATATGATGAAACCGAGGTCTTTCGTCTGAATTTTGGAACCAGCTTGTAATCAATCCTTGTAGGAGAGAAAAATGATAGATACTAACTTTTTTATAAAAAAAGCAGAATTTACCTTGAAAGAAATTGCCGATATATGTGGAGCAACTCTTCAAAATGAGAGTAAGTCGGAAGTAAAAATATCTAATATCAATACCATGAATAAGGCAACAGCCGGAGAGATTTGCTTTTTTTACGACAGAAAGAAAAAGGCGGAAGGTGCAAATATAAAAGCGACGGCTTGTGTGACCACCTCAGATTTGGCACAGTTTGTAGCTCCGGAAGTTGCTGTTCTGACAAGCGATAACCCTAAGCTGGGCTTTTTGAAATTAAACGAAGCGATGTATGCCGAAAAACGTCCGTCGGCAAAAATTGCCGAAACGGCGGTTATCGGAGAAGGCACCAAAATGGGTGAAGGTTGTACGGTCGGTGATTATGTTGTTATCGGAGAAAATGTAGAAATCGGAGCCGGAACAATTATTGAACCTTTTGCCGTCATCAGAGATAATTGTAAAATCGGCAGCAACTGCCGAATTGGTTCGCATGCCTATATTGCCTATACGATAATGGGGAATAATTGTTATATTTATAACGGAGCACGCTTAGGACAAGACGGATTCGGATTCCAGACAATCGGCGGTGTACATAAGCGTATACCACAGCTTGGTCGTGTTATTATCGGAAATGATGTTGAAATCGGTTCCAATACTTGCGTTGACAGAGGTGCGCTAGATGATACTGTCGTCGGTGATGGTACGAGAGTTGATAATTTGGTACAAATTGCACACAATGATAAACTCGGCCGTGGTTGCGTTATTGTTTCGCAAACGGGAATAGCAGGGAGTTGCAATTTTGGCGATTATGTGGTATGTGGCGGACAAAGCGGTTTTGCCGATCACCTAAATGTGGGCAGCGGTGCCCAAATTGCCGCCCAATCCGGAATTATGCGTGATATTGAAGCAGGAACGGTTGTTATGGGTTCACCGGCAGTTCCGTTTAAGGATTTTATGCGACAGGTTTCGTTTTTGCAAAGAAATTCAAAAAAATAAACATCAGTGATTTTTAAGGAAAAGAAAATGTCAGAGAATAGAATTTATACAATAGAAGAGATTATGAATTTTTTGCCTCACCGCTATCCGTTTTTGTTGGTGGACAGATTGATAGAGGAAGTTCCCGGTGAAAAAGGTATCGGTATTAAAAATGTGACGATGAATGAAGAATTTTTCCAAGGGCACTTTCCCGGTAATCCGGTTATGCCCGGAGTTTTGCAAATTGAAGCCATGGCGCAGACGGCAGGAGCTTTGGTTATGGCAGCTTCAGCAAATGCTGAAAATGAAAGCGAAAAGAAAAAGAGTGTTTTGTTTATGTCGATTGACGGTGTTAAGTTCCGCAAACCGGTTAAACCCGGCGACCAATTGATGATGCATGTTGAAAAAATCCATGCTCGCCGCAACGTTTTTGTTTTTAAGGGCAAATCGATGGTCGATGATAAAGTTGTGTCTGAAGCAGAATTTACGGCAATGATTATATAACAAAAACGGACAAAATAAAAGAGGTATCCCCGTACAATATAAGTAACGGGGATATTCTTTTTAAATAAAATGTTTATAAACAGATAAAATACTTGCCTGGCTTATAATTTAACTTATCATAAATAACATAAAAAATGGAATAGGAGAAAATCTATGGAATTTGCATTATTTTTAGCGATTGTTGCCTTTTTAATATTAGTTAGTTCTGTGGTTATTGTTCGTCAGGGGTATGAATATACGGTTGAAAATTTTGGACGTTTTACAAGGACGCTTACACCAGGTTTACATTTAATAGTTCCGATTGTAGAAAGAGTTGGTGCAAAAATCAATCGTATGGAACAAGTTTTGGACGTTCCGTCGCAAGATGTAATTACCAAAGATAATGCGACGGTGAGAGTAGACGGTGTTCTGTTTTTCCAGATTCAACAGGCAGCGAATGCGGCTTATCAGGTAAAAGATTTGAATGTTGCGATTTTGAATTTGATAATGACCAATATTCGTACGGTTATCGGCAGCATGGAGATAGACGAATTGTTATCCCAACGCGATGCCATAAATCATAAATTGTTAGCGGTTGTTGATGAAGCCACCATTCCTTGGGGAGTAAAAGTTACACGTGTTGAAATTAAAGATATTACGCCGCCGGCAGATTTGATTAATGCAATGGCCAGACAAATGAAGGCCGAACGTGATAAACGTGCCAGTGTTTTGGAGGCCGAAGGTATCAGACAGTCAGAAATTTTGAAAGCCGAAGGTGAAAAGCAGTCAATGATTTTGGCGGCTGAGGCAGAAAAACAGTCGGCAATTTTGGCGGCAGAAGCCAAAAAAGAAGCAGCATTTCGTGAAGCTGAGGCTCGTGAACGCTTAGCACAGGCGGAAGCAACGGCGGCCAAAATGGTTTCAGATGCCATTGCCGGAGGTACACCTCAGTCTCTAAATTACTTTTTAGGACAAAAATACATTGATGCTTTGCAAGGCATTATTACATCACCCAATCAAAAATTGTTGATGATGCCGATGGATACAGCCAACGTTATGAGTTCAATTGCAGGTATTGCTGAAATTGCCAAAGAAGTCATGACAGATAAACATAGTGCCAAGAAGTAAGGGGACAGTAATGGGGTATATGGAGTGGTTTTACCTTGGTTTATTTTTGGTGTTATTGGAGTTGTTTGCTCCCGGTGTTTATTTAATATGGTTTGGTCTTGCGGCATTTGCAACTGGATTTTTAAGTAAATATTACGAATTTTCGGCCATTGAGGTATCAGGTGTATTTATTGCCTGTTCAACATTTTTTACTATATGCGGTTGGCTGTTTTATTCACGTTTTATGAAGAAGAGCAAAGTTGCGGAAGATTATAAATACTTAAATGATGCAGCGGGTCAGCATATAGGCAAGGTATATACTTTATCAGAAGATGTAGTGGACGGTCGGTCCAAGGCTATTGTCGGTGACAGTGTGTGGCTCATTCAATGCGATACAAGTCTGAGAAAAGGAGATAAAGTTAAGATTGTTGGTGTTGACAACGGAGTCATTTTACGAGCAATTGACGCTAAAAAAATAAAATGAAATCTATTGTCAAACAATATAAATATTGCTATTCTGCGGCAAAATAAAACAGGTTAGGGGAAAAGAGATGAGTCTAAAAAAAATATACTTTGCGATTCTTGTAGTCGGTATTGCGGTGATTATTATCAGCATGTTTACGGGAACGAAGTTTATTCCGATAAGTTTAGGAATATTAAAGGAGATGATTGTAGACTGGAAGATTTTTGTTCCGGCCATTGTTTGTGCCTTTGCGTTTAGCAAAGTAAAGTATTATTGGCTGACAATGCTAGGATGCTCTTTAGTTACATCGATGGTTATTCAGGTATTTTTCTTCAGTGTCAGAGCAGGAGCATATATTATCTGCCTTAGAGCATTTTGTTTTTTAGTTGTTGTATATATTGTTGATTATCTGCGTTTGGTTGGAAAACGCAAATAATTAGCAAAAAATATAAAAAAAAGACTTGACCTTTGGGATTGTTTTAGATAAAAACTAAAACAATCCCGATTGGTTAGGGAGATGAAGGAGAGTTGGCAGAGCGGTTGAATGCACCTGACTTGAAATCAGACGAGGGGCGTGAGTTCCTCCCGGGGTTCGAATCCCTGACTCTCCGCCATTAAAAAAGAGCACCTGAAAAGGTGCTTTTTTTTTAATGTAATGAGGAGAGCTGGATTTGAACCCCGGGAGAGGGGTTTGACTACAAGCGAAAGGCGGGCGGGAGAACGCCGGTGAGCGAGAGCGAATGAGCGCAGTGGAACAAGCATTGCGGAGCAATGTCGCGGACCATCCCTGACTCTCCGCCATTAAAAAAGAGCACCTGAAAAGGTGCTTTTTTTTTAATGTAATGAGGAGAGCTGGATTTGAACCCCGGGAGAGGGGCTTGACTACAAGCGAAAGGTTCAAATCATCAATTCTTGTGGGAATTATACATTAAATCAAAAAAATGTTGCATCCTAAGAAGAGGATAACTAAGCTGGAAAATAGGTTATTGGTTAAAGGAATAATGATGAAAAATTTAGTTTTTTTGCATGGCTCGGGAGCTGATTGTAAGGCTTATCATAATTTGATGTCGGAAATTGGTCGCTTTTAATGCCCCTTTCCCTCATCCAGATAAACAGAATAAGTTCGTCTGGTTTAATAAAGTTCTAAAAGAGGGTAGGAGAGATGCCGTAGAAAAAGATTATTGGTCATCGGTCGACTATATAAAAAGGCAGTTAGAAAATTTAAAACTTAATCCGGCAGACACAATTCTCGTCGGTCATTCTCAAGGCGGAGGAATGGCGGCGCATATGGGCTTGGAATTAAACTTAAAAGCTGCAATCAGTATATGTGGAGATTTGCCTTATAATATTACTTATATTAACAAAGCACATACACCGATTTTCTGGTTTGAGGCGGCTGAGGACGGATATATAGATACCTCTCGCAAAGCATCGTATAAGATACTTGAAAATTTAGGAGTTAATTTGCATTATCAAATATTGCCGACAAGTACGCATAAAGATTTTGAAAAAGATTTGCTATTTTTTCTAAATAAGACAGATGTTACTTTATGATGGTAACTATAAATTAGGTAAAATTTGGAGCGGGTAACGGGAATACGCGACGATGTCGCTCGAAAGCTCGGTTTCTAGAGCTTTTTCGCCACTCTGACGAGGTCTCAAAGCTCAAGCAACCTACGCCCGTCGTCATAAAACAGTTCACAGGACTGTTTTATTTTCTCCGGCCCTTTCGGGTTCGCTTCCCTTAATGATGTCAGTGTTGAAAATTTGGAGCGGGTAACGGGAAT
>CALXPO010000014.1 GCA_944390315.1 uncultured Alphaproteobacteria bacterium
TCCTTAACAAACAAGTGACCGCAGGCACTTGCCGATTGCCGAGCCCTAAAGCGACGGCAGAGGCTAGTTGCCAAGATGAACTCCCGAGGGAGTTCGAACCTTTATTTACTTTTTTATACATATACACAAAAAAGCCTCCTTATTTAAGGAGGCTTAAAACTGGTGGGCGCTGAGAGGTTCGAACTCCCGACCCTCTCGGTGTAAACGAGATGCTCTTCCAGCTGAGCTAAGCGCCCATCTCATCTACGAGAAAGATATATACACATATAATAATAAATAATCAAGTAAAAAATTTATAAAAAATAATTTTTTTTATAAATTGCTTTATATTCAACTGACTGATGCCTATTTTTATTTAACTTTCATTCAAAATTTTTCTTTTGAATACCGCAATAAAAAATAATCTGCTTGAATTATAGTCTTTTTTATTCTAGCTTTTACAGTACTTTTTTATTATGAAATTATGAAAGGAATTTGAAATGCTTCATCCTTGGCATGGAGTCAGCGCCGGAAAAAATTCGCCAGAAATCATCAATGCAATTATTGAAGTGCCCAAAGGCTCAAATGTTAAATATGAACTTGATAAATTGAGCGGACTGCTTAAAGTTGACAGAATATTATATAGTGCCGTACATTATCCCGCTAATTATGGTTTTATACCGCGTAGTTATTGCGGAGACAATGATCCCTTGGATATTTTGGTCCTTGGACAAGAAGCCGTTTTGCCGCTCACAATTGTACGGGCTCGACCTATCGGCGTTATGAAAATGATTGATCAAGGTGAACCTGATGATAAAATCATTGCTGTTCATGTTGATGATCCTGAATATAATCATTACACCTCCATTACGGAACTTCCCCCTCATTGCCTCAAAACATTAAAACGTTTTTTTGAAGATTATAAAATTTTAGAAAATAAAGAAGTAAAAATAGAAACATTCCTTGGACCAGATGACGCAAAACAAATCATTATGTCTTCGCTGAAATTTTATGATGATAATAAAGAAACATTACCGGGATACGGTGGATAAACAGAAGTCAGATTCAATTTCTCTGCGGTAAAATTTGAGTTTTAAAAACCAATTCGCGCCCCTGCAGAAGCCTTTTACACTTACAACGGCTTTTGTATGGGGCGTCGGTTATGTCTTGGCATCCTCATAAAAACAGTGCTTCATATTTCAAAAATTATCTAACAGTGGCCATTGTCCTGATAACAATTGCTCTAAACTTTGTGGTTCTTGTCCTATTTGAGAAGAATACATCCAATAATTTGTAATCACTCTCTTAACATATAACCGTGTTTCTTTCCATGGTATCATTTCCATAAACAGCAAAGGATCGTTATCGTATTTTTCGCTATCAATCCATTTTTTCAAATTATGCGGACCTGCATTATAAGCTGCGGCCAAAAATATGATATTGTCCTTAATGAAGTCTGTTTTTCTTAATTCGGCAATATAATCTTGACCAATATCAATATTAGTTTGTTTGTCGTAAAGTCTTTGCCATTCTTGCTTATATATTTTATTGCCACTCACCTGAGCTGCCGTGTTGGGCATTAGCTGCATTAAACCGCAAGCTCCCGCATGACTTCGAATTTGTGGTATAAATAATGATTCTTGTCGCACGATAGACCATACCCAAGCCGGATTGACTTTCCATCCTTCGCTTGGCTCCCAGTTTGGAAAGGGATATAAAAAAATATCATAATTTTTGTTTTGTTTATAATTTTTAAGACGATTCGCTACCGAAAAGCTCAAATTAGCTAAACTATATTGACGGCTGATATAGAGAAGAAGCTCTTTTTGACGTATATTCAATTTATTATAATTATACTTCAAATCTTGTGCCGCTAAATCCTCTTGACCCACAAATAACAATATAATTCCGCGCCTCATCGTCGGTGATGATAATATCTCTTTATAATAACCCTTGTTTGATAACTGATTGTAATAACTGTTAATCTCCCAATCGTAATCTACTTTTCCGGTCAACATATAATGAGCCAACACACCGTAAAATGTTCTTGGGTATTGTATTGCAATTCTCAAATTTTTTGTTGCAAAATCAGGACGTTTTAATTTTATATTCGCACGATATGCCCAATAGGCACCGGCTGCAATCAACCATTCGTCATTATCTTTAAGTGATGCTAACTTACCAAAATAATCAGCTGCTAAAACATAGTTTTTTTCTTGCCATGCAGCTAGTCCGCCAAACCAACTTGCCGTTGCATCCCTACTCCGTATAATAGGCTTACGACACCATTTTAGAGCCTCTTCGTTTTTTCCTTCCAGAAAATATGCCGAACATAAAGTTGCGCACATGGCATCATAATTTTTGATTGGAATTAATTGCCGTAATTTTTTATTTTGTAATACTTTTACGGCTTTATCAAGTTGTGTTCTGCGTATAGCCAGAACAAATTCATCTAGTTTTTCACGAACAAATTTACGATTCTTTGAGCTGAGGTTGGCATATTTATCTTTATACCATCCGTAAGATGCATAAATTTTCTTTTTTTGGCTTGGAGATGAAGAAACCTTATATCCGGGAGCCTTTGTCCGTGCTAAATTTTTAATAGCCGGATATTGCGGCAAGTACGGATATTTTTTTAGCCATTTTTGCAATTCTTCATAAGTCGTGACATAATCTTTATGCAAATATTTTTTTGCCAACACATGCCCGTTTAAGGCTGTTGTGCGCAATTTTTTTTGCAAATCATCGGCTTTATCAAAATCGCCTTGTTCAATTGCTTTGAAAATAGCCGCATAAGTCGCAACATCATCGGAGGACACGCCTGCATAACTAAGAATCTGTTTTTGCAAATTATCATCAATAAATTTAAAATTTTTTGACGTTGCTTCTGCCTCTAGCGGAAGCAGCAACAACGTCAAAAACAACATAAACAACTTTTTCAATAGTTTTCTCGCAATCAAACATTACATAGCTTTTATCCAACGTACTCTTGATGCGCACTGACGTTGGCTCAGACCTTTAGCCCGACATCTATTGATTATGATATTGGGCTGTTTATCCATTGTATAGCATCCATCACCCAAAAGTGCGTAGTCGAAATGATTTTCAACACCGGGTTCGACATCGCTAAAAGACAGCGCGGTTTCCATCTTTGGCCATTTTAATCGATAACTTATATTAGAAAGACGAACCGGAAGAGTTGTCAAAACAGCGAAACGTGCACTGCAACGAATTTTTCCCGAAGGGCTGCGATATATATTAAAATTTTTCATATAAAGCATTATAAGTTCATCTTCTTGGCTGTCATCCGTTGTTTCGACCGTAACACCGCCAACCGTAGAATAACGACGACGTTGCGGCTGTGTCGGAGCTTGTTTTTTAGCTTGTTGTTTGCCATACGCATAGTCAAAAGGAGAATTTACCGGCTGTTGCTGCACTTCATTTGTTTGCTCTGAAGTATCAACCACGGAATAGGTTTCATTTTCCTTTGTATTTTGCTGTGACGGCGTTGTATCCGAACTTGGCGAAGCGGTAACGGTTTGGTCATTAGTTTTTGCAGACGGAGAAGACGGGGATGTTCCGAAATACTGTGCCATGGCAGGCTGCGTCATCACAAACGCCGCCGCAAGCACAGCTTTTATTAATATCATCCCCGTCTTTTTCATCTTTATAAACCTATATTACTTATATTATTTAATATCGCTTATAATACTTTTTACAGAATCGAGAGTATCTACTGTTTTTGAATAAATACTGTTTGTTTGATTCTTCTGATCTTGTTTTTGCGAATCTTCTATAGCTTTTTCCTCATCCAAACTTATTTCTTTGAAGTCAAGATAGTATTGGGCATCTTGCGGAGCTACAAATTTGAACATTCTTGCACAAGGGTTGTTACGATTCTGACGTCTGGCATTATTTTTATTTTCGGCCATACCGCCTTTGGCAGAGCAATTTTTAATCGAGAAATCGACATTTTGCAGCAACATGAAGCAACGATCCGTATTAACACGAGCATTAACTGTTACTTGTTTATATGAACTCAGGTTAGAGAGTTCAACCTCGGCATTAACGGTTTTTGCTGTTTTTCTTTCCGTTTCAGAATAAGCACGACCGGAGCTGATATTTCTTTTTTTAGCATCTTCTGATTTTTCGCTTTTAATAATATTTTCGAGCGATTGATCATTCCATGTCAAACTTACGACGGCATCACTAACCTCATAGGGAGAGCGGTTATAAAAAGTAGCGTTAAAGTCACAAGCGATAACTTCACCATCGCTATTTTTAACGGGAGAAATATCGTGAATTTTAAATAAGACTTCTTCTTCCGTTGTATTGCTACCTGTTGCTGGAGCAGAAGCTGCCAAAGATGTTTCTGCACCAGTTACCAACAAAGCTCCCAGAGCCAAACCGAAAACATTTTTACTAATACTCATTTTGCTTTCCTTAAAAGTTGTTTATCAGATTTTATCGAATAATAATTCATTTTTTTGATTTTGCCAACAAATTATGAAAAAAAGACTAATTATTTTGTATTTTTTTCTTCAATCTTAGCAAATCGGACCATACTTTTGATTTTTGTGCCGGATTTCTAAGAAGATATGCCGGATGGAAACTTGCCAGCAACGGAATACTTTTACCTTTTATCTCCTTATATTCCAACCATTTTCCTCGTAAATGCGATATTGTCTCTTCCCTGTCCAACAGGCTGTTGGCTGCACTACCACCCAAAGCTACAATGATTTCAGGCGAAATCAATTCTATTTGTCGTTTCAGAAATGGGAGACATATTGCAACTTCCGAACTTGTCGGTGTTCTGTTTCCGGGCGGACGCCACGGCAGAACATTGGTAATATAAACCTGACTGCGATCGAGTCCTATGGCTTTCAACATACTATCAAGCAGATGTCCGCTTTTGCCGACAAAAGGTTCGCCGATTCTGTCTTCATCAGAACCGGGAGCCTCACCGATTATCATAATTTTTGCTTCCGGATTGCCCCCGCCGAAAACCGTTTTGTTTGATGTAAGTTTCAGAGAGCATCCTTCAAAAGAATCCAGCGCTTTCCGCAAAGCATCAAGACTATCTGACTGTTCACAAAGCGTACGCGCATTTTGACCGGCCTGCATACTGACTTGTGCCAAATCCGTTATCGCCGGTCGAGATTCCTTTATCGCCGGACGAGATACGGTTTCTTCTTGTTTATTTTCGAAAACAACCGCTTTTTTTTGTTCCGGCATTTTAAAACCTGCATCTTTACCGCATATACAGTCAACGCCGGCAGATAAATACCATTCTATTAACTCAACTTCGTTCATCATGTTTTACAGACTATGCTCTTCTGCAAACTTTTGCAAATAAATAATCAATTTATCTTCATATTATTACTTTTATGTTGTATCATAAGCGAGTCTGAAATAAACTGGAGCCCTAATTGAAAATGATCGGAGTATTAAAAGTGTTTGAAAAAATTGCATGTATTTTATCTGTGCTGATTGGAATTATCGTAGCAACTTCGTGCTCTTGGTTTTGTCAAAATTATCCTGAGCCCGATGAACCTGTAATCCATGATACACAACAACCTACTGCTTCTACAAACAAAACCCCCGATTATGGCAGCTACCTCGCCGGAAGAGTAGCTCATATCAGACACGACTTAAACAAAGCCGCAGACTATTATAAAAAAGTGGTTAACAATGTTCCCGACGAACAAATGCTGCCTAGTCAGCTCTATATTATGTTGACCTCTCAAGGACGTATAAAAGAAGCCGTTCAATATGCCAAACTGGCCCAACAAAAAGGTGATGAAAGTCCTTTCATTTTAATGCTTGAAGCCGTCGATTTTATTAAAGATGCCCAATATCAAAAGGCTATTGATAATATTAAAAACGCTCAAAATCCGTTGGCTGACAACTTTTTTAATCCGCTCGTGATTGCCTGGAGCTATGCCGGCTTAAATCAAGACAAACAAGCTCTCGATGCCCTCGCCCCTTTAGCTTCAAATCCGGCTTTCAAACCTCTCTACCTGTTTCATGCCGGCGCCATTAACGATTATCTCGGAAATACAAATGCCGCTGAGGCTTATTATACTTCTCTCATGAAAATAGAGCATATCGAACTTGCCGTATTTCCATTACAAGTCATTTCTAACTTCTATCTTCGCCAAAATGAACCGGATAAAGCTCTGCGTGCCGCAAGTTTGGCTATTAATAAAAATAACCTGATGATGAAAAATGTTATTGAGACAATCAAAAAATCCGATTCAAAAATATCTCCCTTTTTGGACAAACCCGAAAAAGGTCTTGCCGATGCTTTCTTCAGTATTGCTTTACTGATGCAACAAGATGCGGCAAACAACGATTTGGCCATTCTCTTTTCATCTTTAGCATCATATTGTTATCCCGAATATCCTTTGCCTTATCTGTTATCAGCTTCCATTCTTGAAAAAAGAAAATTATTTAACGAAGCTAATCAAATGTATTCTCATATCAAACCAGATAGTTATGCTTATTATAATGCACAATTTCAAACTGGCAAAAATCTTATTATGATGGGACAACCCAAAAAAGCTGAAGCTATTTTTCGTCGACTCTACGCTTCTTACCCGCCTAATCCCGATATACTCACAAATTTAGGCGAAGTTGCCCGCATTAACGGACAATATCTTGAAGCCGCTAAATTATATCAAAAAGCTGTCGATTGTTATCCTGAAGCCTCCGCACGCGAAACATGGCCTCTCTACTTTGCCATCGGAATATCTTATGGCGCGGCAAATAATAACGATTTGGCCGAGAAATATTTGCGTAAAGTCCTTCAAATCAGACCCAACAAAATAACGCAAAATCACCTTGGATACATTTTGCTCCAACAAAATAAAAATATTGAAGAAGCATTTGAACTCATTGTTTCGGCCTACAATCCCAAAAGCGAGGACGGAACCGTTACCGATAGCCTCGGTTGGGCCTTTTTCAAAATCGGAGATTATGAAAATGCCGTCAAATATTTAGAAAAAGCCTCTGATCAAGCACCTTCCGAAGCTATTATTTATGACCATTTGGGTGATGCTTATTGGATGAATGGTCGTAAAAGAGAAGCCATTTTTCAATGGAATCATGCGTTGGGACTTAAAGATAATACAGGTGAATTTAACCGTAACGAAACTCTTAAAAAACTTAAAAATGGAATTCCTACTCCGAAAATTCCCGAGTTTGACTTACAAAAAATTAAACTCCAAAAGGAAAGATTAAAAAATAAAGAAAATAGATAGCCAAAACCTTATTATCTGCTTCTTACTCATGTTTTTTCATAAGTATATGCAAAAATAATTTGCAAAAATAAAATTTAAGGTTTATACAAAAAAAAAAAAAAAAACAATGAGGTCGTATTTATGAAAGAAGAATTACTGGAATTGGCAGGTACGGTTATTGAAAAACTGCCTAATGCCATGTTTAGAGTAAAATTGGAAAATGGTGTCGAAATTTTGGCTCACACCGCTGGAAAAATGCGTAAATTTCGTATCAGAGTAATGGTCGGTGATAAAGTAGATATAGAAATGACGCCTTATGATTTAACCAAAGGACGCATTACTTTTCGCCATAAAGATTAATTCTTTCGAATTTTAATCATGTTCATTTTTAAAACCCGCCTCATCGCGGGTTTTTTTATGATTGAAAAGTTTGCCCGCATACTGGCGGCATACATCTGATCTGTAAAACCTAGACAACTGACAAGCCTTAAATAGTACCAAAACAAACTTAAAATAAAATCTGTATGAAGTTTTCCCGCAATCTTCAAAGGTGCTTAGGCACAGCCGCTCTGACATTTTGGATTAACTTTGAGCAAGTTTCTGACTTTTCGGAAAGGCTCTTATAGGTGCTTTCAGGTAACTGAATTTCTAAATTAGCTAAAAACCTTAAGGTTTGGCTACGCTCGTTGGCGCGGAGCGGTATCTAACGACACCTCACCCCTGAGTAAACTCGGGGTTGAAGGCTAAGGCAACTATAAAATGACACCACCGATATGCATCGGTGATGTCTTATATATATTTGAAATAATTACATATATTTTATTAATGCAAAACCGCCTAACAATAAAATCAAAAAGACCACCGTAAGCATTCCCAAATTTTTCTCAATAAATGCTCTTATCGGTTCCCCGTATTTTTTTAACAACCATGCTACCAAGAAAAATCTCATTCCGCGAGAAAGAACAGAAGCAATTCCAAAAACCAGCAGATTTAAATCTACGGCACCGCTCGCAATAGTAACGACTTTGTATGGAAACGGTGTCAAGCCGGCACCAAACACAATCCAGGCTCCCCATTCATGATAATATCCTTTGAATACATCAAATTGATGTAAGTAACCATAAAATTCCAAAATAGGCTTGGCTATTAAATCATATCCATAAAAACCGATAGCATATCCGAAATAACCACCGATAACACTTGCAACAGTTGTCAATCCCGCTATTTTCCATGCCTTGTCGCGAGCTGCAAGCACCATCGGAATCAGCATAACATCCGGAGGAATAGGGAAAAAAGAGCTTTCTACAAAAGCAACCACAAACAAAACAGCCATTGCATACCGTCCCGAAGCGGCGGCAATCAGCCAATCATACATATTTCTCAATAGTTTCATCTGTTTTTCCTCTACTTAACGTTATGTTGGCGCAAAAATGCCTGATAAGTATTATCCAAAAGCATGGCTATCGTCATCGGCCCTACTCCGCCCGGAACAGGCGTAATATATGCGGCTTTTTCTTTGACCTCATCAAAATCCACATCTCCGCATAACTTTCCGCCATCACGATTCATGCCTACATCTATAACTGTAGCCCCGTCTTTTACCCAATCTTTTTTTACCATTTTAGCTTGACCGCAGGCCGATACCAAAATATCCGCCTGTCGGCAGATTGACGGCAGATCTACTGTCTTGGTATGTGTTACGGTCACTGTACAATTATTGTTCAATAGCAAAGAAGCCAAGGGTCTGCCTACAATATTGGAACGACCGATAATAACCGCATGTTTTCCGCTTAAATCGCCCAATGCTTGTTTCAGCAGATATAAAATTCCTTTAGGTGTTGCCGCAATCATCGCCTGACTGTCATTTTCATGCAATAATCCGGCATTGTACGGTCCAAATCCATCAACATCTTTTTCGTGGGCAATAGCCTTTATTACGGCAGAAGAATCTATATGTTTTGGCAAGGGCATTTGTACAATTATACCATTGACTTTTTTATCAATATTTAGTTCGGTCACAAGATTTAGCAATTCATCTTCCGTCGTTTCTTGAGGCAAATGATGGATAACGCATTCCATGCCCATGGCCTGAGCCGCTTTTTGTTTATTCCTGTCATATATCAGGCTTGCAGGATCATCTCCGACCAAAACGACTGCCAAATAGGGTTTTATTGTTTCCAATGCAATCTTTTGTGCCAATTCGGTACGTAAAATTTCTGCTGTTTTTTTTCCGTCAATTATTTTTGCCGTCATCTTCGGGTCTCCAACTGTTGAGTCTTTCGACAATTGCTTTATCTGTCGTTTTTAATATCAGTTTTTTATAATGAGAAACTTCTCCGTTGACAAGTTCTATTTCTGATTTTGCAATTTTTAAATTTTTTGCTAACATTTCCACTAATTCTTTATTAGCTTTTCCTTTTTCGGGCGGACTGGCAACTGATATTTTGATATATTCATACCCCTTATCATCAACAAACACGCCTTTTATAACGGCCTGTGACGCACCGGGACTCAATCGAACTCTTAGCAAAATTCCTTTTGCCGTAACATCAAAAAACATAATACCTCAATCAAAAAAAGGCAGCCGAGGCTGCCCGTTTAACTTTTGTGTTGGCTTTAGGACATTAACATAATATCAAAACGATACATCAAACGTCCCAAAAACAACAATACAAGCAACAAAATGAAAGGAGAAAAATCAAAACCGGAAACTGCCGGAACTTTTTCTCTTATTTTTGCATAAACTGGCTGAGTGATTTTTGTTAAGAAATCACTAGCTTTGGCTAAATATACATTATTTAAATCCACAATTTTGAAATGGACAAGCCAGTGAAGTACGACTTCAACCAAAACTAACGTAAAATAAATATTTATAATTACGCCCAGCATCCATACAAATGGTTCCAATAAAGCTGCCATAAAAAAACTCCTTATAAAAAATTCTTTTTCAAATTAAACTTATACAAAAACATTATCCTTGTCTAGTTTTTTTCAATCATTTTGCATGTTTGATGACAAAGAATTGAAACGTACGCTATTAAAAGCACGGGTTCTGTCCATAGAATAGCTTAGAGAACGCTCTTTATGAGGCGGTCTGCGCCCGGACAACCGTGCAATATGCTCACGAATATCTTTTGCTGTTTCCATCTTGGGCTGACGCGTTTCTACATTATCAATAAAGTCTTCGGCCAAACTCTTTTCATAAGACTGTATCCGATCATCATCCCAGTGGAATAATATATTTTCTTTTAATGCATCGTCAAATCGATAGTTCAAATCAAAAAGTCCAGCATTTTCATCTTGTGACAACATTTCTTGTTCATAAGCACGGCGCAATTCTTCGTCTTCGTACATATTATAAAAATCGTCGTAATCATCGGCCAAATCATCGTCATCGCCATGGTAGACGTGTAGCTTTTTCAAAGTATCTTTTTTCATATTCCAACGAGACGAGCGTTTTAAAAATTCTCGAGTAGCAGCAACATAGACAACAGCTTTTTTATAAGCATTTTCTTTTTGTTTCATGTCTACTGCCTGTGGATTATCAACTTTGTTTGCGGTACTTTCCTTAATAGAACTGCGAATTTGACGTAATTTTACAAGTTTATTGTAAAGTTGGTTATAATGTTTTTTGGCTTCGGGAAACGGGCAACCTTGCAATAATCCCAAGCAAGTCATAATTTCGGCTTCACGCGAGAAAGAACTTTCGAGCCAATCATTACGTTCTTTAAGATCATCTTCTGATATAAAACCGTCATTCATGTGTTGAATAATGTCCGAAGATTCGCTGAACCAGCTAAAATATTCCTGTTCCGAAGAAGTTTCAGAGCCAAGAGCTTCTATGGACAAGGCAATATCCATGCTCAAATCGGAGACGGGAACTTCTTTATTACCTATTTTTATTGTGGATTTTTTGGGAGCGAGCACCAATTCACGGGTAATTTTTTCAGCTTCCATATGGTCAATATCTTTGTACTCTCTTTGAACAGCACGCATTATGATGTTTTTAGGCGTATCAAGTTTGTCTTGGCGTTGCAATTGCATATGGCGCAACCTCTCCAAGCGCTCCTTCCTTTGCTTTTCTATTTCGTCTGTCATTTGTAAAATCTCCTCTGGTAAGTATTTCTATTTTTCGATTTCTTCGAAAATAATTTTTGCCTCTTCTGCCAGAATAATTTTATCAATAACCCAATTGCTAATCTGTTCAATCTTATCAAGTTCTATTCCCAAAGCCTGTCCCACGCGACCGATAAATAAAGTTTCTTCATCGGTTAAGACATCATCGGCATGAGCCAAAATGCAAAGCTCTTTAATAAGCTGCAGTGCTACGCGGCGGCTGTCTATTTTTGTAATTTCTTTTAATATTTCTTCATCACTTTGCGAGGCTAAAATCTCCGGTACTTTTTTTTCTGAAATTTGATATGTACGCGCCAAATTTCTTATAAATTGTTTTTCATTCTCGTCAAAAGTTCCGTCGGCGCATGCCAAACGAGTAAAAGCCTTCAAATATGCGACTCTCGCATCTTCATCCATTTTGAGCATTTCTTCTAAGTGCGGATCCATTTAAACCTCCTATTTGGTGAATTTATGGTTTTATATTAACAAAGCATAATTTTATTCGCAACAAAAAAAACGATAAAACTCAAGCATATCAGACAAAAAACATTTGAAAAACTTTTATATTAAGTCTAATATGAGCCACCGATAATTTCTAATAAGGATAAAAAAGAAAGTGAAATATTATATCAAAACTTTCGGCTGTCAAATGAACGTCTATGACTCTCAGCGCATTGCCAATATTTTACAAAATATGGGACACATCCCGACATCTAATATAAATGATGCCGATTTGGTGATTTTTAATACTTGCCATATTCGTGAAAAAGCTGCCGAAAAACTTTTTTCAGATTTAGGCAGAATTAATCTAATAAAAGAAGAACGAAAAGAACAAGGAAAAGAAACGATTATCGGCGTTGTCGGCTGCGTCGTTCAGGCCGAGGACCAACAAATCGCCAAACGAGCTCCCTATGTTAATTTTGCAACAGGGCCTTTGACTTATTATCGTATTCCCGAAATTTTGCAAAAAATCGCCAACCAAAAAGATATGTGTATCATAGATACCGAATTTACTGCCGAAAGCAAATTCGACCACCTGCCCCAAAATCATTCCGAAGGCGGTTGCTCTTATCTGGCCATACAAGAAGGCTGCAACAATTTTTGTACTTATTGTATTGTCCCCTACACACGAGGCGTCGAAACCTCACGACCGGTAGAAGATGTTATTAAAGAAGCCAAGCAATTAGTCGCAACCGGAACTTTGGAAATCAATTTGCTCGGACAAAACGTTAACTCCTATCACGGAGAAGATGCTAACGGCAAAGAAAGAAATTTGGCCTATTTACTTCGTCGTTTGGCAGAAATAGACGGTTTGGAGAGATTACGTTATACCACTTCTTACCCTGCTGACGTCAACGACGACTTAATTGCTTGTCATCGTGATTTGAAAAAATTGATGCCTTATCTGCATTTGCCCCTGCAATCCGGTTCGGATAAAATTCTAAAAGCCATGAATCGTCGTCATACCAGCGGTCAATATCTCGAAATCATTGATAAATTGCGCCATGCTAATCCCGATTTGGGCTTTTCTTCAGATTTTATCGTCGGCTTCCCCGGTGAAACCGATGAAGATTTTCAAGCCACAATGGATATGGTTGATAAAGTTGGCTACATTCAGGCTTTTTCATTCAAATACAGTCGACGCGCCGGCACGCCTGCCGCCGTTTACCCCAACCAAGTTCCCGAAAAAATTAAATCGGAACGTTTAATTGCTTTGCAAGATAAATTATTTGCGCTACAATTAAACTTTAATAAGGGATGTATCGGCAAAACAATGCCCGTCCTCTTCGAAAGCAAAGGCAAAAAGAAAGGCCAGCTCTTCGGTCGCACACCGTATATGCAAAACCTCCATGCCGAAATTTCGGAGCAATATTTGAACAAAATCGTATCGGTCAAAGTCACCGATGCAAACACAAACTCTTTAAGCGGAGAGGTTATTTAATCATAACAATAAATTGAGGTATATCATGGCAGAGATAGAATTTGAACTTTTTAATAATCAATTGGTCCAACAACTCGTCGGTCCTCAAGACGAAAACCTGAAAACAATTGAAAAGGCTCTTAATGTCGAAATCGCTACTTTTGGCAACCAAGTCCGTATAAGTGGCGAGGAAAAGTCTGTAAACCAAGCCAAAAACGCTATTGATGCTCTGTATTCTAAAGTCAGCCGCGGTATCAATATCGGAGAACAAGAAGTTTTGGCCGCCGTACGCATCAGCAGTGCCGACGAAAATATCAAACCTAAAATCAATATTGACGAAATTGTTCTCAAAACCAAAAAACGCCATATTTATCCGCGCTCTGCCACTCAAGCCGAATATATTGTCGAAATGATGAATAATGAGCTTGTCTTCGGCTTGGGACCTGCCGGTACCGGTAAAACTTATCTGGCCGTTGCTTTGGCCGTTACCATGATGCTTGAAGGCTCAATTGATAAAATTATCCTTTCCCGCCCTGCAGTCGAAGCCGGAGAAAATTTGGGTTTTCTCCCCGGAGATTTGAAAGACAAAGTCGATCCTTATCTGCGCCCGCTCTATGATGCTTTATACGAAATGTTGCCCGCAGAACAAGTTGATAAAAAACTTGCCGCCGGTGAAATAGAAATCGCTCCGCTTGCTTTTATGCGCGGTAGAACCTTGTCAAATGCTTTCGTCATTTTGGACGAGGCTCAAAATACAACTCCGATGCAGATGAAAATGTTTTTAACCCGATTGGGCGAAAATTCACGCATGGTCGTCAACGGCGACTTAAGCCAAGTCGACTTGCCACGCGGTGTTGTATCCGGTCTGCGTGACGCTTTGGATACTTTGCGCGGCGTCAGCGGTATCAGCTCGGTTACTTTCAGTGCTAATGATGTTGTTCGTCACGGTTTGGTCGCAAAAATCGTTAGAGCTTATGAACAAAAGAATCGTCTTGAGGAAAAAGAAAAACATGAAAACAACGCTTAATTTAAATATTAATGACGACCGCTGGGCGCAGGCTTTGCCTGAAGCATCTGCTTTGTCCGAAAAAGTTTTTTCTACGGTCATCAATACATTAGCCCCCGAATTTTTAGAAGGGAAAAATGAAGTTTCGGTCAATATTGAACTTGGTAATGACAATGAAATTCAAAAATTAAATCAAGAATTTCGCAACCTCGATAAACCAACAAACATTCTTTCTTTTGCCAATATTGACGATGATGATTTTCTGGATTCTCTTCCTGAAATGAAAGATGTCGAACTCGGCGATATTATCGTTGCTTTAGAAACCTTGTCCAACCAAAGCATTGAACAACAAGTTAGTTTCAAAGACCACTATATTCATATTTTGGTACACGGATTTTTGCATTTGCTCGGTTACGACCATATGGAAGAAGATGAAAGACGGGAGATGGAGGCTCTTGAAATCAAACTGTTAGCTTTGCTGGGCGTAGCAGACCCCTACAATGAAGAAAGTTGTGACTAATGCTTCAGGCTCACCCGAAAACATTAGCCCTACTTCTCGGCTGTTTGTCGGTTGCAGCTCTGCCCCCTTATTATTGTTTGCCGATATTGATTGTCTCTTTCGGCGGATTAATGCTTTTAACTCAAAACAAACTTTCGTATAAAAACTCTTTTAGCCTTGGTTACTGGTTTGGTTTCGGATATTTTGCTTTGGGGTTATTCTGGATAAACCATGCTTTAATGCTGGATTTGCCGCGACTGGGATGGCTCATTCCGATTACCGTTATTTCAAGCGGCGGATTTTTTGGGCTTTTCTGCGCTTTTCCGTTAGCTATGGCTGCCTATTTTCATGACTATCGCGCCCGCCTTCTTGCTTTTGCCGTCTTTTGGACATTTTTTGAATGGATAAGAAGTTTTATTTTTACAGGCTTTCCATGGAATTTATTGGGGACAGTCTGGGCAATCAGCAATTATACCACTCAGGCGGCATCAATATTCGGAACTTACGGTTTATCCATGCTTGCAATTATCGCCGCCGGAAGTTTCGGACTTTTGTTCGTTTCCAGAACGCCAAAAAACATTATCTTTGCTCTTGCTACCCCGCTTCTAATTACAACTTTTTTATTTGGCTTTGGTTTTTACCGCCTAAACAAATATCCCGATAAAGATTTTTCAAATACTTTGATTCGAATTGTTCAGCCCTCTATACCTCAACAAATGAAATGGAAAAAAGAAAAACTTGAACAAAATCTTCAAACCTATGTTGCAATGTCGCAAACAGACCTATCGCCCGACACCGATTTGGTCATTTGGGGCGAAACCGCAAATCCGTTTGTTTTAACCATGGAACCAAAATATTTTGACATAATCCAACCGGCCGTTCCCGATAAAGGCTTTTTGTTGACCGGAGCCGTAGACTATGCTTACGACGGAGAAAAATGGCGCCCGATGAATGTTATGCAAACAATCAAAAACGGGAGAATTGTCGCTTCTTACGGCAAATCTCATTTAGTGCCTTTCGGAGAATATATTCCTTTCAGAAAATTTTTGCCGCAAAGTCTAAAACCCGTAACCAATGTTATTGCCGATTTTATGCCCGGCGAAGGCTTGACCACCATAAAACTTCCCGAAATACCGCCGTTTGGAATTTTGATTTGTTATGAAATTATTTTTCCGGCAGAAGTTGCCGATACCCAAAATCGTCCCCAATGGTTGATAACTTTGACAAATGACGGATGGTACGGTGACAGTGCCGGTCCCAGACAGCACCTTGTTGCAACGCAAATGCGCGCCGTTGAAGAAGGCTTAACTGTTGTTCGTGCGGCAAATTCGGGAATAAGCGCCCTTATTTCAAAAACAGGTATTGTTTTGGCGCAATTACCGCTTAATACATCGGGAACTTTGGATATTAGGCTTCCCAAAGAGCTGTCAACGCTCACTTTTTATGCACAATATCACAATTTGTGTCCAATGTTTTTGGGAATATTTTTATTGTTTATTTCTTTATGTTTTTCAAAATGTTATAAAATAAAATTGTTTTAATATAAACTAATGTTATAGGCAAAATAGAACATTTTATTATATAAGATTTTATATAAAACAGTTGACAGCGACCACTAAAAATTGCATTATAAAAACGAATTTTTGATGGAGAAGAAAATGAATTTGACTAAATCTAAAAAAACAAGTCGCGGACGCACACCCAGCGGACAACCAAATCCAATTGATGTGCATGTCGGCAGTCGTATCCGCTTACGCAGAACTATTCTTGGATATTCTCAAGAAAAGTTGGCTGCGTTATTAGGATTGACTTTTCAGCAAGTCCAGAAATATGAACGTGGCAACAACCGTGTCGGGGCCAGCCGTCTGTGGGATTTAAGTAAGGTCTTAAACGTTCCTGTCAGCTTCTTTTTTGATGATATGGATAAAGAAGTTGCTTCTCAAAGTCCCCGTGTCTTCAGTGCTTCGGAAGATGCTCTGTGCTTTGAAGAAGAAAATGATAATGTCGATTTGGATCCCATGAAACGCCAAGAAACATTGGAATTGGTAAAGGCTTATTATCGTATTCCTAACCGCAAAGCTGCAAAAAATCTATTTGATTTGATTGTTTCTATGTCAAAAAGCAATAATTATGATCGCAACAGCGAAAATGATGATAAGGATGAAAAAAAATAAGTAAGTTTTTCTGCCCAATCAAAAATATTACTGATTTTCAGAAATCAGAGTATTTTTGTGGATTTTAGTTTTGCTTTTTAAGCAAAAATTATCTAAACAGCAGTAAAAAATCCATATATCTATGTCGGATTAACAAAAAATAGCCATCAGTAAAACTGTTGGCTATTTTTTAGTTTTCAGTCAATTCATTCTAATGAATGGACGCAACTTTGTGTTTATCCTCCATTTCCTTTATCTGGGAAATCAGAGCTCTCACAACGCACTGATGCAGGTTATGGACTTCTGCATAAGCATAGAGTTTTTCGTACTCTTTGTTCTTTAGCAGTTTAAGCTGCTCTTCAAGTTTTAAATACTTCATATGTTTAATAATTAGAAAACATTTATTTTAGTATCATGAATCCCGTTATTTTTCAACAGAAAATTTAATGAGAAAATTCGTCAAATTCCATTTTTCGCTTAAGAAGGTATTGCCGATAAATATCTTCGGTTGTTAACAAAGGTTTATTTTTACTGGTCTCCACACCATGCAATTTTCCGTCTTTTCCAATTGTTAGGCCGTTTTTTGCTAATTTCTCTTCAAATTTTTGCAAAAATTTTTCTCCATTAGCAACCTTATTATTTGTTTTTTGCCTTTCTAAGATAATATCTCTTATCATCATGCCCACAATAAACTGAGAAGAGTAAAAACGGTTCTTATTATTATCGACAGCCAGTCCTAAATGTCGGCAACGAGCATTATGAACTTCGTCTATATCTTGTTTATACAAACGTTTCGTTCCGTTCATATGAAGATAATTTAAGTTTCCTGTTTCATCAATCGCAAAAATAAATTCATAACCTTGTCTATTATATCCATTTACATGACTTTGCTCTTCTTCCGCCAATAAAAGAGAGGTTACGGTTTGAGATTCACTTTTGGTAAAATCAGCTTTTTTAAAGACATCGACCAAACCCTGTGGCGTAATTTTTCCATTAGGATCAATATGTTCAACATATGCCTCTATGAATGAAACTGTCTTTTCATCATCAACTTTTGCTTCTTTAAGAGAATAGGCAAGTTGTTTGGGACTAAAATATATTTTGGGCATTTTCTCAGCATTGTTTGGCTGAGAAGTTTGAGCTTGTGCCGTTGGCGAAATAGCAATACCGCCGCTTAGTAAAGCAAGGTATCGCCAAAAATGTTTCTTTTTATTTTCTATCGACATAAGCACTTCCTTTCTAAAGCGGCGGTAGATCTAATATTATAAGCTATTTCCTTTTAATTTGGCTTTCATTTGTGCCAAATTAATTGCTTTTTCAGAAGGAAACGGAATATTAATTGTTCCGCCGTATTCATGTTTCATTTGAGAATAGATTTCGCCGTTTCTACTCTCATAGGGCATTAGCAATTTGTGATCAGGTCCGAATTTAAGCATATATTTACCATTGATTTTTGACAATATCGGCTCTTCGCCGTCCTTTACGGGAATTCTGCTGTCATAGTAAACTTCCTCACCCTTTGAATTCATAAAATGACTAAGACCTTTTTCTTCATCAAAAAGCGGATAAACGGCCGTTCCACATTTAACCTTATAGCATTTTTCTTTTTCATCAAAAAATAATTCAGGTTGAATATTATCGCTGATTTGATAACTACTTTTTTCAGATTTTTTTACATTTGTTCTGATAATTTCACCATATTCATTAACAAAATATTTTAACTCAGACATATATTCTTCCTTTCGATTGCGCTACCGATATTTTTTAATTTAGATAAAAAAGTAACTTAATTGCTGGTAGTTTATCAAAATTTTAACCATTTGTAAATATTGATATAAAAAGTCATCAGACATAGTGATTTTTGTACAATTTATACTTAAAAAATTTTATATTGCTTTTAAAAGAAATTATAATATAAATGGAATAGTTTTTGCGGGTATAATTCAATGGTAGAATGAGAGCTTCCCAAGCTTTTAATGCGGGTTCGATTCCCGTTACCCGCTCCAAATTTTCAACACTGACATCATTAAGGGAAGCGAACCCGAAAGGGCCGGAGAAAATAAAACAGTCCTGTGAACTGTTTTATGACGACGGGCGTAGGTTGCTTGAGCTTT
>CALXPO010000015.1 GCA_944390315.1 uncultured Alphaproteobacteria bacterium
GGTATGATATGGATAGCAGTAAACAATTGCGTATTTTCATCATAATATCTCCTATTTATAAACTTCTTTCCTACAAATCTTATAATAGCAAAATTAAAAATGTTTGTAAATAGAAAATTTATAAAAAGGTCAAAAATTGTGGCTTTAAAGAATAACTTAAAATATTAAGTTTATGTTTTAATTTTATATTTTCACATAGATATCCCCCAGTAAACTGGGGGTTCTAAATCAGCTACAAACCTTCGGTTTGACCACGCTCGTTGGCGTGGAGCGGTGTTGTTCCAACACCTTGGCATTCAGCCCCGAGTAAACTCGGGGTTTTCTGTAAGGAAACTAATAACAATAACAGCGGCAATTTAAATTGCCGCTGTTATTTTGATATATTGATTTATAAATATTATCACATCACCTTATTCATCATCGTTTTCTGTTTCAGGCTCCGTTATAACATCTGATAAACCATCGTCAACATCAGCAACGCTGTCACCCAAGACTTCAGAACCAGTTTCTTCCTCCAGTTCCTCTTCATCTTCGGCATCCGCATCTAACCATGTTACGGAAACAACTTTCTCATTTTCGGCAGTGCGGAACAAGATAACACCTTGCGTCTTACGACCGGCAATACGGATATCCTCAACCGACATACGGATTACCTTACCGCCGTCCGTTACCATCATAATTTGATTGTCATCTTCTATTGGGAAAGAGCTGACGACTTCTTTGTTGCGAGCAGACATCTCCATATTGGCAATACCACTGCCGCCACGTCCGGTAACACGATATTCATAAGACGATGAACGTTTTCCATAACCTGTCGAAGTTACGGTTAAAATGAATTGTTCATTTTCACGCATATCCTCAAATTTCTCAGCCGTTAACTTATCCAGTAGTCCGGTATCCTCGGCAGAAATAACAGCCCCTTCTCCGGCTTCTGCCTCCATGTGCTTAATCGCCGAACTTATTTTGGCATATTCATCACGCTCTTCTGCAGTAGCATCACTGTGATTTAAGATAGACATTGAAATAACATCATCACCGTCAGCCAGCTTAATACCGCGAACGCCGACAGAATTACGTCCGACGAAGACACGTACCTCTGTTACCGGGAAGCGAATACATTTACCGCTGCGAGTAGCAAGCATAATATCGTTGTTTTCATGACAAATACGAACATTTATGAGTCTGTCGCCTTCGTCCAACTTCATCGCAATTTTACCATTGGACTGAACATTAACAAAGTCCATCAGAGAATTACGACGAACCATACCGCTGGCCGTTGCAAACATAATGGACATATCCTGGCACTCGGCCTCATTTTCAGGCAATTTCATAATGGTCGTAATATTTTCACCCTCTGCCAAAGGTAAGAGATTGACAAAAGGTTTGCCCTTAGAAGTCGGAGAACCGAGCGGCAATTTATAAACTTTCATTTTATAGACCAAACCTTTGTTTGAGAAGAACAATACCGGTGTATGAGTACTGGCCACAAACAAACGAGATACAAAATCTTCTTCTTTGGTAGACATTCCCGATTTGCCTTTACCGCCGCGTTTTTGTGCTTTATAAGCATTAAGCGGAACACGCTTGATATAGCCGGCATCGGTAACGGTAACGACCATTTCTTCACGTTGAATCAAGGATTCGACGTCTTGGTCATATTCTATATCTTCGATTTTGGTACGGCGCGGAGTTGCATATTCATCTTTTATGGCAACCAACTCATCACGCATAATACCATACAATTTTTCACGACTGCTCAGGATGGACAGGCATTCTTTGATTTCATCACCCAAATCGCGCAATTCCTGATGGATTTTGTCGCGTTCCAAACCGGTCAATCTTTGCAATTTCAAATCCAAAATCGCTTTGGCTTGATTTTCGGATAAGTGATAGAAACCATTTTCGACTTTGCGGTCTGGTTCATCAATCAATATAACCAAAGGTTCGACGTCTCCTGCAGGCCAAGCCTTTGCCAACAAGGCGTCTTTAGCATCTTGCGGACTTGGCGCACTGCGGATTAGTTCAATAACCGGATCCAAATTTTCAACGGCAATCGCCAAACCGACCAAAGTATGCGCTCTGTCACGAGCCTTGTTCAATTCATAAATAGTGCGGCGGCGAATGACATCTTCTCTGAACTCTATGAATGCGGCTATGATTTCTTTTAAGTTCATCATCATCGGACGACCGCCGTTGATAGCGAGCATATTCATACCGAAACTCGTTTGTAACGGCGTATATTTGTAGAGTTGGTTTAAGATAACATCGGCCTGAAAATCGCGCTTAACCTCAATAACGACACGCACACCCTGGCGATCGGATTCATCGCGAATATCAGAAATACCTTCAACTCTTTTTTCTTTCACTAATTCGGCAATTTTTTGTACCAAGGCCGCTTTGTTAACTTGATACGGAATTTCGTGAACAACAATAGCCTCTTTATCTTTTTTGATTTCTTCAATACTGCATTTGGCACGCATCATAATTGAGCCGCGTCCGGTCAGGTAGGCTGAGCGGGCTCCGCCATATCCCAAAATCAAGCCTCCGGTCGGAAAGTCCGGTCCCGGAACATAGCTAATTAAATCTTCAACACTAATTTCGGGATTGTCGATATAAGCACAGCAGGCCGATATAACCTCGCCCAAATTATGAGGCGGGATATTGGTCGCCATACCGACAGCGATACCGTTGGTACCGTTGACCAGCAAATTTGGAAAACGAGCCGGCAAAACAGTCGGTTCTTGTAAACTTTCATCATAGTTAGGCATAAAATCGACAGTATCTTTGTCGATATCCTCGATTAAGGCATGTGCTACTTTGGCCAAACGGGCTTCGGTATAACGCATGGCAGCGGCACTGTCACCATCCATGGAACCGAAGTTTCCTTGTCCGTCGACCATCGGTACGCGCATTGAGAAAGGTTGTGCCATTCTGACCATGGCTTCGTATACGGAAGAGTCACCGTGTGGGTGATATTTACCCAAAACATCACCGACGATACGGGCTGATTTACGGAAAGGTCGGTTATAATCATAACCGTTTTCATACATTGAATAGATAATACGGCGGTGAACTGGTTTTAATCCATCGCGAACATCCGGCAGCGCACGAGAAACGATAACACTCATGGCATAATCCAGATACGAACGGCGCATTTCTTCCGAAACATCTACCGGCGTAATATCGGAACGGTTGGCGACAGCATTGTCGACAACAGGTTCTTGATTAATTTCATCTGTCATTTTTATACCTTATTTCATTTATATTCATACTATCGGCATAATAGCAAATTTTAAGAAGAGACAATACAAGTTTATTAAACTTATGCCCAACAAAAAACATAAAAAAGTGCTGTATGAGCCAAAAAAGCGGCTTAAAATCGATTTTTTAAAAATCAGCTTCAAATTTATTAACGAAACAAATTCAAAAAAGAGAAAAATCATAAATATTTGTCGACAAAACAAGAAAGGTAAAATTTGCAATTATAATATAATTAAAGATGTAGAGTGGATTGTTCCAACAGCTTGGCATTCAGCCCCGAGTAACCTCTAGGTTTTCTGTAAAACAACCAATAGATATCCCCGGGTAAACCCAGGGTTCTACAACAGCTACAAACCTTACGGTTTGACCACGCTCGTTGGCGTGGAGGGGGTTGTTCCAACACCTTGGCATTCAGCCCCGAGTAAACTCGAGATTTTCTGTAAGGCAACTAATAAAAAAACCCCGAAACATTGAAGTTTCGGGGGATAAGGTTAATAAATGTCTGTTTTTACATATTTCTCCGGCAAACGCGGGAGCAGAGAGTTGCGACATCAATCTCTGATTATCTTCTTCTCATAAGAAAATTATTTCAAAGAAAGAGTTGTATTTGCAGACGTGCTGCCGTTATTCACGGCGTAGCTGATAGTGATCTGGTTACCCTCAATCTTATACGATTGAGCTCCCGGAATCGGAGTTACATCCTTTCCGATACCGAGGGTTACCGCATTTTCCTCCATCACGGTATGATCCCATGAGGAGTTAATTCCGGCATAAATCCAACGATTATCGATAACCGCAATTGTGGCAGGCTGCCACTTATCTTCACCCCAAACTCCGCTATAAGCATCCACAATACATGTCTCCACACCATTCTGAGCAGCTACATCAGCATCGAATGCAAAGATAAGACTCATGTCCACGACACCATTCGGAGCCATAACCACCCCTTTTTCATAGGTAAACACAATCATATCTTCAAACTGTGCACCTACGGTTTTTTGAACTCGGGTATATTTAGCACTAACAGGCTTTCCAAGCCATGCCGGTGTATCCCGATTTTCTCTGTCAAATACCCACAACTCTGCTTCGGCAACAGCCTGAACAGGATGAGTATTGAAAACAGCATTCATGGTGTGGGTATAGCTCTTACGAGCATATATCATATCATTTTGAACAACCTCTGGCATATCACTCATTGCAAAACCGTTGTCGGTAACACTTTCATATTCGGCAAAAGGCATATTGTGAGTTAATGGATCATAGATTGCTTTTTGATATGACAAGACAAAGGTTCTGTCAAATTTATCATTTGCTACCGTAAAGGATTTTTCATATGTCATAATTTTGAAATCGCCTTCGGTAACGGTATTGACTAACCTTTCACCACCGAGAGATGAACCGGCCGTAATCAGATTGAAATTATCGAGGATCTTAGTAATTTTTTCAGGTGCGGTAATTGAGTTTTTCAGGTTAACTGTTTTTGTATAAACTCTTTCACCTGATACCGACCAAACTTCTTTAATCTTTATCCAAGACTGAGAAGTGCTACCATCAATATACTCAAGACCTTCTTCCAAAACAACCTGACTTATCATTTCGTCATTAACTTTGACCCAAAGCTCAGCTTCGGCAATGGCTGATACATCGTGACCGTTAAATCTTGCCCCCATAGTATGGGTATAGTTTTTACGGTTATAGGTTATACCGCCATCAACGGTATTAGTCATATCTTCGAGAACGAAACCGTTATCTGAAATATTTTCATACTCCGGATTTGGCATATTGTGCTCGAGGGGCTTATAAAGCGCCCGCTGATACTTTAAGGTAAACATCCGATTGAATTTATCGTTTGCTACCGTATAAGTACGCTGATATGATTTAACTTCGAAGTCGCCTATAGTCTCAGTTCCGACCAACCTTTCTGTTGCCAGAGAAGGAGATACCGATGCCAAAACAAAGTTGTCAAGAACTTGGGTAATTTTGGCAGGAGCCTCAATCCCATTAATCAAATCGACAGATTTGGTATAAGTTTTTTCGCCGGATACTGACCAAACCTCTTTAATTGTAATCCAAGATCTGGTTGTATTTTCGTCGACATAATCCATACCTTCATCAATGATTTCCTGACTTTGCATAACATCATCAGCTTCCACGCGCAATTCTGCATCGGCTTTAGCATCTGACGAACGACCATTAAAACTTGCGCTGATAGAATGCGTATAGCTTTTGCGATCATAAGTCATACCATTTTCGGTGATTTGCGTCATATCGGCAGTAACGAAACCATTATCATTTGCACTTTCATATTCAGCAAAAGGCATGCTATAATTCAACGGATTGTAGAAAGCCTTTTGGTAAGAGAGTGTAAAAATTCGATTAAATTTATCGGTACCGACGGTATAAGTCCGCTGATAAGTTTTCACCTCAAAATCGCCTAAGGTTTCGGTAGAAGCTAACATATCCTCACTCAATACCGGAGATATCTGGTTCAAGTTGAAATTATCCAATACCTTAACAACCAATGCCGGGGCAATGATATTATTGGTCAGATTGACATATTGAGTATAGACTCTTTCACCGGATACCGACCAAACTTCCTTAATCTTTATCCAAGATTTTGAAGTATTAGGATCCAGATAATCAAAGCCTTCCTCAATAACGGTTTTCTCTATCAACTTATCTTCTGCTTTTTTATGCAATTCGACTTCAGCCACAGCTTCGGCAGAATTACCGTTAAAGGTAGAAGATATTTTATGAGTATAGAGAGCTCGTTCATACTCTGCAGTCGATGTCATTGGCTCAAGTTCAAAACCTTCATCGGTTATTCCGATGTAACTACGGGATGGCATTTCAAATGTCTGACCGTCAGTTGTCAAAACTGCAGTTTCCCAAGAAAAGACGAAAGTTTTATCAAACAAGTTACATCCAACCGTATAATCGCTTGCATGACTTGTTACGGTAATACTTCCTTCCTGACGCGTACCACTGACGACGGCGTCACCGGCAACGGCATTTTTCTGTTCCAAATCGAAATTTTCCACAGCTCTGATTTCATACGCCGGAGCGTTGATACCATTGTGCAGAATGACCTCGTATTTGGTTGAGACACTGCCGGACTGGCTATATGTACGTGTAATTTCCACCCAGCTTCGGGCTGTTGTAGACGACAACGTTTCATAGCCTTCATTTGTTTTGGTAGTACTGATTAAGACATCTTTTGCATCTATTGCCAAACGCTCATAGCCTCGTTTCTCACTGTTACCGCCCATAAATTCGACATTATAGCGAGAAACAGCAAGGTAGTAATGGACTTCGTTTGAAATTCCTTCGTCTGCGACATAAATACCGTTATTTTCGAAGGACACGCTACCGTTAGCTGCAGGGAAAGCAATTTCTTTTCCCCACAAAGTCATGGTCGCGTCGAGATAACTAATCGTAATGTCTTTCAAATACCCCGTCAACTGATGACGATAGGTTTTTGTTGTTTTGACATACTTTATATCTCCTTCGGACCACTCCACGGCATTATTTCCGGTTTCGGTAAAACTTTGAGAAGATACCTCAGGAGTTTCGACCTTAATGGTATCTAGCGGTGAAATGCTGAAATTAACACCGCCGAGAGGAACCACGACCGTGGTATCGATCATAAAGCCATTCATCTCTTTCGTGGCAGTAACAATACCATTTTCACTATCACGAGTTACTGTGATTGTGACTTCGGTGTTTGTATCGCCGCTACTTGAGGGAGTAACTTTCAAATCAAACTCATCAAGAGCTTTGTCACACGAAGTGAACAAGAAGCTCCAAGCCACCACCGCAATAAATGCAGCAATGCTGAAAAACAACTTTTTCTTTTCCATGATTTTTTTATTTAAAGATTTTAATTATTTTTAAAAGAAAAAATGCTTCTGCAAGTCTCCCGTATATGTAAAAAAGAGACATTTACAATAAACCTAATGTAATGTAAGCACAGAATAATTTTTTGTGTTATTAATATAGCATGAAATATTTTAAAGCTCAACTGTTTTTGCTAAAAAAATGACATATTTTTTACATTTTGTCTAAAGCAAATATTTTCCAACGAGTCTAGACTGTTATAACAATATTTAAGCATAAATTTTTTTTGATTTAAGACAAAAAACAAGAAAGAAAAAAGATATAAAAGCATAGTCGGATAGACCTCAAGTGACATTTTGAAAACAACAAGAGAGAAAATAAGCAAATAGCATAATTACAAAGAATATTTTTCTTAACTCAACAGATATTCCTCAGTAAACTGGGTGGTGTATAACAGCTGTACCCCTGTAATTTGACCACACTCTTCGGCGTGGAGCAGTATCTAACGACACCTTAGTATTAGCTCCGAGTAAACTCGGGATTTTCTGTAAGGCATTAAAAAAAGGTGTCGGAGAATTTTCTCCGACACCTAAAATATCTTTTGCTAGTAGTTCTTCTTTGTTTTCCCAAACTGGAAGGAGTATCTGAGCGTGAGCTCTACCTGCCATCCCTGTTTGGTAATATTGTCGTTTGCGACAACCTCCCCGTTTATGGTTCCTTTGGTTGCCTGCTGTTTGTCGTATGTATACGCAGCAAGCTGGATACCGAAACGGTTGCCAGACATAAACTGGCGGAACTCCCAGCCAATCACGGCACCGTAGCCAAGGCCGGATCCGGTTAACCGAGAAGTACGAGAGAAATTGTATCCCTCGCCTTCCAGTTTTAGACTATTATCAGCCTCGGTGTACTGGTAGCCGACGCGAGCTCCGATATAGAATCGGTGCTGCTTATTGGCTCCCCAGTGTGCGAGGTTAAATCTTGCCTCAGCGAAAGCTGATGGAGCGAGATAGGTCAGACCGTCGAAGGTCACATTACCTACACGACCCGTAACAAGAAAATCTCCCCACCAGAAGGTGTATCCCACTTCTGCACCGGCAATGTAAGAAAAAGCCGAAGCGGTTGGAAGGTAGCTTGCACCACCTGTTACACCGAGGAAGAAGCCTTCGACAGCTCTTCCTTTCCAGAACGTTCTGCCGTCGCTTGTTTTCAGCATAAGTTCATCATGCTTACGGCTAGCGAAAGCCTCCATATAATCGAGCGTAAGAGAATCGATCTTCGCAATCTCTTGCATTTCTGCAGAAGGTGCGGTGGCTAAACCTTTTTTTTCAGAGCCAAATTCAATAGACTGGGCGCTTGCTGAAGTTGCACCGAAAACGAACAAAGCTGCTACTGCAGCAAAAATCATATTTTTTTTCATCTTTCTTGAATTTTTAAAGTAATGTGGGAATATTCCCGAATTTTATATATCCTCCTACGGAAAGTTATTCCGTAGGAGTTTTAAGAGACTCGAATGCACAATGCAAAATTCTCTTGCCTTTCACGTTTAAAAAATTAACGCAGGCTCAAAGAAGAATTTGCAGTAGTGCTGCCGTTATTCACGGCGTAGCTGATAGTAATCTGGTTGCCCTCAATCTTAACAGACTGAGCTCCAGGAATAGGAGTTACATCAACACCGATACCAAGAGTTACGGCGTTTGTCTCCATTACAGTGTGATCCCAAGAAGATGAGATACCTGCATAGATCCAACGACCGCTTACCTCGGTAATAGTGGCAGGCTGCCATTTACCGTTGCCATATACACCGCTGTATGCACCTGCGATACAAACGTCAACACCGTTTGCAGCAGCTACGTTAGCATCAAAAGCGTAAGCAAGATTCATGTCAACGGTTCCGTTAGGAGCCATTACTACACCGTTCTCATAAATGAAAACGATCATATCCATGAACTTTTCGCCAACTGCTTTCTGTACGCGAGTGTACTTTGCACCAACAGGGTTGCCCAACCAACTCGGAGTTTCGCGCTCTACCTCAACCAACAATTCTGCCTCAGCGGTAGCTGTAGCGCTATAACCGTTGAAAGTAGCACCCATAGTGTGGGTGTAATTCTTACGATTATAATCAGAAGTTGAAGACATATCGGTCATATTGAAACCGTTATCTGACAGATTCTGATATTCACCACAAGGCATATCATGATTGAGTGGGCTATAAACGGCCTTCTGATAAGAAAGCGTGAAAATGCGGCTAAACTGATTGTTAGCCACGGTAAAGGTCTTTTCGTAAGTCATGACCTTAAAATCACCGTTAACAATCGTATTTACCAATCTTTCGCTTCCTTCGGAAGGACTAACACTCTGCAGATCAAAGTTCGGGAGAACTTTGGTAATACGTGCAGGAGCAGAGATACCGTTAGTCAGGTTAACTGACTTAGTGTAAATCTTTTCTCCCGATACGCTCCAAATTTCTTTTACCTTAATCCAACTCTTTGAAGTAGTAGGATTCATGTAATCCAAACCATCCTCAACGATAACAGAGCTGATCAACTCATCTACAACCTCTACCATACGAAGTTCAACCTCAGCCATTGCATTTACGGAATTACCGTTGAATGTAGCGCTCATTGAGTGAGTGTACAGTGCGCGGTCGTAACCGGTGATACCTTCCATATCAGTGATATTGAAGTTGTTATCAGTTACGTTTTCGTATTTTCTGCTCGGCATGTCGAAGCTCTTACCATCAACGGTCAGTACTGCAGTCTCGTAAGACATTACGAAAGTACGATTGAAGATGTTGTTAGCCACGACGTAGTTCTGAGTGTAAGAAGTAACTTCGATGTTAGCTTCCTCACGAGAACCAGAAATTACAGCTTCGTTGAGAACAGCAGGCTGAGCTGAAAGACTGAAATTCTCGACGTTTTTAACCTCATAAGCAGGAGCAACAAGGTTGTTATTGAGGATAACCTCATAACGTGTTGCAACTGCGCCGGAGAGCGCATATGTACGAGTGATTTCAATCCAGCTTTTTGCTGTTGTTGAGCTCAGTGTTTCGTAACCTTCGTTGGTTTTTTCAGTTGACAACAAAGTATCGTCGGCGTTAACCTTCAGAACTTCAAGACCCTTCTCTACGCTATTGCCTTCCATGAAAGCAACTTTGTAGTTAGTGGTTGAAGTATAGAAATGGTAATTGCCTTCGATACCGTTATCAGAAACAACGGCTTCACCATCAACGATGACATCGCCGTTTGCTGCAGGAAATTCGACTTTCTTTCCCCAAACGTATGTATACGCGTCGAGGTAAGTAATTTTTATTTCCTTTGCATAGCCAGTTAACTCATCGATATAAGAACGAGAAGTCTTGGTGAAATAAACACCGTTCTCCTCATACTCATCTATCTGAGCCTCACCAACTTCAGTGAAATTGTTGCGGATGACTTCAGTTGAGGCAACCTCAATGGTATCCACTGGGGTAATCTCAAAATTGACAGCTCCAAGAGCAACTGTGATAACAGTGTCTCTCTGGAAACCATCAATGTTCTGAGATGCCTCAATGACACCGTTTTCAGCATCGCGAGATACTGATACAACCACCTCACCATTTGATGTCGGAGCATTGTAGACGTTCAGGTCATACATGTCCTCCATAGTGTCGCAAGACATTACTCCAAATACCAATGCGAACATTGTAGCAATGTTCATTAAAATTCTCTGTGCCATAGTTATTTATTTTTAATTGTTATTACTCGGTTTAGAAAAAATCACATTGTCATTTGAGCTCTCGCATATAAAAAACGAAGAACACTCCTACCTTTCCCTTAAATTTTCAAGAAAAGCAATTTCAAATTATAAAGACAATGTAATTAAATATAAAAATATTTTGTATCTAAAATGTAGCATATATATTTTTGATTAGCAAGCCTTTTTTGCGAAAAAAACGATTTTTAGGCTATTTTTTGTTGAAAAAACTTCATTACTATTTTTCATAACGTACATCATATTGATATATAACGATATTTTTACAAAATATTTTTTTGTCTAACTTTGCTTTTTTGATGAAATTTTGGGGAAAAATAAAAATCCCCAAAACTTGCCGCCACCGTTTCGAGAATTTTTACTAACCTTTTGTTTTGCCGATTCTTTAACCCCCATCTTCAACCTTGAGATAGCCTTGCTCACTCGAATCCGTCAATAACTCAAAATCTTCCAAAAACCAATCTATTTCCTCATCCGCATCTGCTATCATTTGATAAAACCTGTTCCTGTACGACAAAATCAACGAACTCTCCGCTACTTTGATGTCCGTTAACATAATTCTGCCGTCCTTCTTATGAACCCTAAACTCAACCAAAAACTGACTGTTCTTTCCGTCCGAACCACGATAATCTATATATGTGCGTATCAAAACATCTTCTTTGTCTTTTACCGCTTCCGTAATCTTAAAATCTAAATTGTTCTCAAAATCGAGCGGAAAACTCTTATACGTATTCAACGCATAACGCTTAAACAGCTCTTGATACTTATTCTGCTGCTCTCGCGTCATCTTTCGCCAATATTTACCCACAACGAATCGCGAAATGTAGTCTATGTCTATGTAATTCAAAAATAAATTATCCAACTTTTTATACTTTACCGCCAAATCTTTCTCCGAAAATGCCGCTAACAATTCCCGACCCTTCGTATCTCCAAATTTTATTGCCTCATCTTCACTCAAACTATCCGCAAATGACGGTACTGCCAATAAAATCAATATAAAAAAAATGATAAGTCGTAAAAAATAGTTACTTTTCATAAAAAATGCCTTATATTACCGTTATCTTTCGTTATAATAACAGAATGGTAAAAAAAATGAAACTAAAATTATGCTTATGCCTGACCTTGTGCGCCATAATTGCAGGTACTGCCAATGCCGCCGCTCCCAGATTATCAAAAAATGCCGGCTTACAATATATTAATACCAGAGGAAAAATTTACTGCGGAACCGAAACAGGCAACAAAATCCTCGCTTATCAAGATAAAAAAGGTCAGTGGCAAGGTATGGACGTTGAACTATGCAAGCTCTTATCTACCGCCATCTTCGGTCGAAGCGACAAATTTCAAATGGTCCCCTTGGCCGCTAATCAGGTCTCTAACGCACTCTATACCAACAAAATTGACGTAATGATCGGCGGACTGCCCTATTCCGCTACAACCGAAATGTCTACCCGAGCCGCTCCCGTCGACGTTTGGTACTACGATCGTCAGGTCTTTTTGGCTCATGCCCTCAAAGACGCAACTTCCATGGAAGCCTATAAAGGAAGCAAAGTCTGCGTCGTCAACAATACCGATGACCTCGCAAAACTTAAAGTCTATAACGACAGATATCAACTCGACTTCTCTATGCTCACTTTTCCAACCATTCGTGATGCAAAAAATGCTTTCTTACTCGACCGTTGCCAACTCTTTACCGGTAACTCAATGATCCTTCGCGATGTCGTTGTTAACAGCCCCGCCGGCGTCTCCGATGTCGAAATGTTGCCCGAAACAATAACCGTACGCCCGGTCTATATCTACGCCGATAAAGATAATACAACTCTGAAAAGTATCATTAAATGGGCCGTCAATGCCGTTAAACAAGCCGAAGAAATCGGGTTAACTTCTAAAAATGTCAATATCAACCTCACCTCAACCGATCCCTCTACCCGCAATCTCCTCGGACTTGACGAACAACTCTGGAACCGTTTCAAACTTACCCCAAATTGGCTGCAAACCTATCTCAAGGAAAGTGGCAATTATGGTGAAATCTTTGAAAATAACTTGGGCGAAAACTCCCGTTTCAAAATCAAACGTAACGAAAATAAATTGGTCAAAGACCAAGGACTGATGTTCTCATCTCCGTTTATTTAACAAACCTTTGAATTATAAAAAGACTCCCGCTCGCGGGAGTCTTTTTATAACCTAAACATTTTGCTTTAAATAAGCCCCTATCAAATTAAGCGTCTGCTCCGGCGAAACTCCAAAATCTATCTGGTGACCATCGACCTCACATACCTTCTTTTCCGAATTATAATGGCAAAAAGGCGTCGAAAAGGCTACCCCATATTCAGGAGAATCATCAATTTGTATGTTTATCCCATGTTCTCGACAATACTCCGCTTTCGCCCTATTCCACAAATCTTCCTCTACCTCAAAACGACCATTCTCACCATAAGTCACTTTTCCCTGAGCCGCAAAATAATCAACCAAAGCAAAAATACTGTCATATTTAATTTCGTGCGCATCCAAATAATCTTTTACCTTCTGATACGGCCCGCCCGAAATAATATAAATTTTAAAACCCTGTTCTTGAGCCAACCGCGTAAAATCTTTAAAAAATTTCGGAGATGCCGTAATCACACCATGAAAATCTATTCCTATTTTCAAATTAAAATGTGTCATCAGCTTCTCCAAAAACTTTCGAAACAGCTTCTTTGAGCGAATTTGGACTCAAAACGGATAACGGATTTAAACTAATGTCAGGATTGCTTGAAGTCCCCGTAATTGAATAATTTGCCGCAAAAACCGTACCGTCTTTGCCGGCAAGCAACTTACCAACAAAAGGTATCTTTCCGATCATTGTATTTAGTCCGTATGCCGGAGCAATTAACCCCTTGATACTGATATCTTCATTGTCCGTATTATAAGCTCCGCTGAATGTTAATCCAACTACATTACCATATGTCTTTCCGCTCTTTACCGTTAAAATACCGTCTTTGTAACGGAATGGAGCATCAAAATGTGAAAATGTCAACCCTTCCCCCATCAACATATCAACCATTCCCGAAAAAGAAGCAACCGACAGCAATTTTACTAATACCGGCGTATTATACAAACTAAAATCCCTGATTTTTGCATGTCCCACAAATTCTTTATCTGCACTCCGTTTGGCCTCTATTTGCAGGTTGCCCCCTCTCATGTCATTATATATACGCAAAAAACGCAAGGTATTACCGGCATGATTTGTCCCAATAGAAAGCATCCATTCATTATTTGGTTTGGGAACATAATCTACTTTTAGATTCATATCACGATTGTTGTCATAGTTGCCTATCATATGAACTTCATCAACACCTATGCCTTTTCGTAATTTGGCACTGCCCGCAAATCCAGTTACTGCAACATCAGGATTGGTCCACAGCCGATTTACCGCAATATTAATATCAACATCGGGAACATCTTCCAAATTGCTTTTATTCTTTCCCTTGGAAGTTGAAGTTGCATCATGACGATTGAAAAATTCGGACAAATCATAACTATCACCGGATATATTGACTTTAACTATCCCCGTATCTGTCTTGGGCAGCTCTACTCTGGCCGCCGCCTTTATCTTATCCCCCATGATTTTGGCAATATCGACCGACTGCACTTTTCCGTTATCGTATAAACTGATTTTGCCTTCAAGATTAAAGCCTTGCTTAGATAACTTGAAATTTGGAATTTCTTTTAAATCGGCATCCTTAAAAAGCATTTTTGCCGCAAAATGCGCCGCATTTCCTTTCGCTTTATAAAAGCCCAAAAAACTATAATTTAAGGCTGCTTGTTCCAATCCTGCCGTCAAATCAACAGACAAACCGTTTTTCCAATCTTGAATTGCCGATGCTTTTATATCCGCCTCACCTTCGAAATAAGGAGAACTCAACATTTCGTAATTTGCCCCAAACTGCTTTAAGACCGCGGTACCGGCTTTTAATTCTATATCATACTTGCTGCGATAAGACGATGTTTCATTAAAATTTTCACTCCACAAAAGATGAACCGGCACATCATCAAACAAAGCATCGCCGTCCACGGTCATCCCTTGATTGTTAACATAAAGGTTTAACATATCCGCCGTTACTTTTTTATCGGCTAAAATATTATTAATTTCGACATTATGTAATTTAGATTTTACCTCAACTTTAACATCACTATAGTCTAAATCTTTTTTCAATTCGAAATTAAGCATTAAATCCGTTTCGGCATTACCGGCAATTTTGTCTGCTTGCAATCCCATTTGTGTTGTAAATTCAAGCGGTTTATGGTCAATCAACTTCAGAGCATCGCTGATTGAAGAGTCTGAACTCAAATCAATTTTGATATAATTATGATATTTATCCAAATCATAGATATAAACATTTCCTTTATTAAGCATAATACCGTCAGAAGTCGCTTTGTCTAAGGCAATATTTATACTATTTGGCGTTACGCTGAAATATCCGTATACATTATGAACGACCGGCATTGTATTAATATAACGTAAATTAGAATCTTCGATATAAGCGCCGCCTTTTAAATCCGTTAATCCGAACAACGCCTTCTGTTTATTATAGCCAAAATCAAATTCAAAATGAGCCTCTTTGGCATCCCCGCCGAATATACTGTTTTTACACCATTTCCAGGCTTCTGTACCGATATACTGAGGCCAGTATGTATACAATTCATCCAATTTTAAACGTTTGATATCCGCCGTCAGGGCTAATTTAAGTTTCTCTTTGGAATTTTCCAAAAGATAATCTTCAAGCCCGGAAATGTTAAAACCTAAAGTAACCTTTTGCTTACCGATATAAAAATCAGCATTTTCAATTGACACTTCATCAAGTCCGCCATTAATCTGCCCTTCAAGCATAAATGATGATATATCGTATTTTGAATCGTTATCCTGAGTATCAAATAATATATATCCTTGCCCACCTTCAAACTGAAACTTTATTTTTTCTAAAGCCGTTTCTACTGCTTCATTCAAGTTATTTCGATGTTTTATCAATTTATCAAAATTAATTAAAGTAGCGATTTTGCCATTTATCGGCAAATTGACATTATACCAATCTCGACTACCTTTTCCGTTTACGTAAGTCGCCAAAATATCTGCAGGCACCAAATCCGAAAAATATACCTGACCAAGCAACCTATTGTCTGACAGTCGGTAACGCAATTCCAAACCGGCATTGACCAATTTATCTCTGAGTTTGACAGAACCGTTTATTTCGGTTGAAATTTCTCTGAAACCACGCTTGAAAAGATAATTTAAATCAGCAAACTCCCACTTTCTTCCAATATCTACTTCATGGAATTCAACTTTTCCGTTATTAATCTCAATATCATTAATATAGCTCTCGGCGTATGTTCGATCTTGGGAGTTAAAACGCTCCAAAAATTCTTCTAACCATCCTATGTAATAATCTAACTGCTTGCGGCTGACTTCAGAAACCGCTGTTTTATCTTTTATGCCATAGTCGGTAAAAATGTAAACTGCCGGATTATTCACCTCAACAGAACTGGGAGCAATAACACCTTGCAACAACGCTCTTATACTAAACGATACGGCTACTTTCGGAGCTGACACTTGCATATGACCGTTATTTTCTTTATAGACCACATTCTGAGCAATAATTTTTATCGGTTTAATGGAACGAACCAACTCAATATTTACGGCTTCAACCGTCACTTCTGCTTTTTCGCTGTCTTGATTAAGAGCTGCAATAATGTAAGGTTTCAGAAAAGGAACCGCAATCGGTCCGCGATAAAGTTGCCAAATAAACAAAAGCAGCAACATCAGCAGTAAGACGACGGCATAATCCAATATTTTACGCGCAAAATAGAGCCGGTTTGACACTTTTTTCATTTATTATTGACCTTATCGGCAAGAGCCGCCTCTAAAAACAAATCAATATCGCCGTCAAGAACGGCTTTGGTATCCGAATTTTCCGCTCCCGTTCTCAAATCTTTAACCAATTTATAAGGTTGCAATACATAAGAACGAATTTGATATCCCCAACCGTTATCGCCCATTGCATCTCTTTCAGTTTGTGCGGCATCTTCTCTTTTTTTCAGCTCCATTTCATATAATCTGGCTCTGAGCATTTTCCAAGCTGTTTCACGATTTTGAAATTGAGAACGCTGATTTTGACACTGAACGACAATTCCGGTCGGAATGTGAGTAATACGAACCGCGGAATCCGTCTTATTAATATGCTGTCCGCCCGCACCGGATGCGCGATATGTATCAACACGACAATCAGCCTCATTGATTTCAATATGAATTTCATCATCTATATCCGGATAAACGGCAACGGATGCAAAACTCGTATGACGTCGTGCATTGCTGTCAAACGGCGAAATTCGAACCAAACGATGAACACCGCTTTCCGATTTGAGCCAACCATAAGCATTATGTCCGCAAATTTTTATGGTAACGGATTTAAGACCGGCCACATCTCCTTCGGCTTCTTCAACATACTCCACCTTATAATGATGATCCTCTGCCCAACGTGTATACATTCTGAGCAACATTTCGGCCCAATCCTGAGCTTCTGTCCCGCCGCTGCCGGCATGAATTTCCAGAAAAGCATCATTTTTATCTGCTTCTCCGGAAAGCAAGGCTTCCAATTCCGCATGGCGTGTTTGAGTTTTCAGCTCTTTGAGTTGAGCAATAACATCATTTATCAATTCTTCATTTTTTTCTTCTTCAGCCAAAGAACATAACTCCGTCAAATCTGTAAGATTATGTTCCGCATCTTGAAGTATTTTCAAACTTTCTTCCAAAGAATTTTTTTCGCTGAGTAGTTTTTGTGCTTTTTCGGCATCATTCCACAATTCCGGATTCGAAGTCAGCGACTGCAGTTCCTCTAAACGCAAAACGGCATTATCATAGTCAAAGAGACCTCCTCAGCAGTGAAAGTGACTGCTTGATGTCATCGGTTAAGGCTAATACTTCTGCTTGCATTTTTTCCTCTTTATATTTTTATTTAGTTTTAATATTGAGTTCCGATTTGGAAGCTGTCCGTTTCTGCGGAATTTCCAAAACGTTTAAAATCATTATGTTCATCTATTTCATTATCATTATCGGCTTGACCGCTAATTATGCGTTGTCCGGCTTTTTCGAAATCGAAATCCGGTTTAATAGCCTCCGTAATCACGATTTCATCACCGGGAACAGCCGGTCTGCCGGTTTTATAGTTAATACGAACCAGCTTTATTCCGGGCGGAATACGGAAAGGAATATCGGGCTCATCTTTCAAAGCCTCTTCCATAAAGCGCAAGAATACGGGCAAAGCAACACTGGCGCCGGTTTCCCAACGTCCTAAAGTTCTGGGTTCATCAAACCCGACATATGTACCGACGACCAAATCCGGAGAAAAACCGACGAACCACCCCTCTTTACTATCATTGGTTGTTCCCGTTTTTCCGGCCAAATGCTTTTTCAAACGCCGCAATTTTGCGCCGCTGCCGCGTGTTGCAACCCCCTCTAAAATTGATGTCATTTGGTACGCAGACAAGCTATCGAACAGTTGCTCGCGCGTATCATCCAACTTAGGCGTCGGTTGCTGTTCCCATTTGCTATAATTACAATCCGGACAAGCCCGCTCATCTTGTTTTAAGATAGTCCTTCCGTAGCGATCTTGAATACGTTCTATTAAATAAGGGGTTACTTTTTTTCCGCCATTCACAATTTCAGCATAAGCCGAGGCCATATTTATCAATTTTGTTTCACCGGCGCCAAGCGACATAGACAATAATTGAGGTAAATTATCATTAATACCGACGCGTTTGGTAAATTCGGCGATTTTATCCATACCGACATCCTGAGCCAATCGCACCGTCATTAAATTGCGGGATTTTTCGACGCCTTCACGCAAAGTCATTAAACCGTAGAATTTTTTCGTATAATTTTGAGGTTTCCATTTCGGCAATCCCGGTCCTTGATCCAAAACAAACGGAGCATCTAAAATCAAATCAGTCGGGGAATAGCCGTTTTCTAAAGCGCAGAGATATACAAAAGGCTTAAAAGAAGAACCTGTTTGACGTTTAGCCTGAGTAACACGATTGAATTGGGAACGTTTATAGGAATATCCGCCGACCATAGCCAAAACACGCCCCGTATGAGGGTCAAGAGCTATCAAACCACCGTCAACATTTGGCACCTGACGCAAATTATAAGTATCATGTGGCAATTTTTGTTTTTTAACCTTAGCATCATCAACTTTTTCTACCCAAATCACGTCTCCTTCCTTCAGCACTTCTTGTACAGATTTCGGTGCTCTGCCGATTCCTTGATTTGGCAGAGTTTTTCCGGTCCAATGCAGTACGGAAATAGGAATGACGCCCTCATCGCCGTCAACCGTCTTAATTTCGGCTTTATCGCTTTTAACTAAAGTTACGACGGCTTTTTTCCACGACGGTTCGGCACCGACGGGAAGAACAGTTTTTGCCAATACCGACATATAATCATCTTTTAATTCGATATTAGCCGTTGCTCCGCGCCATCCGTGGCGTCTGTCATATTCTTGCAAACTTTCTCTAAAAACGCGAGTTGCTATTTCTTGCAATTTAGGATTGACCGTTGTACGTACAATAAGTCCGCCTTCGTTGAGAGCTTCGTCACCAAATTTTTTTTCAATTTCACGGCGTACTTCTTCACTAAAATATTCGGCATGTTTAACAAAGGTATCATCGCGTTCCACCACTTTTAACGGCTGAGCTTTAGCGGTTTCGGCAGCATATTCGTCGATATAACCTTCTTCCAACATTCTGCCGATAACCCAGTTTCGGCGAGCAATTGCGGCATCATAACGTGTACGAGGATTATAATTATTCGGTCCTTTCGGCAAAGCCGCAAGATAAGCAGCTTCTTCCAATGTCAGTTCCGAAAGAGATTTATCAAAATAATTTAACGCTGCCGCCGCAACACCGTACGAACGGTTTCCCAAATATATTTCATTTAAGTAAAGTTCCAAAATATGATCTTTGGTAAAAGCCTGCTCCATACGCCAAGCCAACATAGCCTCTTTAATTTTTCGGATATAGGACAATTCGGAGCTGAGTAAAAAGTTTTTAGCTACCTGTTGAGTAATGGTAGATGCACCCGACGGACGACGTCCGGTTCCGATATTTTTAATATTGCTGATAACGGCACGAATAATACCGACATAATCAACTCCGGAGTGTTTATAAAATTTTTTATCTTCTGCGGATATAAAGGCTTGTTTCACCAAATCAGGAATTTTATTAACCGGCATGAACAAGCGTTGTTCGGTTGCATATTCTTTTAAGAGCTGACCATCACCGGCATAAAGTCTGGTGGTAACGGCCGGTTCATATTTAGCCAACTGTTTATAGTCCGGCAGACTTTGGCTCAGGCGCCACAAGTTCGCCAAAATGATGACCAACAGGATAACGGCAAACAAGAACAATGTGCTCAATATAGAAGATAAAGTTTTAAGCATTTTTACACCCAATAGATTCTGTTATGTCACTTTCATAACAGTTTTTGTTGCAAACGACAACAATATTCTTATGTTATCCGCCTAAAACAGAGATTTGTGCTTCATATCTTCAAAATAGCGATTGATAGCTTTGACCGTTGAAGCGGCCAATTTACGGCGGTAGCTTTCCTGGCGCAACAGACGTTCTTCATTTTTGTTAGACAAATAGCCCATTTCGAGCAGCACCGAAGGCACGTCCGGAGCTTTCAAAACGGCAAATCCCGCAAATCGATGCGTATCTGTAATCAGTTTAACGGATTTGCGCATTTCATCGACCAAGCATTTGGCAAATTCGGATGAACGATTGCGAGTTTCGCGTTGAGCAAGAGAAATTAGGACATCGCTGACTTCTTTAGACTGTTCATACAAATTCAGTCCGCTGATAACATCTGCCTTATTTTCACGTTCGGCCAAGGCTTCGGCCTCTTTATCCGATGCTTTCTCCGACAAAGTATATACGGATAATCCCGTTGCTTTGCGATTGAGCGCGGAATCAGCATGCACGGACATAAACAAATCCGCCTCGTAATCTCTGGCAATTTCCACCCTTTTGCGCAAAGGAATAAAGACATCGGTACTACGCGTCAGATAAACTTTATATTTTCCGGTTCTATCTAATTGTTTTTTCAGTTCTTTAGCCATGGCTAAAGTAATATTTTTTTCGTGAACACCCGAATAACCGATTGCACCGGGGTCATGTCCGCCATGTCCGGCATCAATAACCAAGACTTTTTTCTCATTTTTTTTGAGAGGCTTATCATTACTGTTATGTGGAGCCGATTGCCAATTTCCGGTTGAAAGATTTTTATTTCCATAGGCATTGTTTATACCGACTTTTTTGCTAAAATCTCGTTCTGAGGCAACAGTAACGTCAATAGCCAAGCGCCACTTAAAAGTAGACTGAGGCGGTAGCATGAATACTTTTTTAACAATAACGGGCTTAAGCAAATCAAAAACGATTCTTGTCTGTCCATCTCTGATATCTCCGACCCGCACCTGACCGACCAAGTTGTTTTTATCTTTTGTTTTTTCCAAGGCTTTGCCGACATAGACATTTTTTGTATCGACAACCAGTCTTTTGGGAGCATCAAGCAAAAATACGTTATAATCAAATTCTGAATCGGCATCAAAGACGATGCGTACGCTGCTGATTCCCTGACCAATTCGCAATCCGCTTATTCTTCCTGCGGCCCAAACTGAAACACAATAAAATTGCACTGTTACGAAGACTAACAGCAACACGAAACGGTAAAAAAATACCGGCAACTTTTTTTTCAATTCTTTCATTATATTTATCCAATTGCGTTGATTATAAATGCCAGTTATTACCAATATGTTAAAAAAGATACACAAAAACTAAAAAAATAATATTGTATTTTTATGCAAGGCGGATATATTACATAGCAAAAGCTAGAAGTTTTTTAACCGGTATGAAAGCCTAACGAGAGAGAAAGACATGATTTTTGCTTTCATACGACGGTTGCCGCCGTTTCTCATGGTGAAAAACGCGCCTGACTTCTGGCAAAATTGAGGGTTTAACCGGATAGAGATTTTTTTTGCAGATAAAAATCAATTAAGTATAAAACGTCTGCAAATTCGGAAACGAAAGTTTCTTTTATCGGACATCGTGTTGCACCAAAGGGCAAAAAGCATTTTACCGATGTCGAAACTTGATGTATTGTCAGAAGGCTTATAGCAGACAAGCCATCTGATTTTGAAAATTTAATCTCTCTCCGTATTATCTATGTAACACGTCCGTAACGATACGGACACGACGGAGTTAAAAATATGACCAAAAGAATGTTGATTGATGACACACAACCCGAAGAAACCCGAGTTGTTGTCATTAACGGAAATAAATTAGAAGATGTAGAATTTGAATCAAGCAGCCGTAAACAAATCAAAGGTAATGTCTATTTAGCGAAAGTAATGAGGATAGAACCTTCCTTGCAAGCTGCCTTTGTTGACTACGGCGGAAACAAGCATGGTTTTCTGGCTTTTGGAGAAATTCATCCGGACTACTACCATGTAGATGACGCGACACTCGCGGCACTTGAACAAGAAGTTGACACAATTATTGAGAACAAAAAACAAGCCATCAAAGAAAGAGAATTAGAGCGAGCACGAATTCGCGAAGAAAAAGCATTGAAAAGAGCTCAACGCCTGGAACAAGAAGCAGCTGAAGCTGCCGCAAAAGCCGCGGCAGAAGCAGAAGCTGAAAATCAGGCCGCAAATACGACACAACAAACTGACACGGAAACCGTAACGGAACAACCGCAAGATATTTCCTCAACGGGTTCAGATGAAACAATCTCCGCTTCTGATACGGAAGAAACCAAACAAGAGGAAAAACCGGAAAAGAAAAAAAGAGGCAGAAAACCCAAACAACCCAAAGAAGCTGCCGAAGCAAAAGCAACTGAGGTTAAAGAACCCAAACGCCGCGGTCGCCGTCCGAAATCTCAACAAATTGCCGAAAATGATGAATCTTCTTCTTTGAACGAAAACAATCTAAGCCAAAATACAAAAATTCAAGATGCAGATAATACGGAAACTCCGGTTAAGACGTTAGCGGAAAATATAGGAACTGAAGCACCGAGAATTGCTGATGAAGACACTCAATTTCAGCAAGAAGACACTGCCGCAGATGATGAAATTGACAATAACAATATTGTTGATAACAATGATGCCGCTGACGACGAAGTCGCCGATGATGATGATGAAAATGAATACGACTTTGAAGTTCAAAAAAAATTGTTATTAATGCGCAAATTATATCATCAAAGCAAAATTCAAGATGTCATCAAAGAAGGGCAAATCTTGTTGGTACAAGTAGTTAAAGAAGAGAGAGGCAATAAAGGAGCGGCCTTAACGACTTATTTATCTTTGGCCGGCAGATATTGCGTTTTGATGCCGAACCGCATAAAAAGCGGCGGTGTTTCCCGCAAGATTACCAATGCGGCCGATCGTAAACGTCTCAAAACAATCGTCAAAGAATTACCGCTTTCCAGCGACATGTCTTTGATTGTCCGTACAGCCGGAGAAGAAAAGACGAAATCGGATATTGTTCGTGATTATAACTACCTGATTCGCACTTGGGATCAAATTCGTTTGGATTCCCTAAAGATGACGGCTCCCTGCTTGGTCTACGAAGAAGGAAATTTGATAAAACGCGCACTTCGTGATATGTTTACCAAAGAAATATCCGAAATTATAATCGATGGAAACAATGCTTATCAAGCAGCCAAAAACTTTATGCGGATTTTGTCTCCTCACAGCATGAAGAAATTAAAGCCCTGCAAAGCCAACGATATTCCTTTGTTCCAACGTTTTCAGGTAGAAGGACAGTTAGACAAATTGCACGATACCAATGTTCAATTAGAATCCGGCGGCTATTTGGTCATTAATCCAACTGAGGCTCTGGTATCAATTGATGTAAACTCCGGTCGTGCGACCAAAGAAAAAGATTTGGAAGAAACGGCGCTTAAAACCAACTTGGAAGCCGCTGATGAGATAGCCAAACAGCTAAGAATGCGCAATTTAGCCGGTTTGGTTGTTATTGACTTTATTGATATGGACGACCCCAAAAACAATACCGCCATCGAAAAACGCATGAAAGAAGCGATGAAAACCGATAGAGCTCGTGTTCAAATCGGCAAAATGAGTTGCTTCGGTTTGCTTGAAATTTCCCGCCAAAGAATGCACTCTTCATTCTTTGAAAGCAATTATCAAGTATGCCCTTACTGCCATGGACGCGGTATTGTTCGTACCATTGAATCCAGCGCAATATCTATTTTACACACTCTTGAAGAAGAAGGTATTAAAGGACGCTCCTCAAAAATTACGGTTTCTTTGCCGCGCGATGTTGCCGTCTACCTGCTCAACCAAAAACGTAAGACATTAGTAGATATTGAACAAAAATACAATATGCAGGTCATTATCTGCGCAGATGAATCAATTAAGAATATTTCAGACTACCGAATTGAACGGCTGAAAGCAACAAAACCCACCGAAAATAATCTTGTTCAAACAAAAATTCCAGAACAAGAAAAAACATATGTTGATGAAACCGACACAACAAATGATGCTGAATTTTCTTCAAATATTGATAATGAAAATAATGACAATTATGGCAGTGAAGCAACCGAGACAGATGAAAAAGCCAATTTGCATCATCGCGGTGACAGACGCATTCGTCGCAATCGTTTTGACCGCAGAAGGAACAACAGACGCCGTTTTGAAACGCAGCCGGAAGAAAATGGAAACAAGAATGATGTCAATTCCACAGCTGAGGTTTCCGAACCGCAAAAAACTATTACATCAGCTGAAGAAGAAAACAAACCTGAAAAAAGGAAAGTTGCATGGTGGAAAAAACTCCTCAACGGCTAAAATCATTGCAAATCGGATTGAAAAAACTGGCATGCAGTTTCGTGCTGCTGTCAGTTTTTTTAAATATGGCAGAAGCTCATGCCCTCTCCATTATTTCCGATGAGGAAACCGAAATCTTTTTGCATCAAACTTTGCGTCCTGTTTTTAAGGCGGCCGGAGTAACCTTTCACCCCGGACAAATTTATGTTGTTAACGATAATGAGCTAAATGCTTTTGTATCTGACGGCAATCGGATGTTTGTCAACATCGGAACCATAATAGCGGCAGATTCGCAAAATGAACTGACCGGTGTTTTGGCGCACGAAACCGGACATATTCAAGGGGGACATATATTGCGCCACAAAATCCGAGCCAGAGAAGTTCAAACCTTTAGCTTGGCCTCAATGTTGGTCGGTGGAATTGCGGGAATTGCTTCGGGCAGAGCTGATTTGAGCATTGCCGCCATTCTCGGTTCGCAGAGTTCGGCTATCAATTCGATGCTGACTTATCAAGTCAGCGAAGAAAGAAGTGCAGACGAGGCCGCCGTTAATTTGCTTAACAAAATAAATCAATCGCCCAAGGGCCTGGCTGCCTTTTTGGATAAGATTCAGCAAAGGAACAAAATGCAGGGCATTGCCGAACAAAGTTATTATCGCACTCACCCGATGACCGATGAACGTATTGCCTTTGTGCAAAAAGCGGCAGAGCATTCCAAAGCTCCCGACAAAGGTCCGCAAGAAAAAGAGTTTCAGCGCATAAAAGCCAAACTTTTTTCCTACACCAATGAACCCGAGCAAACTTTTATCAAATATCCGTTAAGCGACAAATCCGTTCCGGCTCGCTACGCACAGACGATTGCCTGGTTTAAGCAATTGAAAATGGATAAGGCTCTGGCATCGGTGGAATCCTTAATTAAAGAAGAGCCCAATAACCCTTATTTTTATGAACTCAAAGGGCAGATGATGCTTGAAACAGGCAAAATTGAAGAAGCAGAAAAAGCCTATCGTCAGGCTTTGAAATTACAACCTGCCTCTTCTTTGTTTAAGTTAAATCTGTCGCAGGCCATGATTGAAAATAATCCTGATGACAAAAAAATTACGGAAATAATCAATATGCTCAATCAGGTTTTGGTCTATAACAATCAAAATGCTTATTCATGGTTACTGTTGGCTCGTGCCTATGGTCTTAAAGAAGATGTTGCAAATTCAAATTATGCGGCAGCCGAATTTTCTTTTTTGACCGGTGATATTGATACCGCCAAAAAACAAGCCGAGAATGTTTTAAAGGCAAACCCAAGCAGCAGCCTTCGCCTAAAAGCAGATGATTTGCTGTTGAGGATTAAACAAATTCAAAAGCCCGAAAAAGAAGATTAATAGATATCCCCCAGTAAACTGTGGATTCTAAATCAGCTACAAAACTTTGATTTGACCATGTACGTTGGCGTGGAGCGGTGTTGTTCCAACACCTTGAATTCTGCCCCGAGTAAACTCGGGGTTTTCTGTAAAGCATTAATAAAAAACGGTCGAAATATTTCGACCGTTTTTTATTATATTTTATCAATAATTTTTTGAGCAATCTGACGATATGCCTCGCTGAAAAGGCTATCAGGTTCGGCATAAACAATCGGTGTACCGCCGTCGGCATAGCTACGGATTTTGATATTAAGCGGAATTTCACCCAAGAAAGTTTCCCCCATTTGTTCCGCGGTTTCTTTAGCTCCGTGTTCACCAAACACAAATTCTTTATGACCGCATTTGGGACACAGATAATAACTCATATTCTCGACAATGCCTAAAATCGGTACTTCCACACGCTTAAACATATTAACGCCTTTGACGGCATCAATTAAAGCAATATCTTGCGGCGTAGATACGATAACCGCACCATTAAGTTTAACCTGTTGTGCAAGCGTAATCTGAATATCCCCCGTTCCCGGAGGCATATCGATAACCATTATATCAATCTCGCCCCAATTAACGTCGGTTAAGAGTTGTTGCAAAGCACCGCAGGCTTTCGGACCGCGCCAAATCAGAGGTGTATCTCTAGGAATGAGGCTGCCGATGGACATAGATTTTAAGCCCAAATTTTCAAAAGGCTGAAAAGTTTTTCCATCATAAGAAACAGGGGCAACATCTTCATAACCAAGCATTGTCGGTACCGAAGGTCCGTAAATATCAGCGTCAAACAAAGCAACTTTTTTACCCAAATCGGCCAAAGCCAAAGCCAAGTTCACCGCGGTTGTCGACTTTCCGACGCCGCCTTTGCCCGAAGCAACGGCAATAATCTTTTTAACGCCGGCAATTTTCCAATGATGATCATCTTCGTTTTGACGCGCCGCGGTATAAACTATTGATACTTTTTCGATTTCGGGCAGTTGCAACAATTCTTGTTCAAGTGCTGCCGCTTTGACGGCATCTTCATCAACGTTTACCAAAGTCACAATCGCTCTGTTCTTAAAAACTTTAACGCTCTCAATATTCTCCGGAGCATAAAATTTTTCGGCGATTGAACGCAAATCAGCATCCATTTGTTCTCTCCTGTTGATATTGTTGTATCACTCGTTGTGTTTAGTTTGTATTTATATTATATGTTAGTTTAAAGCAATATAATTAATATATGAGGTGTAAAACATGGCTGGAAGTAAAAGTCCATGGGATGATACAGATGAATCCCCCTGGCAGGGAGAGGCAAATCCCGAAAAAATCGTAAAATTTCGAAAACCCGACAATAATGGCTCCGATTTAAGTGCCAACGCCATCAAATTTGGTATCGGCATTGTATTGGCTCTGTGGTTGGTATCGGGATTTTATCAAGTCCAAACAAATGAGCAAGGCGTTGTCTTGCGTTTCGGTAAATATATTGACACAACCAACCCCGGCCTCCACTATCATCTGCCCTACCCGATTGAAACCGTTACCAAAGTCAGCATGACACAAGAACGAAGCATTAATTTAGGCGTTGCCGAAAGCGGTCGTGCCAATAATATTTCCCGCGCTTTTACCGAAAGTCATATGCTGACCGGCGATGAAAACATCGTTGATATCAATCTGACCGTGGTTTGGCGCATTAAAGATGCCAAAGATTACTTATTCAACATGCGCAGCCCCGAACAAACCGTCAGCGTTGCCGCACAATCCGTCTTAAGAGAAATTGTCGGACAGTCGCAAATGATGCCGATTATTTCCGGTGATCGCGGTAAAGTTGAAGAAGATACCAAACTCGAATTGCAAAAGGTCTTAGATGACTTTGGCTCAGGGGTCGAGATTGTTCGTGTCAAACTGCAAAAAGCCGATCCTCCGAAGCAAGTTGTTGATGCTTTTAACGAAGTTCAACGCGCTAAAGCCGATATGGAAAGATATAAAAACGAAGCCGAGGCTTATCGTAACGAAGTCGTTCCGAATGCTCGCGGTCAGGCATCACAAATTTTGCAAAGTGCCGAAGCCTACAAAGAAGCCGTCGTTAACAAGGCCAAAGGTGAAGCCGAACGTTTTAATTCGGTTTATCAGGCTTACAAAAAAGGTAAAGAAGTTACCGCTAAAAGACTTTATTTGGAAACAATGGAAGGTGTCTTGAAAAATTCGGAAAAAGTTATTTTGGACCCCTCTGCCAAAGGTAACAACATATTGCCTTTGCTTCCGCTTAACAATTTGAAATAAAGGATCGGACAAATGAATAAAATTCAATATATATTGATTGTCATAGCCGCCGCCGTTATTGTTTTGATTTCCGGCAGCGTTTATACCGTCAACCAAGGAGAACAGGCTTTAGTCTTGCAATTTGGTCGTCCGGTCAGAGTAGTCAAAGACCCCGGTCTAAAACTCAAAATTCCGATGATTCAAAACGTCGTCTTTTATGATGCGCGTTTGCTCAATCTCGACCCTCCGGCTCAAGAAGTCGTCTTAAACGACAAAAAGCGTCTTGATGTTGACAGTTTTACCCGCTATCGCATTATCGATCCGCTTAAATTTTATCAGACCGTAAGAACCGAATATCAGGCTCAGAGTAAGTTGGCCGAAATCGTCAACTCTTCTTTGCGTAAAGTTCTCGGTCGCAGTACTTTACAAGAATTACTCTCCAGCAAACGTACTCAAATTATGGATGACATCAGTGCCGCCGTCAAAATCGATGCCTCACAAATCGGGGTCAGCGTTGCCGATGTACGTATTCGTCGCGCCGATTTGCCGGTTGAGGTTTTGCAAGCCATCAATGCCAGAATGAAAACCGAACGCGAGCGCGAAGCTAAAGAATTTAGAGCTCAAGGCTCGCAAGAAGCACAAAAAATAAGAGCCAGCGCCGATAAAGAAAAGACAATTATTTTGGCCGATGCCGAAAAACAAGCGCAAATTATTCGCGGTCAGGGTGATGAGCAGGCAATTATGATTTGGAACAAAGCCGCTGGTCAGGATATGGAATTTTATTCTTTCTATCGCTCGCTTGAGGCTTATAAAAATGCTTTAAGCGACGGCAATGCCGCTTTGGTGTTGTCTCCCGAAAGCGAGTTTTTTCAATTCTTTCGTAAATCAATGAGCAAGTAAGATGAAACAAATTAGACTTTGGATTATTCTTTTTTCGGGATTGTTTTTCAGCCTGTCGGCAAATGCCCAATACGGTTTTCCGTCTTTTGCCGATTTGTCCGAAAAACTTATTCCGACCGTGGTGAATATCTCAACCATTCAACAACCGGACCAAATTAATATTCCTGCCGATGCCGATAACGATACGGAAGAATATTACGATCCTTTGGAAGGAAGAGTTGCTCTCGGTTCCGGATTTATCATCAGTGAAGAAGGTTATATCATAACCAATTACCACGTTATTGAGAATGCCGAAGTCATCAATGTTGTCTTATTTGACAATACCGAAATTGAAGCCGATATTATCGGCGGCGACGAAAAAACCGATGTTGCTTTAATTAAAATCGATCCCCCGTTCGAATTGGATAAGGTTACTTTCGGTGATTCCGATGCCATAAGAGTCGGCGACTGGGTGCTTTCCATCGGCAATCCATTTGGCTTGGGCGGCAGTGTCAGTGCCGGTATTGTTTCCGCCAAATCACGCGATATCGCCGCCGGTCCCTATGATAATTTTATTCAGACCGATGCCGCCATCAATCAAGGAAGTTCCGGCGGACCGTTGTTTAATACCAAAGGAGAAGTGGTTGGTATCAATTCCGCCCTTTTCTCCACTTCTGGCAATAATATGGGAGTGGGATTCGCCATTCCGATTAATACCGTCAGCTGGATTGTTAAACAGTTGGAGCAAAGCGGAGAAGTTAAACGCGGCTGGATAGGTGTGCGTGTTAAACCCAATTCCAAAGAAATGGCGCGAAGCCTTAATCTTAAGGATTCTCAAGGAATAATCGTATCAGGCTTAACCGAAAACGGTCCCGCCGCCAAAGCAGGATTACAAGCCGGCGATGTCATTATCAGCCTCGGAGAACACGAAATTAACACCTGCAAAGAATTTTCACGCCTCATTGCCGAAATGCCGGCCGGAAGCGAAGCCCAATTGGTCATTTGGCGCAATCAGGAAATAGAAGCTATTTCCATAAAAGTCGAGAATATGCCCAAATCTCCCAAAGCTGCTCCCCGCGAAAAGATAAAACCGGAATCCGAACAAGGGCTCATTTTGCAAAAAACAGGATTAGTCTTGACCGAAATTACCCCGGAAATCATTAACAATATGAATCTTGCGCCGACGACTATGGGGTTGTTGGTTAAAGGCGTCGAGCTTGGTTCCGACGCTGACAGACAAGGCTTGAAAAGAGGCGACATAATTATTAAGATGAACATAAAAGATTGTGTTACCTTAAAAGCAGCACTCAGCCATATCCAAGAATCCGAAAAAGCACGAAAGCCTTTGCATCTAATGGTTCAAAATGCCGAACAAGATGAAGTTAATGTCATACAGGTTAAATTAAAAGAATGAGTAGAGTAGATTTTTATCATTTACAAAATATGACACTGGAAGAGGCTTTACCAAAGCTATTGGAAAAAGCCTACACTACCGGTAAAAAAATTGTGGTAAAAATCGGCAATGCCGAACGCATTGACTTCATTAACTCATGGCTTTGGACATACAACGACACGTCTTTTTTACCTCACGGAAGCAAAAAAGACGGTTTTGCCGAAATGCAACCGATTTGGTTGACCGACGGAGACGATATTCCCAATAACGCCGAATTTTTATTTTTGGTTGACGGCGCCGAAATTGAAGCCGAAAGAGTATCAGAATTTGAGCGCATTTTTAATATTTTTGACGGTAACGTCGATGATAGCTTGCAACAAGCCAGACGTTTGTGGAAAGCTTTTCGGCAGCACACCGACGATGTTTATTATTGGCAAAAAGACGAAAAAGGAATATGGAGGCAAAAAGGATAGATGCTAGATAGAGATTTTTTAATTAAAAACAGTCTGACGGAAATCACCGGTAATCGTTTTATTATTGATATGATGTATGCCACACCGGATAATATCATTATGCACCCTGTTTATAAAGAAGTCGGATTCGGAGACAGAGCATTTGTTCATATTGATGTCGCCGTAAGATTACAAGAATTAGCCCGAGAATTAGCCGCCCAAAATTTAAAATTGCGAATTCGTGACGCCTATCGTCCGCCGATAGCTCACAAAAGAATATTAGAATTAATACAAATCGACGGTCTTTTTGCCAGCAAGCCCGAAAACAGCCTTCACTGCTACGGTACGGCTATTGATTGTTGTTTAACCGATGAAAAAGGGCGCAATTTGAAATTTCCAACCGAAATTGACGGATACGAAAAAAAATATGCCAAGCAATTGGCTAAAGGCGAAACAGAGGCTTTTTACAAACATCTCGAAAAAGCCAGACAAGATTTTATTGATACAAAATATGCCGAAGAAATCAATAACCGAATGTTACTTAAAAAATTAATGACTTCCGTAGGATTTGAAACCATTAACAGCGAGTGGTGGCATTATCAACTTCCGGGTGGAAAAGAAGATTATCCGATGATTGAATGGAAATAGATATTTCCCATTAAACTGAGAGTTCTAAATCAGCGACAAACTTTCATTTTGACCGTGCTTGTTGATATAGAGCGGTGTTGCTTGGCAACAAGCCTCAGTAAACTCAGGATTTTTGCTAAGACAATTAATTAAATTTATTTTATATCTCCGATAAATTTATGTTATATCATGCAAGCTAAAAAAATCCCTTTTTACAGGGATTCTTTTGCTATTTTTCAGGTATTAATCGTATTAGAGTCATGTCCGACGGAGCCAACAAACGCATCGGCGGTCCCCAGTAACCTGTACCTCTGGAAATATAAAGTTTGCCCTTGCCTATTTCATATAAACCTGCCAGATAATGATTGGCTATCCATACCGGTATATGGAACGGAAAGATTTGTCCGCCATGCGTATGACCGGACAATTGCAAATCAAAACCTCGGGCGAAATATGCATCGGCCATGGTCGGATTGTGAGCCAACAAAATTTTGTAATTTTCAGCTTTAGCCTTATCTAATATTTTATCAAAACCTGCTTTTTTGCGCAAAATAGGCAAATCCGGTATGCCGGCAACAAAAATTGGCAGACCTTTCACATTTTCACCATTACCAAATAACCACTTAAAGCCCATCTTTTGCAAACGATTTTGAATAAACATCAAACCATTATAAAGTTCGTGATTTCCAGGCGATATATAAACACCGTAACGGCTTTTTAAGTTTTGCAAAACAGACAGATGTTCCGATATATTTTCAACACGGTCGTCCACAATATCTCCGGGCATTAATATCAAGTCCGCATCTTGAGCATTTGCCAATTCAACGACCTTTGCAAACCACCTGACAGGTTTGCTGCTCTCAATATGCATATCATTAATTTGTAATATTTTTATTTCTTTATCGACCAAAGGCGTTTTAATATTAATTTCTTTAACAGTCGGAGATTTTATACCTTCAAATAAAGCATAAAAAGCAATCAGCAAGCCAATGATGATTGTAACCAAATTAGCTTTTGTCAGAGCCGATACATTCATCGGACTCCAGCTTAAAGATGCTTTTCCCATCAGCTTTGCAATGCCGTATGCCACGGCCCAAATCATATCTCTTAAGATAATCAAAGCAAAAAATAAAAAAGCCGTTCCAAACAGAAAATAGCCTGTCAATGCAAGTTTGTTATAAAAACTTATTGAAATCCATTCATTATGACGAATACCGCCCAAAATGATAGGCATAGACCACATTGCCCAAAACAGCAAAAAAACCAATATTTTTATATAAACGGGAATTTGATTATATCCGCACAGAGTTCTTGCGGTTATAAGTGCACCGACAATAGAAATTGTTAAAAAGGCAATGGCAAAATACATGATACTATATCCTCTTAGGAGGTTGCTGCAACCTTACGACGACGATATACTCTTTTAGGAGCGGATTCACTTGCGGCTTCCGCTTTGGCGTTTTCAGTTTTTATATTTGCGCTTTCAGTGACAGCTTCGTCCGCTTTGGCGTGACTAATTTCGATAATTTTAAACGATTTTCGTTTTTTAGAAACCGTCTTTTCAGCTGCAGAAGGCTCAGTAACCGAGTTATCTGACGGAGCGGAAATATTTTTTTCTTCACTATTATCTGTTGATGACACTTCTTGATTATTTAATTGTTCGTCTTGAGATTGACCTTCGACTGTTTGATTTTCATCGTTGGCATCATTTTGAGTTTCGGTATTATCAGCAAAAGACTGACGCTGTTGATTTTTCCGTTCATTAATTTCGGTTACGATTTTACGATAATGCTCGGCATACTGGCGAAAGATTTCTGCATTAACATAATCTCCATCAGCTTGAGCATCTTTTGCAAAATCATTATATCGTTTAATTAAATCAAGGGCGGTACCGCTGATTTTTCCGGCTATGGAATTACTGTCAAATTTATAATTAAGAGAATATATAGTGCTGCTGCTACTACCGTTACCACGAAATTTATTATTTATTTTTTTCATATTTATACCATTAAATATCATTTTGTAAAAACACCCGCAAAGGATGCTTTAAAAAATTTTGATTAAAGTTTTTATCGGAAATAAAAAGTGCTAATTAAACACTATAAAATTACGCACTTGCACAGTGATAATACATACATTTTTTAAAATTGCAAACTATTTTTGCAAAATTACACACCGTTTGACTTGAGCCAAATCCAAACGCAATTCTGCATTTTTCCATCCTTGTGCCATAAAAATATCAATTACATCTTCCGCTTGACCGATGCCTACCTCCAAAACGATATTGCCGCCGTCATTCAGCCATTTTCCGGCAACTGCGGCAATTTGACGATAATGGCAAAGTCCGTCTTTTCCCCCATCCAGCGCCGATAACGGATCATAGTTCTTCACTTCCGTCATCAAATTTCTAATTTCTGCAGTCGGAATATACGGAGGGTTTGCAACAATCAAATCAAATTTAGCGGCAACGTCATCTTTGAAATAATCCAATTGTAGGAATTTTACTCTCTCGGAAATTTTTAGATTTTCAGCATTCTTCTGCGCCATCTTCAGTGCTGCTTGTGATATATCGATTCCAACACCTTTGAGCGATGGCACATCAGCCAGAATTGAAAGCAACAAACATCCGGAACCGACACCTAATTCTAATATATTATGCCATTGATTTTTTTTGATAATTTCAATAGCCGTTTCTACTAAGATTTCACTATCCGGCCGCGGAGTTAACACATCGGAATTGACATTAAAGCGATATTTATAAAAATCACGATAACCTAAAATTTTATCCAGAGGTTCATGTTGCACTCTTCTGGAAAGAAGCTGCAAAGCACGCCTTTTTTGTTCAGCATTTAATGCCGTATAAGGACAAAAGAGGCTTTCATCACAATTGCAGGCAAAAGCAAGCAAAAGTCTGGCCTCCAAACGTGGTGAATCTATTTTTGCCTTTACAAGCTCTTCAACAAGATGATTATAGAAAATATCTGACATAAAAGTTAATTTTCAGAATTTTTAAAAGGATTATTAAAAATATTATTTTTTTTCATTTTACGTACTTTTTTAATACGTGCCGCCATACGCTCTTCCATGCCTTCCAACGATTCTGAAGGGGAAAAACGGGAATGAAACTCATACCCTGAAACCGCAACAGGTTCAACGACATCCGTCAGATTATCCTGCACTTCCGCAGAAATAACTTCAGATGCTTCGGATATTTTATCATTACGCTGCTTCTTTTTCATCATCTTTAGACATTTCCTGTTTTACCAGAGCGGACAAATGGTCAAAAGCCTTTTTTTCAATTTGACGTACGCGCTCCCGACTTATATTAAATTCGACACCTATATCTTCAAGTGTTTTTGGATTCTCTGTAAGCATGCGCTGTTTGATAATATAGGCCTCACGTTCCGGCAGTTGTTGGAGACAATGTTGCAACATTTGATGTTTATGAGCTGCTTCTTGCTTACAAGCGAGCGCCGTCTCAATATTTTGCCGCTTATCGACCAGCATATCTATTTTTTCGCGTTCATCATCATCTGCACGAACAGTCACATTAAGCGAGGTATCTCCGCCTAAACGTTGATTCATTTCGATAACATCTTTTTCATCAACGACCAATTCATTTGCAATTTGTTTAACCACACTTGGCTCCAATTCTTTATTTTCATAGATTCCAAGTTTAGCTTTTATGCGCCGCAAATTATAGAATAACTTTTTCTGAGCCGCAACCGTACCTATCTTAACCAAAGACCAAGATCTCAAAATAAAATCGTTAATAGCGGCTTTTATCCACCAAATGGCATAAGTTGACAAACGTACTTTTTTCTGCTGGTCAAATTTTTTAACAGCCTGCATAAGCCCCAAATTAGCTTCAGAAATTAAATCTGCCAAAGGTAAACCATAATGACGATAAGTCATGGCAATTTTGGCGGCCAAACGCAAATGAGAAACCACCAATCGATGAGCTGCTTCCAAATTGTGATTCTTTTGAAAATCATTAATTAAGGCTTGTTCTTCTTCTTCGCTTAAAACAGGAAAAGACTTTATCTGTTCCAGATAAGGCAACAACCCGTTATTGCCAATAACAGCAGGCAATTGAGGTTTAGAATTGACAACGACAACAGAAGACCCTTTAGCCATAAAGCTCACCATCCTTCAATTACAGAACTTTAATCACAGGAAAGTGATTATACACTTTTTTTTATAATTTTCAATCAAATTTAATTCTATTTATTATTAAAGAAAAAATAAGGTTATAATAAAGACTACGATTTTTGTTCCATATAAACTGAAAATTCGGTATTTGACGGAGCAAAATTTATAATCTGAACTTTGATTCTGTCTTCATCGGGATATATCAGCAAATAAATATCATTTCCAATATTACGACATAACCGAATATTATTGTCATTAAGATGATAATTAACTTTTGCCATAACCAGTTCTTTGGCAACATTATAATTATTGTCATGATTAAAACCGAGAACAGGTTCTTCTATGAAATTTTTCAAATTTTTAATAATCAGAGCCTGCTCTCGGCGTCCGACAATACTGTTTGACGGGTTAGCTTTTTGATATTCTTGTATTTTGGCGCTTACCAGCTCTAGCATCAAAGCATTATTGCATTCCGGCAATTTTTCTTTTGATGCAACCGACACTTCTTTGGGAGAAGATATCACAACATTAATTTCATTCTCCTCAACCTGAGCCTGAGCCGAAAAACTAAAAATAGCCGCAACCAAAATCAGAATAGTTTTTATCATATTATCTCCTAAAAGCTAACAGATTTAGGCGTTCTCGGGAAAGGAATAACATCACGAATATTGCCGATACCGGTAACAAGCAACATCATTCTTTCAAAGCCCAAACCAAATCCGGCATGAGGAACAGTGCCATAGCGGCGAGAATCCAAATACCATTCATAATCGGCCTCTTTCATTCCCATTTCTTCAATACGTTTCAGCAAGACATCAAATCTTTCCTCACGTTGAGAACCGCCGATAAGTTCGCCGATACCGGGAACCAGAACATCCATGGCGGCAACAGTTTTACCGTCATCATTCAACCGCATATAAAAAGCCTTTATTTCTTTTGGATAGTCACGCACGATAACCGGACGTTTGAAATATTTCTCAGCCAAAAAGCGTTCATGTTCCGTCTGCAAGTCGACCCCATATTCGGGCTTATATTCAAATTTTTCGCCGGAATTCTTCATAATTTCAATGGCTTCTGTATACGTAATCCGAGCAAAGTCATTGTTAACAATTGTTTCCAAAGTATCTTTTAAGCCGGGAGCTACAAATTTTTCAAACAATTCCAAATCTTCGGCACAATTCTCCATAATATATTTGACGCAATAGCGAACCATATCCTCTGCCAAATTCATGTCATCGGTCAAATCGGCAAATGCCATTTCCGGTTCAATCATCCAAAATTCGGCCGCATGTCTGGTGGTATTGGAATTTTCGGCTCTGAAAGTAGGACCGAATGTATAAATATCGCCGAGAGCCGTTGCATACATTTCACCGTTCAATTGTCCCGAAACAGTCAAACGAGCTTCTTTGCCAAAAAAGTCTTGAGAATAGTCAACTTTACCGTCGGGAGTCTTCGGTACATTATTTAAATCAAGCGTTGTAACCTGAAACATTTCCCCTGCACCCTCGCAGTCAGAAGCCGTAATAATCGGTGTATGGACATAACGAAATCCGCGTTCATGGAAAAATTTGTGAATCGCGTAGGACAATTCGGAACGAATTCTGAAAGCCGCACCATATTTATTAGTACGGGGACGCAAATGGGCAATTGTGCGCAAATACTCATCCGTATGCTTTTTCTTTTGCAAAGGATAAGTATCGTCGGCATAACCGTAAACTTCAATATTTTCGGCCTTAATTTCGTATTTTTGATTACCGCCCTGAGATTCGACCAAAGCACCGCTGACAGCTACGGAAGAACCGGTTGTCAGTTTTTTGACATCTTCATAATTGGGCAAATTATCAGCAGCTATCACTTGAATATTTTTCAAACACGAACCGTCATTAACTTCAATAAACGAAAAATCTTTTGCGTCACGACGTGTTCTGACCCAACCTTTTACCAAAACTTCGGGTAAAGGTTTATCCGAAGATAACAATTTTACAACCTTAGTTCTTTCTACCATTGTTTTATTCCTGTTAAAGTTATTTTTTTGAACTGAATATATAACACTAAACTTAATTTGGCAATAGTCAGAGATTGACAAAATACAATCTGTAGATAATATGGATATTAGTTAAAAGAACAAATGAGCAATGGAGATTATTTATGAAAAAATTTGTAATGTTTTTGTTGTTGCCTCTTGCTTTGATAACGGCCGGTTGCGCTTCCCAAATCGGTGCCAACCAATATGATTCGGCTGCCGTCGGTTCCGTAAACAGAGCTTTGACGGGAACAATTGTTTCGGTACGTCAAATCACGGTTGCCGACAGTGACAATTCTTTGGGCACTACTGTCGGCGGTTTGGCCGGCGGTGTTGCCGGTTCACAAATCGGAAAAGGTTCAACCGCAGCTGTTTTGGGAGCTGTCGGCGGTGCTCTTGTCGGCGGTGCTGCCGGCAACTTGGCTCAACGCGGTTTATCCAAACAGAGCGGCTATGAATATGTTGTTCAAATCGACGGCGGCGGATTAGTTACCGTCACCCAAGGAAGCGATGTTTTGATGGCCGTCGGTCAACGCTGCATGGTTCTATACGGCAGTGGTTCCGATCGTGCCCGCGTCATTCCCTACAACGGAAGATAAAAATGACTGAGCGTTTTAATCAAGCTCTCAGCACCTTAAAAAACACCGATTGGGCGGCGTCAGTTGATGATGCCGCTCAGTCTGTTTTGGAAGAATATGTCTTTTCGGCACCTCATATGAGCGGCAAAAACTTTGAACTGTTTTGCGATGTCTTTGCAAAATATATTGTTCACAATTCCGGAAGTGATTTTTATCCTGCAGAAATTGCTTTATCCAGACATTCCCATGAAACACTTTTAAACCAGCCCGAGTTATTTGACGAAATCAATCAACAACTTTTCAAAGGTGATACATCTGGAATAATCCAACTAATCAGGACAATCGGCGATTCTTGCAGTCGTACTGCTTGCCTTCCGACAAACTTAGGAAATAAATTAAGCGATTTCTTTTCTAAACAAGTATGGCACCATTCTTTCTCACTTCAAGATATTCAACTTGTCCAAAAATCTCTAACGACCGAATATCCTAATGTACAACTTAGCCGCATATTTCATACACTCTCTGCCAATATAGAATCTATTAAAAAACAAAAAATTAAACGTGATATTAACCAACTTAACGATTGGGCCTTCCGTTTTGAGAGTAACGATTTACTGAAAAAACTATCTTTTCGCAATACATATATAAATTTAGCATATGAATTGTTGGTACGCGAGCATGATATAAAAAATATTTTTCCCGAAAAATATTACCAAAATCATCGACAGATTATTCAAAAGAAGATAAAAGAGCTCACCGGAACTTTTGATTGCAAAGGTAAACAAATTTGCAGGAAATATGCTCTGAATAAGGTTTATAAATCAACTGCCACACAAGATACCTTTAAACTTGAATCAGTCATCCATGCTTTGGATCATTACCGAAATGAAATCTTTTTTGATGATTGTAAAACAATTTTAACAGCACTGGAAGGTGGTCGGAAATATCGCGAAGTCAAAATTCCATACAAAATTTTGTCACAAAATCAGCTTCAAAAGTAAATATATACAATAAGTTAGACAAAGACAAAAAAAGTTAGATTTGATTCTTCAAAAAAAATACATTTATTCAAAAAAAAAATACTTGACCTTTGTTTTTTTTATCTGTATATATGCACTCAGCCATGATGACCCCATCGTCTAGCGGTTAGGACATCACCCTTTCACGGTGGTAACACGAGTTCAAGTCTCGTTGGGGTCGCCAATTCCGAGCCTGTTCAGCAAGAACGGGCTTTTTTTATTTTGAATTTAGACTTTTTACTCCCCTTAACCGCTCAAAATATTTTTTCGCGGACGAGACTATCCAATTCCGACTAATGACTTGCCTCGCGGCGTCTAACTTGCTTGCAAGTCAAAGTCTCATTGCTGGGCTCGTAAAAAACACCGCTACTCCGGTGTTTTTTACTTCACAGCATTAGGGTCGCCAATTCCGAGCCTGTTCAGCAAGAACGGGCTTTTTTTTATCTTGAATTTGGACTTTTTACTCCCCTTAACCACTCAAAATATTTTTTCGCGGACGAGACTATCCAATTCCGACTAATGACTTGCCTCGCGGCGTCTAACTTGCTTGCAAGTCAAAGTCTCATTGCTGGGCTCGTATTAATATTCAAAATATTGGTTCGTAGTATTTGTCTATCAGCATAAAATATTTTCAATTGAAAGTTATCAACAGGTTTGTGCAAAAGTTGTAGACAAGAGCGACGTTTTGTGATATATATTTTTTCTATGATGGGAAGAGTGTCGATAGCTGTTCTCATCATTTTTTATGTCCAAAGAGTCATACGAGTTATGGCTCTTTTTTTGTTTTAAATTCTTTGTTTATGAAAGGATAAAAAATGAGCTTTTTTAAGAATTACAGAACACCGTTCGGCTATGTTGCCGACGGCAATCAAGTTGATGCTTACGGTGTCGACCACAGCGGATTTTCAACACGCGATGAAGTGGAATATCAATTTGCCCGTCAGGAACGAGAAAAACAAATGGCTGAGAAGTTAAAACAACAAGGGATTGAGCCGGAGAACTATCCTCAATTAGGCACTACCTTTTGGGGCAACAATCCCGAAAATAACTATGGTTTCGGAAATTCGAACATTTCGGCTAATATCGAAAATAAACAAAACCAAACACCTCTGCCTAATGTTGAAAATATAAATCAAGGTATTGGTATAAATAATAATCCTACCGTCTCTGCTCCTTTTCAAGTCGGAACGAACAGTTTTCTAAATGCTTCTCCTTATGGTAAAACGATGTTTCCTTATAACGATAGCAATAAATCATCAGAACAACTCAATGAGCAGAATCAATACATAAATTCCGCCTTATTCCCAAAATCCATGGCTAATGATAATATGTCTTATAAAGTGGCTCA
>CALXPO010000016.1 GCA_944390315.1 uncultured Alphaproteobacteria bacterium
GCACAAAAAAATGTATGAATGACAAAGATCAAGAGACCACTGCCGGAATGGCAAAAAATGCTTATGCCATGAATGAATGTATGTTTGATGCCGTTAAAGCCGAAATCATCAAAGGTTTTAATGAAGAGCAACAACAAGAAATGCTTGAAGCTGTAAAGCAATTACGGACTTATACTTATAAATTCAGTGAAATTTATTTTAATGCAAACAAATATTGTTATGGGCGTTGTGGAACTATGGCCGCATTATTTCCTATCGCAGATGAGGGAATGATGCTGCGTGATTTGTTAGCCAGATTGCTTTTCTTAAATTGGAAAAAGGGGGGATACTAATAAGTACCCGCACCATGATGACATTTTCGCAATTCGTGAATACGATTTAAATTGCCACTAAATTTATTTTGATAACTCGGACTTTCTCTTTTCCATGCTTCTTCTCGACGATTTAAGAAATATTCATCTAATTTAGCTTTTTCATAATCTGTTAAATTATTAAGAGCTGATATGGTTTCACTCCCCATAACACTAACCGTGCCTTCCGGGTCAACCTTAACATGCTGCGAAGTAACTTCATTAAGCCCCTCCTGCAAACGATATATAATCATTTCTTTAGGAAATGTGATTATGTAAAAAACTATAAACCCATAAAATTTCATTTACTTTCAAAATTTAAAAAAGAAACATCCGAACTCAAGAAAAGCCTTGGAAATAAAAGAACCTTCTCTTAGCTTTGCTAGGCTTTAGCCGCAGCAAAGGTCAGTTGGTCGCGCAAGTAGGAAACTTGTTTCCGTAGCGACGCAAAAAGCAGCCATTTTCATGGCTGCTTTTGAATTGGTGATGCTTGACTCACAGTTTACGAACTAAATATTAAAAAATAAGAGTAATTAGTTTTCTTCAAAAAGCTCGACATCAGGATAAATGAATTGATAATCATATAATTGTTTCAACAAAATCTCACCCAATTTCTTATGAGCATATTTAAGATTATCAATATAATTTTTTTCTAAATACAAATCTTTTAAGGCTTGTTTAATTTGCCACAGTCCTACATCCCAATTTTCTATTCTAAATTTCTTCCAATGTGTATTTGCAACTTCACCATAAAAATATTTATATAACTCATACGCTCTATTATAAAGTTCTTGAGCTTCCTTAGACAGCGATTTTTGCGCAATCCATTTAGCTAAAAATCTATCCTCGTTTGCTGAAGAGACTTGAGTTACAAAATCAGCCAAGGAACAATTCCATTTTCTCACATCTTTTAATAAAAACGGATATAGATTATTAGGTATCTGATATATATTACCTTTGTATTTTATATCCTTGAGAGAAACAGTGTAGTTAGAATCAGCAAAAGCACTCCATAAAACACAATCCGTAATAAAATTTTCGGAAAGATTTTTTATAGGTGCAAAAAATTGATCTCTATCATTTGTCCAAGTTGCTTGAGGAATCTTTTTGACCGCATGCAACACCATGGATTTTTCAAAATTCTCTGGTGTTACAGAAAAAGCACCAGCACTAACATAAGGCGCCGATAAGATAAAACAACTATTTTGATTTTGAAAATCATTACCTTTATTTGATAAAGAACAAAGAAAACCTTCTGCCACTCGGTCTCTCACATCTTTATTGTCACCGGCAAAAGTAATTGCACTTTTAAATGGCGGCATAATATTGGTATTAGGGTATCTATCTATCCATTTTGTGATGGGTGTATTGTTTTCTGTATCATAAATTTGTTTGATGCCAATTTTTTCATAGTTTTCGTTAAAAACATCCACTACTATTTTTTGTTTTTGCAACTCTTTTATCTGTGATAAATTCCAAATTAAAAAACCGACCGGAAATTTTCCTTTAGCACCGCCAAAATGCTGAATTGAAAAAATAAATCCATTTTGAAACTTATAATGAAAAAAACTATCTCTTATTTTTTTATCATTTTTAGCATTGATATATTTGAGTTTAGAATATAAACATAAATGTGCATTTTTTCCGGCAAATTCCTTGCTGATACGATAGAGAAACTGTGTAAAAAGTTCCCGACTAGCTTCTCCCAAATTATCTTGATTCATCATTGAGCGAATTTGTGTCATGGATACATTATCTTTTGATTTCTTACCGGTTTCAAGACCGACTGAATTACTTGTAGCAAAAGGAGGATTTATAAAAATTATCCATTTTAACTTTGGATTATTTAAATCTTTAACAAGATTTTCAGGCATCTTTCTTTTAAAACCTAAATTTAATGTATCACCAAGAAAACCTACGTCATCATTCAAATAATCATATTGAAAACACGTTGCTGCCGGAAATATTCTTTTGCAATAATTTGCATCATCATCTAATAATGTTGATATATAACAGTATTGCAGTGCTGAGCTTGGTAACATAAACTCTAAATTACCTGTTCCGGCAGCCATATCCCAAAAACGATATTCCCCTGTTTTCCACCATTCTTTGCCTATTGTTTTTTCTAAATACTTTAAACCTTTTTCTGCAAATTCAATAGGGGTATAGAATTCTCCGGTAAAACGCCTTTCATAATCCTCAGATATCCTATCAACTTTTTGTCTTATTTTTAAAATATCTTGATTTTTAACTTTTTCATATATTTCCCAAAAATATTGATATTCGCTCAGAGGTAACTGTTTTAGTTTAGCATTTCCATCACCTAAATCAAAACCTATTTGATTCCCGATAACAAAAGACTTTCCTTCCTCAATGTCCGACAAAAAATATTCTGAAGGTTTTCTTCCATTTGTTACATATTCACCAAATAGTTCAAACCATAATTTATAGACATCAAAGAAATTTTCCTCATTAATAATTTTTTTATCTAGCTCTTTGAATAATTTTAGTTGCTTGATTGAATATTGTCTTTGGTGATCAATAAAAGATTGCTCTTCTTGAACATTTTCTAAATTATAAATATGTATTGACTTCAAAAAGTCAAATTGTTCTATATCTTTAATTAATTTAGGGTCAGGGCTACTTGCTCGCCTATCCCAATCGTATTTTTCAGAAGAATAAAATTTTTGAAATTTATGAGTTTCAAAAAAACAAGCCTCATTTTTATCTACAATGCAAATAATTGGTGATAATGGGTTAGGAATTTTTCCATACTTTAAAGCTCGAGCATAATACATTGTTTGAGAAACAACAACAGCAAGATTTTTGATATTTTTTAGATTTTTATCTAATTTAAATTCATATAAAATTTCTTCAGAATAATGATCAATTTGTCTCAAAGCATTAAGTTTTATTTTAAAAAATTTAACAAATTCATCTTTAACTTCTTCCTCTTTTTTACAAGGAAGCAACATATCATATAATCTTTTGCTCATAAAATTCCCCATTAAAATAACATTAATCACAATATATAGATAAATGATTAAAATTTCTATATTAATAACATGTTACCAACAGAGATATATAAAGAAATTCTTGTCCACAAGTTCGGACAAATTGAAAAAATGACTATTTTGAAAAAAGAAACATCCGAACTCAAGAAAAGCCTTGGAAATAAAAGAAAAAGCAGTCATTTTCATGACTGCCGCTTGAATTGGTGATCCCAACGAGATTCGAACTCGTGTTACCGCCGTGAGAGGGCGATGTCCTAGACCACTAGACGATGGGACCATTTCGTTTTTTGGTTTTTATCCTATTTTTTTATTTATAGCAAGTTTTTTTTTGCTTTTTGAATAAATCTCACTAAATCTTTTTAAATAGGTGTCGAAAACGCCTGTTTCCATGTCGTGAGCCCTATCATTCCCCAATCAACAGGTATATCCGGAACTATTTTTATGTTTGCATAATAGCTGTCTTTGATATTATCTCCCAACAAAGTCTCAACTATAACGACTTCCGGCGTTTGCTTCAGTTTTTCTCTTATGTCCGGGTGAATGTAATCCAATATAATCTTTTGATTATGATTGCGCAAAAAAATGGCATGATCTTTGCCATCATAGATTATCTGCGGAGCCGACGGTATATCCTTTTTCGCTGATAAAAAAATATACAACTCGCCTTTATCTCCCTCCGCTATCACAAATTTTTCCTCTTTGATATACTCACTCATGCAATGTCAACCTCTATCCGTTTTGTTTTTTGGAACGTAAATAGACACTTTTAATCTGTGGAGATATTTCTTGATGTTCTTTATCTTTATTTTCTACTTTTTCAGACAACAAAGTGCGTGATACAATTTTGCCTTTTTCATCATATCTTTTTATTTCTATATCCGGAAATGACTTAGACGCTCCCGATGATAAAGATTCTTTTGAGATGTCGCCTTCCGCCTCATGCTCCATAAAATATTTGGCAAAATCGGTTAATTCGCGTAATTCCCGGTCTTGTTTATACATACCGTCTGCCCTATCTCGTTCCGCACACAATGCTGTATAACCGCATGCATATATTTTCTCGTTTTTATTCGCCATTGATTTTAAACCCTACCATTTTAACTCAATAACTTTTGAACTCGTTACCAGTTGATTAAGTGTGCTAAATAGGCATCAACAAATGCGGCGCGTTGATTCTGATAATCTAAATAATAAGCATGTTCCCATACATCTATTGTCAGTATTGGTTTTAAACCGTGAGCTATCGGAGTATCGGCATTAGAAGTCTTTATCACACGCAATACCCCAGTATCTTCAACGAGCCATGCCCAACCGCTGCCAAATTGAGAAACGGCTGCAGCCTTAAACTCTTCTTTAAACTTTTCGACCGAGCCAAAATCCTTAATCAGTCTGGCTTTAAGCTCTTTTTCCGGCTCTCCGCCACCGTTTGGTCTCATAGAACGCCAGAAAAATGCGTGATTCCAGGCTTGCGCGGCATTATTGAAAATTGCCGTACTTTCTGCTCGATTTACTGTTGAACGTACAATATCATCCAAGTCCATGGACTCATATACCGTATTTTTTATCAAGGCATTCAGATTATCAACATAAGTTTTGTGATGTTTTCCATAGTGGAATTCAATCGTTTTACTTGAAATATAAGGTTCCAACGCAGATTTTTCATATGGCAGTTCAGGCAATTCAAATGTCATTTTTTTCTCCTTCGATATTATATCTCTTTTTATATAAACACATTCTCTATCTTTTCAGCAAGTTTTTTCTTTCTTTTTTGAGATTTTTTAAAAATCTTGTTAATAATTGTTAACATTATAGAAAAAAAGTTAACATTTATTATTTTGTCATATATGATAACTTTTATGGTGAAGTTTAAACGGCAAGGAGGCATGGAATGCGCGTTTTATTGGTTGAAGATGATTATGCGGTATCGCAAAGCATAGAAACTATGCTTAAAAAAGAGGGAATGATTGTCGATACAACAGATTTGGGTGAAGATGGGCTCGAAATCGGAAAACTTTATGATTATGATATTATCATATTGGATTTGATGTTACCTGACATGAACGGCTATGAAGTATTAAAACGTTTACGAGCCGCCAAAATAGAAACTCCTGTTTTAATCCTTTCCGGATTAACCGAAGCTGATAAAAAAGTGAAAGGCTTTGGCTATGGCGCAGATGATTACCTTACTAAACCTTTTGACAGAGCCGAATTGCTCGCTCGTATTCAAGCTGTCGTCAGACGTTCCAAAGGACATTCTAACTCTATTATAAAAACAGGTGATGTTGAAGTTAACCTCGATACGCAAACCGTCAGCGTTAAAGGTGAAAATTTGCATTTGACCGGAAAAGAATACGGAATTATGGAACTCCTGTCCCTACGTAAAGGTTCTACCTTGAATAAAGACCAGTTCTTGAATCACCTCTATGGGGGTATTGATGAACCTGAATTAAAAATTATTGATGTCTTTATCTGCAAATTGCGTAAAAAATTGGAAAAAGCATCAGGCGGCAAAAATTATATCGAAACCGTTTGGGGACGCGGTTACGTTTTGCGCGATCCTGATGAAAAAAATTGATTTAACTTAATTTATTCTTTAGTATAAAAAATCCCCAGCCAGGGGATTTTTTATACGATTTTAGTTTACTAAGCTCGTCCGGTTCTTAAACCAACCCGATTGATGTCAAAACCTAATTCGTCAATAGCCCTTTGCCATTTTTCTTCATCTTTTGTCTTAAACAAAAGTTCCGGGGTCGGATCAACAACAACCCAGTTGTTATATATAATTTCATTTTCAAGCTGATGAGGGCTCCAACTGCTGTATCCCAACGCTATCAAATTATATCGTGGTCCCTTGCCAAAGGCTATATCACTTAACACACCAATCGTTGATGAAACCGCAAACTTGTCATCGACGGCAATCGTTCCTTCTTTTTTATAATCAAGGCTATGCAAAACAAAACCTCTTATACGCTCCAAAGGACCGCCTTGATGCAAAATTATGGGTTCTATCGGATCTATTTTTCCGATATTAAATTGACTAACCAAATCAGAAAAATGAAACTCTCGCAATTGTTTATTCACCATAAAGCCCATTGCGCCTTCCTGATTGTGCATGCAAATATAGACAACCGCATGAGAAAAAATATCATCTTTTAGATGCGGCATTGAAACCAAGCATTTTCCTGTAAGATAATTGTTGACCATTTTTACTCACACCATTACCATTTGTTAAAACATGTTATATATAATAACACAAAATTGTGAACTTTTAAACGGGCATTTGCAGCGGCATCATGAATTTTTTGATTAAATATTGTATCTTCTTGTTTATATTACTGCTGTTTTCTTCGGCTCATGCCGTCGAAAAATCCTCTGTCGTCCTCAATGACGATGCTCTTTCGCAACAACAAAATACAACTTTTACAGATACACTCGATTTTATCGTTAATACCGCAAAATATTTTGATTCTCAATATCCGGGCGAAAAAATTAATCAGGACTTTCACGAAGATGTTGCTAAACATTTCCCCGGCATCACTCCACAAGATGCATATGATTATCAGCGATATATTCGCAGCGGTATCAATATATACCGTTTTGCTAAAAATCTTTTTAATAAATATATAGAAGCCAAGTTGATTCCTGAAGAGCCTCCCCTTGTGGCTAAAGATAACGAATATGATTTAACTTCGCCGCAAACTCCCTATATTGAATCATCTTCTGACAACCCCATCATTATTCAGGATTTTAAAAAAATTATTTCTTACGGACAAAATCCACGCGAGATTAAAGCCTATCGAGCAAAACTTGCCAGCAAAGGCGAAAAAAAGGGAAAACTCAAAGATTTTGAAGAAATTGCTTACATACTTTCCCAACTAGATATCAAAAAATTGTTCTTCTACAACATATTTTACGGCAGTCCTCTTACAGGAAACCGAGGTATCGGCAAATGGAGCATTCACGAGCATGCCAAAGTTCGATTAATTACCGTGCAAACAGGCATCAATCCAAATCAAGTCATTGAGGGAGCCATTCATGTCATCTTGCCAGAAAATACTTTTATTACTGCCGTCGATAATGCTGATTATTTCAAACCGATTATTAATTTTGACAAATCTGAAAATCTGAAAAATATTAATTTTACCCTACCCTTGCCTAATCGACTTAAAAACACCGATAAGGATTGGAGTGTTTATGTGGGCGAATTTGCCATTCCGTTTACCGCTCAGGCCATTGACGAAACCAAAAATCTTCTTCTTAACGCCGACATTAAACTCAATCTCTGCGACCAATTCTATCAATGCAAACCTTTTACTTTTACGCCTCAACTTGAACTTAAAACCGGTTATGAGAGAGATAGTTCCGTTGCAACTTACATTCGTATGATTTTTGATTTTCTCAAACCATCAGAACAATCTGAACTGAATATTCTTGCCTTTTATACCGAAAAAACTGCCGATAATAAAAATATGCTAACCGCTGTTTTTAAATCTCCCGAAGAAATTGAATCCTTCAGCGTCTTTATCAGCAATTCCAATCAAATTACCTTTAATCGACCGCGTATCAGTATTGAAAACAACTCTGCAATCGTCAGATGGCTGCCCATTTCCGATGAACACGACTTGAAAGATGTAACTTTTGAAATTACGGCCGAAGTTAATCAAAAATATATCTTACGCCAAAATAAAATACCTTCCGATAATAAACCGGAAGTAACAACCCCTTTACCTTCTTTTTCATTAATGTTGTTCTTAGCATTTGTTTGCGGCTTCTTGATGAATTTCATGCCGCCCCTCCTCCCCTTATGGTTGTTAAAATATTCTTCATTTTCGGGATTTGGCTTTAAAAAACACTCTAGTGCTTATCATAATTTGAAATATACTTTTGCCGGAACAACCTTTGTTTTTCTGCTTTGCATTATCGGAGTATATTTTTATTCTCAGTCATTTTCTCCCTTTTACTGGGGAGAACAATTACTGTCTCCATGGCTCATAATATGGGTGGCCTTTTTGACTTTGCTTTTACTTGCCCATTGTTTGGATCTGACGGAATTATCCGTATTTTCTCCGCAGAAAACACAATTTTTGCCGAGCAAATTCTTTTTCATAAACGGCGTCCTAATGATTTTTGCCGCAATGTCCATATCCGTTCCTTTTCTGGGCGATGTTATCGGGTATGCGCTTAACTGTCCTAAATGGCAAGCTCTGGCCATATTTACCGCCCTGTTCGTTGGACTGACCTGGATATACTTGCTTATTTTTTATTTCCCAGATTTACTTCTTCTGATTCCTGCGCCAGGCGCGTGGATTGCAAAATTAAAGAATTTTACAACCGTCATCTTGATTATTGCCTTTTTATGGTTGTTCTTTCTTATCTATTCCATGTCAGGAATAATGTTTGGTTTACGTTTTATCCTTTACGGCTTGCTCTTTTGGATGTTTTTGTGGCTCCGAAAAATTGCCTTAAACCTTGACTATCGTGATTTGGAACCTGAAATCAGAAAAATTGCTGCCAAACGCATCGGCATATTTTTTGCATTTTGTGCTTTAGCCGTTGCTTGTATGGCTTTTGCAGATTCTCTATACTCAACCTCTTCGCACAAACAAAAAATATTGCAAAATTATCAAACTCATATTACCGAAAATCAAATTGAACATTTGGTTCAAAGCGGTGAAACTGTTTTAGTTGCCATTGAAAACGATTGGAATCCGATAGCTCTTTATAACCGATGGCTTGTCCTCAATAATCCTGTTTTACAAAACACAATTCACGACAACAATATCAAAATCATAACAATTAATTGGGCTGTTCATACGCCGCAAGCCGCTGAATTTTTACATAAATTTCATAAATACAATATACCGGTATATATTTTGTTCAGCCCTCTAATTCCCGACGGTTTAATATTGCCGAGTATTTTAAATGCGCAACAAGTCAAAACTCTATTAGAAAATATGACCCCGCCGCAAGTACCGGATTCGATTAAGACAAATTTGCAATAGCTTGCCGCGCCAACTCGTCAACTCTTTCGTTTTCGGGATGTCCGGCGTGACCTTTGACCCAAATCCAACGAATTTGGTGGCGCGAGCACAATTCATCCAGCCGCTGCCACAAATCCACATTTTTGACAGATGATTTTTTATTGCTGGTTTTCCAACCGTTTTTTTTCCAGTTTGGCAACCACTCGTTTATCCCGTTCATCACATATTTGCTGTCGGTATAAAGCGATACGTTGCACTCTGTTTTTAAGGCCGACAAAGCATTAATGACCGCGGTTAATTCCATACGGTTATTGGTGGTTTCTTTTTCTCCGCCCGAGAGTTCTTTTTCAACATTTTTGCAACGCAACAAGGCGCCCCATCCTCCGGGACCGGGGTTGCCGGAACAAGCTCCGTCGGTAAAAATCTCCACTCTTATCATTATTTAAAATTCTCCGTTTAGAAATTCGCTGAAAAACTCGTTGAGCAATAAAGTTTCGTCCGCATCTTCGCGCATACATTTAGCCACAAAAGAACGCAACCTGTTTTTAGGAATATAAATTCTAAAATTCCGCGGAGCCGTGCCGTCCGCACCGATAACCCCGTCAAACAAAAAATCTTCCTCAATATAGGGCGACAAAATTATTTCAACATTGGTAAAGCGAACAATACTTCTCGGCGGCACTCTCAAATCGGGACGACTGATTAAATTTAATTGCCCCTCAACGCCGGGGATATTATCCATTTGGTTATAATTCAAAAAACGAACTTTATTATATTCCCCACCATCGCTGGTAACCGTGCACGATAAGTAAAGCTCACGAGCAATAACATTGCTTTGATTATGTCCGCGGATACTAAAACCGATTTTCAAATATTTTTCGGGTGGTGAATCTATACTCGACGGATATAAAATATCGGCTTCGCTGTTTTCCAAGACTGCCAAATTTTTATCGGTAACCATCAAATCTATTTCTGCCTGTGGTCTGCGACCGAACATTCCTGCCAAAACAGAATAAGGCGCCGGCACATTATTGGAACCGGAACGGATGTAAAAAGTATTACCGATGGTTGTCATTAACGGAGCCACCTCAGATTTCGGAATATAAGTAGCCACATAACCATCTCCGTTTTCATCAACGCTGACAATATGATTGCGCACGCGATTATGACTGGGAATGGTGCAGCCCGAAATAGCATTTTCCAACCAACTTAGAAAGCGGTGTACATTTTGGACTTTGACTTTAGCCTGAGCTACATCTCCGACTTCAACACTGCGGGAACACTCCACACCCCAGAGCAAAACACCGCCTTCGGAATTTCCGAATCCCGAAATAGCCTTGGCCAGATTGCGCCTGTCATCTTTGTGCAATGCCAAACCGTTTTTGCCGCTTGAATCGGCACGTTTAAAATCCAAAAACAACTCTTCGGTCTGCGAATTGAGGATATACTCATCAATTGCTTCTTCTCCAAAATATATCAATTTTTGGAATATATCTTCGGCGCGCGACATTTTAACCTCCGTGCTCGATTGTTACCTTTTCTTATTATAAGCACAAAAGATTAATTTTGATATAATTATTTTGCCTTTAACATTCGGCAAATATTATCATAGTCAATATGTCCGTCAATGTTTCCAACCAAAGCGTATGTCGGACGGGTTGAAAAGATAACTTCCGCCACCGAGCGAATGTCTTCTGCCGAAACAGCTTCTATCTTATCGATAGTTTCTTTTATCGGTATGGAACGCTTGAACAAAAGCAGCTGGCGCGCCAGTTTTTCCGATACGGCTGAAGAGCTTTCAAGCGACATCAAAATTGCCGATTTGACTTGAGCTTTGGCTCTTTGCAATTCAATATCGCTAACTTTTGTTTCCGCCATTTTTTTGATTTCGTCAATCATAACCGGCAACATTTGATTAATCTGTTCATTATCGGTTGCGGCCGATATTCCGGTAAATCCGGCACCGGTATAAAAAGTCGGAAAACTGTAAATGGAATAGACCAGTCCGCGTTTTTCTCTGACTTCTTGGAACAGACGCGAAGACATTCCGCCGCCCAAAACGGTTGACATTAACATCGCCGCATAATAGCGTTCATCGTTAAAATATGAAAATCCGTCAAATCCCAAAATGACTTGAGCCTGTTCGGTATCTCTCTTTTCGGCAAAATAGCCGCCGGTGTATTGTTGTTTATCGGCAACAAAAGACGTCTTGGCTTGTATCTCACTCATACGGCTCTCGACTAATTTAACCAATTGAGTATGATTAACATTGCCGACGGCGCAAAAAATCATATTTTCGGCAGCATAGTTTGTTTTCATATAATCTCTTAATTCTTTGGCGCCATAGCTTCTGACCAATTCCGCCGTTCCCAAAATGGGGCGTCCCATTGCCTGATTGTCAAAGGCTTTGGCTTGCATATAGTCAAAAACAATATCGCTCGGATCGTCGTAAGTCTGTTTGATTTCCTGAACGACGACTTCGCGTTCTTTGACCAACTCATCTTCGGGAAACTGCGGCGAAGTAACTAACTCGCATAAGACATCGACCGCCAATTCCAAATCGTTTTTGAGCATTTTGGCATAAAAGGAAGTGAATTCGCGCGAGGTATAGGCGTTGGTTTGACCGCCGACATTTTCGATATCTTCCGAAATTGCCACCGCCGAACGGCTTTTGGTACCTTTAAAAACCATGTGTTCCAAAAAGTGTGAAATTCCGTTATTGCCGGCTTGTTCATAAGCCGAACCGGTATTAACCCAGATTCCCAAAGACACGGTTTCAAACTGCGGATAGTTCATACTGACGATGCGCAAGCCGTTTTTTAACACACTGATTTCAGGTTCCATTATTTTTCCTCTTAATTAATATTTCACGACTTTAATATTTCACGACTTTAATATTTCACGACTTAAACAATAAAGCTCCAAACGGAGCTTTATTGTTTATCAATTGTTTATAAAAAATATTCACGCAAATAGTTGGGCAAATCGGCTATATTAACACGATGCTGCTCCATGGTATCGCGGTCACGGATTGTAACCGATTCAGGCGAATTTTCGATTGTTTCAAAATCAACCGTAATACACAAAGGCGTACCGATTTCATCATGACGACGATAAGCCTTACCGATGTTACCCGTATTTTCAAGAGCAACACGACCGATGCCGAGTTTAAGCAAATTTTGTTTAATTTCGTGACATTTTTCCATAATCTGCTCGTTGTTCTTTTTCAAAGGAATAATGGCAACTTTTATCGGGGCTAAATGTTTTTTCAGTTTTAAGACAATACGACTGTTACCGTCGCCCAAATCCTCTTCGGTATAGGCTTCGGTCATAACGGCCAGGACGCCGCGGTCAACGCCCATCGACGGCTCGATGACAAACGGAACGACCCATTTGTTATTCTCGTCCAAAATACAAAGTTTTTGTGTGGACTCTTTGTTTTCGTGACAATGGGAAGTCAAATTTAATTCTTCCTGACCTTTGGTATGGTTACCGAGGTCATAGTCGGTACGGTTCGCAATACCTTCAAGTTCTTCCATGCCGTGCGGGAACTGATATTCAATATCATAAGTTGCTTTGGAATAGTGAGCCAAATCCTCTTTCGGGGTGGTATAAATATTCATATGTTCGCGTACCAAACCTTGTTCCAACCACCATTTGATACGATTTTCTTTCCAAATTTCGTGCCATTTTTCATCTTCCCCCGGACGAACAAAATATTCCAATTCGGCTTGTTCAAACTCACGTACGCGGAAAATGAAATTACGCGGTGTAATTTCATTGCGGAAAGATTTACCGATTTGAGCAATACCGAACGGTAACTTACGAGAAGTCGAATCGACCACATTCTTAAACTGTGTAAAAATGGCCTGTGCGGTTTCGGGGCGCAAATAACCGAAAGAAGAACCGTCATCAACCGGTCCGATGTTTGTTTTGAACATCAGATTAAACGGACGCGGTTCGGTTAAATCGGTTGAACCGCAGTTGGGGCATTTGCCGTCTTTAATATGATCGGCTCTGAAACGTCCTTTGCATTTGCGACAATCGGTCATCGGATCGGAGAAAGTTTCTTCATGTCCGGAATAGTGCAACACTTTAGGATTTGTCAAAATAGCGGCATCCAGACCTTCGACGTCATCGCGTTCATAGACCATGGCCCGCCACCAAGCGGCTTTAAGATTATTTTTAAGTTCAACCCCGAGCGGACCGTAATCATATACACCTTGCAGACCGCCGTAAATATCTGCGTTTTGAAAAATAAAACCACGACGTTTGCATAAAGAAACTAATTGGTCCATAGAAGTTGCAGGCATGTTTTTATCCTTTCGATAAAGATAATATTGTTGATTAATTACTTTCCTTGTCTTATAAAATATATCGTTTCAAATAGCAAGCGGAGATAATAAAATATGGCAAAAAAAGTAAAAGTCGCCCTCATTTATGATTTTGACGGCACCTTAAGTACGACTGATATGCAAAATTATGGCTTAATCCCTACATTCGGTATGTCGAGTAAGACCTTTTGGCATAAGGCCAACACCTTTGGCGATAGTAATGAAATGGAACAAATCACAAGTTCAATGTATTATGTTTATAAAACTGCCAAAGATAAAAAAATTCCGCTGACCAAAGAATTATTTTTTGAATGCGGTAAAAGCATAGAATATTTTGAAGGGGTCGAAAATTGGTTTGAACGCATCAACCACTACGGTGATATGCTTGATTTGGAAATCGAACATTATGTCATTTCTGCCGGATACGAGGAAATTATAGAAGGTTGCTCCATTAGAAAATTCTTTAAAGAAGTTTATGGTTGTGCCTATGCTTATGACGAAAAAGGAGAAGCCGTTTGGCCGGCGCGCGTGGTAAACTACTCCACAAAAACTCAATATTTGTCAAAAATCAACAAAGGTTTGGGCAAACTCGATGACCGCGGCGTCAATGAATTTATGCCCGATGAAGAACGACCGATACCGTTTACCCGTATGATTTATTTCGGTGACGGAATGACTGATATTCCTTCCATGCGCTTAGTCAAAAAAGGCGGCGGCTATTCGGTAGCGGTTTATAAGCCCAAAAGTCAAGATAAGAAAAAAGCCATTAAAATTCTTAAAGACGGTCGTGTTAATTTTGCCCTGCCCGCAGATTATCGCGAAGGAGAACAAATCGATAATGTTATAAAAACTATTCTTGTCAAAATGGCTACCGAACGTGATCTGGATGTTTTGCAAGAAAAAGAAGAAAAAAAGAAACTGGAAAATTGACTTAAATTTTATACTTTAAAACTTTATTCGGAGAAATATCATGAAAGAAGCATCTCTATCCATTATTGAAGATACAGTTAATCACAAATTTTTGATGGTTCGCAACCACCGCGGCATCAACAAAGGTTGTGTTAATTTTCCGGGAGGCAAAAAAGAACCGAACGAAGATATGCTCACTTGCGTTATCAGAGAAACCAAAGAAGAAACAGGTCTTGATATCAAAAATCCGGTTAAAATCGGGTATATTGAATTTCCGACCATGGATTTTTATGTTCATGTCTATAAAAGCACAGAATTTGAAGGGAAAGTAAGAGCAAAAGACGACGAAGTCGATGTCTTTTGGCAAAATGCCGATAATGTCCCGTATGACCAAATGCGCGAAGCCGATAAAGATTTTCTGCCGCTGATTTTATCGGGAAAGTATGTAAAACGCCGTTATTTTTATTCTCCTGATTTTAAGGTTGAAAGAATTGAGGATATTGATGATTAAAGCATTTTATATCTTATTTTTTACTTGCGCTTCATTTGCCGCTCAGGCACAAGAATTGTCCAAATGGCAAGGTAAATGGGAACTCGGACGCTATTGGGACGGTGCCGGCGGCAGTTTAATAATTTCTGACTGCCAAAAAGATAAATGCCACTTTGAAATAGGTACGGTCAACGGTGCGCATACCTGTTCGGTTGAAGGAGAAATTTCCATCAGCGATAATCAGGCAATCTTTGAAGAAGAGGTGGATTTCGGCGATGGTGAAGAAAAAAGAAAAACACAAATAGCCATGACTTTGGATCGCACAAAAAATATCATTACCGTTCAAAACAAAAGCGGAAACAATGTCTATTGCGGAATGAGAGGATTTTTTGACGGTGAATACGAAAATGAAAAAAATCCGTATCGCTACCAAACCTCTTTTGATTGTTGGGCTCAGGATTTGAGCGTAGCTAAGAAAGTTATTTGTTCTTCCAAAGAATTGGCCTCTTTGGATAAGGAATACGTCCTTCTGTTTAACCGTCAGGTAGATGACAAATCTCTCAACAAATGCGCTGACGATAAAGCCTGCCTTAAAGATTTTTATCTATCTCAAATAAAGTCAAAATTTTCAAAAGACGGAAAAATTGACATGTTCTCTTATGTGCAACAATTTAAGAAACCTTATTTTTCTCCGACCGATTTTGCCTTACTCCGGAATTATTTGCAAAAAAATATGTCCGCCGTCGACAATGAGGCTTGGCAAGTATCTTTATCCGATGTTTACCACCAAGAGTGTCAAGATTGTTTTATGTTGGATTTTGGCGCTCCCGGTCTTTATACGGAGTATGAATCGGTCTTTTATCTTGATGCTGCAGAAATGTGGTTGGCTTTTGTTTCCGCCAATTTGAAAGATAGCAGCCAAATCATCGTCTATACCAATTCAAACAGTCAAAGCATGCCTAAAGGTATTTCGGAATGGATTGATGGACAGAAAAAATATCATCGAGGAAAAATTATAATAAAAAAATTACCAACTTCAGCTTTAATTGATTAAAATCTCAGTTAAACACAATTATTGGGAGAAAAGCGAAATGCCCGAAATAAAATGCCCAAAGTGCGGAGAAGTTTTTACGGTTGATGAGTCCGGCTATGCCGCAATTATCAACCAAGTTCGCAACGATGAATTTCATAAGGAATTGCACGAACGTGAAGTTCAATTGAAAAAAGAAAAAGAAAGCGAGCTGTCGCTTATACAAACGCGCGCCCAAATGGAACAAGAAAAATCCACTCAGGCTCTCAAACAAGAAATTGAACGTTTGAAAGCCGAAATAATGACGGTTACCAAAGATAAAGATATTGAAAAAGAACGTTCGCTCAGCACTCTTAATCAGGAAATTGAACGCTTAAAAGCTCAGGTTCAATCAAATGAACAAGCCAAAACTTTGGCAGTCGCCTCTGCCGTCAGTGAGAAAAAAGATGAATTGGTCGAAAAAGACAAACAAATTCTACTGCTCGAAAACCAACTCAAAGAGGCCGAAAAAGATCGATTGTTGCAAGAACAAAATCTCAAAGACAAATATGCTTTTCAATTAAAAGAAAAAGACGATTTAATTGCTTATTACAAAGATCTCAAGACCAAAATGTCAACCAAAATGGTCGGAGAAACGCTGGAACAGCATTGTGAAATTGAATTTAATCGTCTACGGGCAACCGCTTTTCAAAATGCTTATTTTGAAAAAGACAATGATGCCCGTAGCGGCAGCAAAGGCGATTATATTTACAGAGAAAATACTCCGGACGGTATAAATTTTATCTCAATTATGTTTGAAATGAAAAATGAGATGGATACCACGGCTACCAAACATAAAAATGAAGATTTTTTAAAAGAGCTGGATAAAGACCGCAACGAAAAAAATTGTGAATACGCCGTTCTTGTATCTATGCTTGAAGCCGACAGCGAACTCTACAACACCGGCATTGTCGATGTTTCACACAAATATCCCAAAATGTACGTCATCCGCCCACAATTTTTTATTCCGATGATTACCTTGTTGAGAAATGCGGCGGCCAACACAATTCAGTATCAAAGAAAGCTGGTTGAATATCACAATCAAAATATTGATGTTACCAATTTTGAAAACAAATTACTCGATTTTCAGGAAAAATTCGGTAACAACGTTCGTCTGGCAAAAGAAAAATTTGATAAGGCGATTGAAGAAATTGATAAAACCATCGACCATTTGCAAAAGACAAAAGAAGCCCTGCAGTCTTCGGAAAAGAATCTTCGTTTGGCAAATGACAAAGCTCAGGACTTAAATGTTAAACGCTTAACCCGCAATAACCCGACGATGGCGCAAAAATTTGCAGAGTTAAAAAAATAAGAATTTAGACATAAGGAGATATACAAAAATGAAAATTGCAGTTATCGGAACAGGTGCTTTAGGTTGTTTATTCGGCGCAAAATTCAGCACTGCAAACGACGTTGTTTTAATGGCATATACTCAAAAAGATGCTGATATCATCAACCAAAACGGATTATCGGTTAAAGAATCTGACAATACAATCAATCATTACCCAAACATCAAGGCTTTTGAAAGCGGAACTTATGAACAACCTGTTGATGTGGTGGTTATTTTAGTTAAAACACCACAAACCGAGAGTGCCTTAAAGCAGAATTTGAAACTTATTGGAGAAAAAACTTTAATTTTGACATTGCAAAACGGACTTGGAAATTATGAAGTTATTTCGCAATATGTTAAAGCTGAGCAAATCATATTGGGAACAACCAACCACAATTCTGTCTTACTTGACGGATGCAGTGTTTTTCACAGCGGTGCGGGAATAACGACAATCGGCGGTCCAAAGGCGTCGACGGACAATGTCCAAAAGATATACGAGTTATTTACGAAGTCCGGTTTTGAATGCGCAGTATCTGATAATATCGGCTATTTGTTATGGAAAAAATTATTTGTTAATTTGAGCATAAATTCTTTTACATACATCACCCTCACCCCGATTGGATTTATCTATCATAACCCATATGCGATGAAATATGTACAGGCGATTATAAATGAAGCGGTTATGGTTGCACATGCCGAAGGATATGATTTTGACGCGGAGGCAACCGTAAATTTTGTAAAAGATGTCGCGGCGACCCATTTAATGGGATATTCGTCGATGTCGCAAGATCGCAAACGTGGTTTTAAGACGGAAATAGATTGGATAAACGGTGCCGTAGTCAAATTGGCGCACAAACACGGTTTGTCGGCGCCATACAACGAACTTGTTGTCAACCTTGTTCATGCCATAGAAGACGCCGATGTTTATAACAAAACATTGGAATGATAAAATATTTTTTCTTACTTTCCAGACCACGACAAAAACTGTCGTGGTCTTTTTTTATAGTAAAAGTATCTTGCCAAAGAGGAGATACATTATGGAAAAATTTGAACAATATAAAATGCTCGAATACTTAAACAACGCTCTCGCCCATCGTACTTTTTTCAAGCAAAATCTTAATAATGTTTACGATTGGTATGAAGATTACGGTAAAAATATTATCAATTATACTTGGCTGACAAAAGAAGAAAAAGAGAATTTTTCGGATTTTAGGGATTTTTATAACAGCAAAAAAACTCAGGCAATTAAACACGGTGACGATTTCAGAAAAAGAATCAATCAAAAAATAAAAATATTACAAAAAAATCCGATTTCTTTTTTAGAAAAACGTATCCGTTTCATCGCTGAATTGCTTCACTTATCTGACATACAAAAAGAAATATTCGCTTTTTTTGCACGGCTTAAAATTGATGACAATTTTGATGATTTTTGCCGCAGCCTTTGCGGTCGCAACAACAAGATGAAACAAAACGCTTCTCTGTTCTTGGCAATTTCGCAATATCAGATTGAACAAATATCGGATACTAAATCACCCCTCATCAGATTTGGACTGCTTGAGAATGATTATAACGGCGATCTTACGGCAACTGATTTAAGTATAAAATTGCTTGCGCAAAATTTGTCATCTTGTAACGATGTTAAAAATGTTCTATTTGGCGACAAGTGCTCTTCTTCGCTTCAATGGGAAGATTTTTCTCATATAGAGGAAAAAGACTTTTGCGCTCAAATTCTCGCTAACGCAATCAAAAACAAAGAAAAAGGCATCAATCTGCTTTTCTACGGCGAACCGGGGACAGGCAAAACCGAATTTGCCAAAACTCTGACGGACAAAATCCAAGCAGAACTTTATGCCGTCGGTGAAAAATTTGAAGATATTAACCGAGAAGAAAATCTAAATCTCGCTTACTCAATCTTATCTCAAGACGACAACAGCTGCTTGCTTATAGATGAAGCCGATGATTTTTTGACCCCGCAATTTTTTAAATTCTCACGCAAAAAAGATGATAACAAACTTTATGTCAATCGATTGCTTGAGAATAATTTGACACCGGCAATTTGGATAATCAATTCAATTGAAGACATTGACAAGTCCTATTTACGCCGTTTTACTTATGCGCTTCATTTCAGAAAACCAACATTAAAAACAAGAACTGAAATGTGGCAAAAAGCCCTTAAAAATCATCATTTGTCCGCAGATGAAAAAACGGCACAAGAATTTGCCGTACAATATAAACTTCCGCCCTCTTTTATTACCTCTGCAGTTAAAGCCGCAAGTTTGGCAAACGGCGGTTTGAGTGCAGTTAAACAAAGTCTTTTGTCTCTCGAAAAAGCCTATAATAACGGAAAATTAATCTCAACCAAGCCCCAAAAACGAATAGACTTTAATCCTTTGTTGCTTAACACGGATACGGATTTAAATCTTTTGGCACAAAGGATTAAATCTTTATCTTGTCGCAACTTTTCTTTATGCTTATACGGCGCTTCGGGTACAGGAAAATCCGCTTATGCCGAATATCTTGCTCAATTACTTGGTATGCCTGCCATTAAGAAAAAATGTTCCGATCTTTTGTCAATGTGGGTCGGCGGAACCGAAAGAAATATCAATGAAGCTTTTGAAGAAGGACGTGAGAATCTAGCCGTACTTATTTTTGATGAAGCCGACAGCTTTTTACAAGACAGAAATTCGGCTTCACATTCGTGGGAAGTGACGCAAGTAAACGAAATGCTGACACAAATGGAAAATTATCCTTATCCCTTTGTTTGCACGACTAACTTGATGAATTCGCTTGACAAAGCCAGTTTAAGAAGATTTACTTTTAAAGTCGCTTACGACTATATGACGCCTCAACAAAGAAGTTGGGCTTTTAAGCATTTCTTCGGTATTGCCGATATTGACCTATCAGGTTTGAACAGTTTGACACCGGGAGATTTCGTCGTTGTTAAACAAAAGGCTGAAATTTTAGGTCTATTGGACACCCCAAAAGAAATTATAAAAATGTTAAAAAGCGAACAATTAAACAAAGCTCCCGTCCATAACAAAATCGGTTTTTTATAAAGGAGAAAAAGATGGAAAATAAAATTAACCTCAAACAAAATCACAATCTTGAGGATATTGCTAAAACCGTTAAAGAATGGCTGGATGCAGATCAAAATTGGAAAGAAACTTTTGAGCGTTATGCACATAATATTCACAGCCAAAAACCAATTTTAAAAGAAATTAAAGCTGCTTTTCGAAAACCGAGATACCTAAGTCTATACACCTGTATTAATGATATAAGTGCTAATGCTGATAAGCCCAATAAAGAATTTAATATTCGCTACAAAGGGCAAAGTGTCGCTTATATCAAAAAATCAGGAGAAAAGCCTTTAACTTTATTTGCCGATAAAACTCTGAATGCCAGAAATAAACTTCATTTTGGTTGGTGCAATAGATTTGACGATAAATATGGACGTCTAAAATGCGAATGGCATTCCCCTGCCGCCGATGCTTTCAGACGGCACTTTGCACAAAACAGAATAAACCCACATAATCTTGAACATCGGTTTGAAAATTTATTGATAGAAGAATTTTCAAAAAAACACTCTGCCGACAAAAAGATTTTAAATATTCAGCCAGTCAAAATATATGACACCTTTGCTTTTCAAATGACAACCAAACTTAGGGCTTCGGGAAATCAAATTTATAAAACCGAAGGGGTACGCGCCGGCGGCATTGATATTTTAGCCAGAGTTAAACAAGGCATGAACGTCAACCTTTGTGTCATAGAATTAAAAAGTTTTCCGATTGCCGATGATGCCTCGGCTCATATTGTTCGCGGACAAGGATTGGCTTATGCTGTTTTTTTAAGAGAATTACTTCGTTCTCAATCAGGAAATCTGTGGTATGAAAATTTCGGTTATTCTCAGACTGTTCCCGAAAAATTAATCATCAACGTATGTATCGCCGCTCCTAAATCAAAGAACGGTTATATTCCTCAAGAACCAAATCCGATTTTAATCGGTGCGCAACAAGATGTTTTACAATTTAAGTATCTCTTTTTTGAAACTGATAAAAAAATGACAAAGATAACTTCGATAGATCAAGATTTATTTGACTGAAACATCAAAAACATCACCATCATTTAAACATACTGCATTGTCAAATAAATCACAAAACCGCTCGGGGTAAAAAGTATGTATGGGCACAACCATTTTTGGCTTTAATGCATTAACCATTTTCTTTAAGGTCGGAATATCGGCATGCCCCGAGGTATGAATATCTTTCATTTGTACTTTTTTATTTTTGAGATAGCCTAACCAATCTTGATATTTTTCTTTATACCCATTCCACATTGAATAAACATATGACGTTTGTTCATCAATCGCATTGTAGGCTTGTAAAGATTGCTGAGTATGATAGTCCGTCACAACGACATATTTCCGCGGATTTTGTAAAATTGTCGTTAAATCAATTTCATGTGAACGCCTTGGTTTCGCGGTAATTTTTTTGACATCTTTCCAAGTAAAATTAGGTAAATTTTTATTATCCATCGCCCATAAAATATGCCCTGCATATCCTGATAACACCAGTATTTTTCGACTTCTTCTGGCCGCACGGTAAATCGTAACCATTCTATCAATATTCTGAGCTGAGGTTTGTACAAGAGATAAACCTTTACTGTTTTTCCAAAAATCGATAAATTCTTTTTCCAATTCTTCTTCACCTTGATAATGTTCAGATTTTTCTCTTCCCAAACAAGAACCTTCCAATAATAAAACATCAGTATTTTCAGGTTTATGGCGCAGAAAATTATAGAATAATTTTCTTTTTCGACCGTGCGCACGAAAATCGCCGCTGTAAAAAACTTTTTGCCCATCAGCTTCAATCAAAAAAGCATAAGCCCCGTATGCCGAATGATCACACAGATAGGGCGTGACTGTAAAGACACCGACAGAAAAAGATTGTTCATTTTCAAAATAATTCTGATTTTCAAATTCAAAAGCATCCGGCAAATAATGTTGCTTGGCAATATGCATTATCGCCGCTGTTTCTTTACTTAAATAAACCGGAATAGATTTATCAATATACTTTCCCAAGCCATAATGATCTTGATGCGCGTGCGAAATAAGCAGCCCTGCCAAATCACTACTTTTTTGTTTAATTCCTTTGATATCCGGCAATAATTCTTCAATATTGTTTTCTGCATTGAGAGGTAAACCCAAATCAACGATTATTCTTTGTCCGCAATCGGCGATAATCTCTACGGCAGAACCGCCGATTTCTTTGGTTCCTCTTTTAACTGATATTTTCATTTTGTTTTTCTTCTTGTTTTTTGAATTTTATTTTATAATAATCTTCACTTATGACAAAATATGTCGTATGCTCTCGGTAATAATTTTCGGAGAATAAAATGACTTATCAAAAAACTTACGATTTGCTTGATTTGGCAATTTGGATGCAATCCACAAGAGAAGGCGTCAGTCTAAACGACATTGCCGACAAATATAATATTTCTCGTCGAACGGCAGAACGTATGCGTGATTTGATTATTACGCAATTTCCTCAAACTCAGGAAATTATCGGGGACAACAATCAAAAGCGTTGGTATATTCCGCAAGGAACTCTCAAAGATTTTATTCAGTTTTCTGCCGAAGAACTTTCAACTTTAGAAACGGCTTATACTTTGTTTGGCAACAAACAGATGCTTGATAAACAAGAAGTTATGCAAAAATTGATTCAAAAGATTAAGGCTAGCATCAAAACTGACATATATCGTCGTATTGATGTCGATGCCGAAGCTCTGTTGGAAGCCGAAGGTTTTATTTGCCGCCCCGGTCCTAAATTAATTACGGATAACAACATTATTGCCACTATTCGTCAGGCTATCTTACAATGTCACCAAATAAAAATCACCTACAACAAACACGGAAAAATATCATATTTTACGCTTGACCCTCACGGCTTTCTATATGGCGAAAGAAATCATTATTTGGTTGCCAGACACAGTGACGGCTATTATGGGGATAATGTTCACAATTTTATTTTAAATAATATCTTAAAAGTTGAAATTTTGGATAAAATATTTGTTCCGATTCAAAATTTTAATTTACAAAAATATGCTCAGCAATCTTTCGGAGCTTACCAAGAAGAACCTTTTGAAGTCGAATGGTTGTTTGCATCGGAAGTCGCAGATGAAGCTGCACAATATATTTTTCACCCCAAACAAGAAATGATAAAAAACAAGGATGGCACATTAACCGTCAAATTTAAAGCCGGCGGCAGATTGGAAATGGACTGGCATCTTTACACTTGGGGAAAACACGTCAAAGTCATCAAGCCAACCGATTGGTATGAGAAAATAGAACAATATTATATTTGACGATCAAAAAATTTTTGTTCATAATCTTTTGCGAAACGTGAATTTATGCCAACTTGTCCCACTTTAACGGACTAAACAGGAGAAATATAATGACTTTAAAATTTTTTGTTCAGCCGCAAAAAGCTGATGATAATGTGTTGCAGGCTTTGTTTGATAATCTTTCT
>CALXPO010000017.1 GCA_944390315.1 uncultured Alphaproteobacteria bacterium
TAAGTAAAAATAATTCAGGTGAATTATTTTTATCTGCAAGGTCTTCGGAATATCTTAGAGAGCAAGGGAAGTGAAACAACCGCAGCGAGCTTAGATACCGAAGGGGAGCAAGTCCTTGCGACCCCACAGAAATAAAAACATTATTATGCCGCTATAGCTCAGTGGTAGAGCACACCCTTGGTAAGGGTGGGGTCGCAAGTCCGATTCTTGCTAGCGGCACCATTTTTAAGAATGCACCGTTAAAGGTGCTTTTTTTGTATGTATTCCAAGCCTTTCAGAGAGTCCGATTTTATAGATTTTGAAATTAGCGATTTTTGATGAATTATCGGACTTTCTATTTTTTAATACAAAGAAATTCATTGATATGAAAAAATAATTAAATTATTTTAATATAAATTTATTTAAGGGATACAAGATGCTTCATTTGTTATTAATCGGCGGTGGTGAAATCGGGGCCCCGAAAGAAGATGGTTCTTTCAGGCCTTTAGAAACATTGGAAATCGATCAACATTTCATTAATACTATCGGTAAAAAATCTCCTAGTATCTTATTTATTCCTACTGCAACGGAAATTTTAGACCCTAAACATTTATATGAGCAAGGGATAAAATCTTTATATGAAGACAAGTTAGGCTGTAAAGTTGAAACTTTGTACTTGTCCGACAATCCATCAATTGATAATATTAAAGAAAAGTTGTTAAAAACTGATGGCCTCTACATTGGTGGAGGCGATACAGCATTTATGATGAAATGTTGGCAAAAAACGGGATTTGATAAACTTCTTAGGCTGACTGCACTTCAAGGTAAGCCCATTGCGGGATTAAGTGCAGGAGCAATGTGTTGGTTTGACAAAGTCGTTATTAAAGAAAACGGTATGTCTGAGTTTGTTACCGGAATGGGGCTATTAGATAATTTTTGCATTCCGCATTGGAATAAGAAGAAAATGTTTGCTCAAGAAACTATTGCAAAAAATACACAGTTTATAGGGATAGACGAATGTGCGGCACTGGAAATAAAAGGGAATAAAACATCTATTGTTCGCTCTAAGGCAACGGCAGATGTCTATCAATGCCGTTGCTGCCCAAATTTACAAGAAGAAAGGTTACGCCAATTTAATAGCAATAAATTAATAGATAAAAGATCTTTCGGCCGTTAAATATTTTGTATCCTATAAGCTAAAGCCTTAAAATCGTCATAGTTTTTAGTCCGATAATTGCATAGTATCGCACACCATTTTTTAGAAGCTCAAAATTTTCATGGTTTATCACAATTTCTATTAATTAAAATACAAAGAAATTTATTGAGATAAAAAAATAATTAAATTATCCTGATATAAATACATGTATTGAAAGGATATACTTTACTTTATTTTTCATAAATATATGATATTATTTTTCTATAAAAATAAACAAGAATACGGAGCTTCCTAATGGCAGATGTAAATGAGTTTAATCTATCCAACCATTTGACAGCACTCGGAAATAAATATTTTCAGGATTTTTCCGAAAATGTTCAAACATCAATAATGTCAAAAATACTCAAAGAAGAAGGACATTCTAATAACGTATATGATTTAGATGACCTTGAATGGTGGCCTACCGATGAAGATATGAAGAAAAAATGTCCCGAAGAAACCCAAGATCCAACTAAAATAGCTGCTATAAAACAATTTTTAAAAGATTTTTCCGGTAATGATTCTACAATTAGCAAAGATTTGAAAGAAATCCTTGATAATACAGAATTTACAATAGCTATACGCCCTAAAGAACAGCAACCGACGCCTAACGGCGGTGCCGTATTTAAGAAAGGCAATAATAATGAAAAAAATAAAGCCGTACTTATGGTAAGCGAAGTTTTATTTGAAAAAGAAAACAGCGATATATTACCCGGATTATTAGCTCATGAAATGGGACATTTTATTGACTTTTATAATCGCCCTCAAAAAGATGATGTCAAATTAAAATATATGGATGGAGCCGAAACCTTTGCTGATACCATGGGAGTTATGATAGCAAAAAATGCCGGATATAATTGTGATAGTTGGGCAAAATTTCTTCAAACGGCATCTGAAAAAGGACTAAATCCACCTCATACTCATTCAGGTACCCACAGAGCAAAAACTATTTATGAATGTTCTAATGCTTATGATACGACCAACAAGAAAAGCAAAGAGAAAACTCTTTCGAAAAAAACTGACATAGAGAAAATACAACAGCTACGTGGCATATCTTCTTCTGAAAAAACTCCTTATAAGCCACAAACAATAACGACCAATCCCAATACCCTGCATTTATATCAGAGCAAAAAACAAAATGGTTAAATTAATTTCATCTGGTGCTTAAATTTTAAAAATCAAAATTGCTCTTTTTCATAATTTTACCTATAATCAACTAAAATTTGACACACGATTAAATCAGAGGAAACAAAATGATTAGCGAAAACCGATGGCAACATATTCTGGGAGTAGCACGCAAAGCAAAAGAATTTGCATTAAAAATGCAGCCTGATAACGAAAAATATGCCGAAGATATGTTTTTACTCGGACTTTTGCACGACCTAGGCTACGAGTTTTTAGAAACGGGAAAAGGACACGGGGCTCTGGGCGGCGAAATTCTGCAACGCTCCGGATATAAGTATTGGAAAGAAGTCGCCAATCACGGTTATTCGGAAAATGCTCCAATGACCGACGAGCTTTTTATTTTAGACTGTGCAGACATGAGTGTCAAAGCCGATGGCAAAAACTGTACAATGAAAGAACGACTAGAGGACATCGGCAATAGATACGGCACGGCTTCCGCGGCATATCAAAAAGCAATTTTGGAAATCCAAAAATTACAATCCGACCCGCGATATGTTCGACTAAAATAATATATTCCTTGGTAAAAAGATAAATTTTACAATTTTTGCACTTGCACCGTCATCAAAATTTTATGTTTTTCATGAGGTTTCAAGCGAACAAAAGATTCCCCGACATTTGACGGTTCAACACAAACAAAGCTCTTATATTGTTCGGGACTCATTTCCGCCAAATCTTTAGCCGGATTCCAAATAACCGTAGTATTTGAATTTGTTTTTTCTATCAAGATAACCCGATTGTAACCTTTATCGACAATTTCCAGCGGTTGGGTCTGATTCATAAAAATGGAATCAACTTCTCCGCAAATTTTAAGATTATCTTTTTGTTGATAAAAACGCCCATCAAGAGAATTTTTATATTGATGTCCCGCCACACCTTTTATTTCAACATTTTCGACCGAACTGATATTAAAATATGCATGTAGCGCTTCGCTAAAATCAAATTCGTTATCACCGTTATTGACCGTTTCAAGACAATATTCCAGCTTATCGGTAATTTTTATAAACAAATTTGCCGACAGCTTTAGATTATATTTTATATCAGGCGTAAGTGAAAAAGAAGCCTCAATTTTTTTCTCATCAACCGATGCATTTTGCAATTGCCAATTTGATAAACGCGCAAAACCGTGACGCGGTAAATTATCATTGCGTTTTTCTTCGGCAAAACGAGGCCAACTGATGGGAATTCCGCCTCTGATGACTTGTACACCATCAAATTTATTACGCTCTCCAAGCCAAAAAATATCGTGTTCTTCATTAATCGGACGGTATGACACAAGATTGGCGCCAAACAAGGCTATTTTACATTCTGCCATATTATTACATAAATTGATAAATCCACTATTTGTCATCATTTCACCTTTTGCATATAATAGAACTCATACATCTTAACTAGCACAGCAAACGGTCAACATCAACTTTGAAATAGCATCTGAAGATAAAAAACAAAAACTTTTTAGAGCACGTAAAAACTTATTTTGCTTTCATTTGCAGAGTATCGATAATTTTAGCCAACACATATTGACGATCAAATGAAGTATCATAAAACGGTAATTTCAATAGGCGGCAATCTTCTTCACATTTTTTAGAATGCGCCACATGTCTTTTGGCAACAGACAAAAGCTCCTCATCTGACATAGCAGTCGTATAGTCATAAGGTCTTTCATATTTTCTGATATTACAAAATGCTTCTTCCGGAGACAATTTAGGATATCCCAATACAATAATATCAAATAATTTCGCATCAAAGATTTTGACGGCATCATCAAGAGCAATATGATACCCTTCAACAACAAAATTTTCTTGTGGATGATTATATATCAAGGCATTCAAATATGCCGCGACAAAAGGTGTAATTAGTTTTTTGCAATCTTTATGATGACCTATGCCGATTTGCGGATAAATTTCTTCAAAAGCACTAATCATAGCATCGATAGAAACAATACCAAAACCAAATTTGTGGCAGATTTCTCTGGCCAACGTAGATTTTCCGCTTCTGGCCGCACCTAAGACAACAATATTTTTCATAAACCAATCTCCTACCTTCTCTGCAAATTAAAATAAAAATCATAGACAAAGATATGAATAATGATAAGATATTACGGTTATATACAATAAATATATTATAATATTGAAAGAATTATGCAAAGATGGAAATTTGGGATTTATATGATACCAAACGCAAAATTATAGGCTCTCATATTCGCGGTACGGAACTACCGGATGAAGGATACCATCTGGTTGTTCACGTTTGGATAAAAAATTCAAAAGGACAATACTTGATTGACCAACGTTCTGCCACAAGACTTCAAAATCCCTTAATGTGGGAATGCGTCGGTGGCTCCGTATTGCAAGGAGAAACAAGTTTGCAAGGAGCTCTCCGAGAAGTTAAAGAAGAAGTCGGAATTAATCTTTCACCTCATATGGGTAAAATTATATTTACAAAAATCAGAAATAAAGTTAACGGTAAAAAATTCAACGATATTTTAGATGTATGGCTATTTGAATATGACGGAAATGTCAATTTAAAACAAGCAACCACCGACGAAGTATCTCAAACACAGTGGCTGTATCCACACGAGATTTCAGAACTTGATAAAAACCATCGCTTCGTTCCGACACTCAGATATTTTTTTGATACGCTTGCGAAGAAATGAATATCAAACTAAAAATCGACTTTGAAAGAACACGATTATGTTTACCCTTCAACAAAAACTCATCGTCCCAAAATACACCTCATCAAACCTCAAAAAAGTTTTCATTTAGCACAAAAATGTTTTGCGGCAGCACATCCCGGAACTATCTCCGTTACTCTGCCGAAACAAGTTTTTGGGATACGGAGTATATAGTCCAAAACCATTAAAGCCATAATAAGCCTCAATAAATTATATAATCCGGATTTATCCATTACAGTTATTATTCAGATATTCCATATTTGCGCAATTCAGCTCTGTTTTATGCGGTGTTTTGGGTTGAGACGGGATTTGTCCGCGTAATTTTTTTATTTTCAGAACATTTTCATCGTTAGAATTTATTTTTTGATTTTGTTTTTCAACATCTTCTTTAAAATACCCGAGTCTTCGCTCCATAGAAGACATAATTTTGTTTTTATCTTGTTCCGGCAATTTTTCCGCCATTTGAATATTGACGGCGCACCAAGATAAGAACTGTGCATCAACATTTTTGATATCAACTTTTTGCGGAGACAATTTATTATATTCATCGATTGTTTTTCGACCCAGCTCTCTATCTATGCTGTATAGCTTAACAAAATCAGCACTACGTTTGTTAACTCCGCACATTCCAAAATCGAAAACCCCTTGCAAAACATGATCTTTGGTTTCGTCTATGGCAATATTTCGTCCGTGCAAGTCATTATGACAACATACCATATCCTCGTCTTTGACGGGCATATAATTTTGCAAATTTATGCCATATTTAAGTAAGGTCATTTTGTTTTTAAGAAAATTATCTGATTGCAGATAATCTATATAATTATTTTCAATAGCCTTATTTTCGGCAATAGGAATCTGATGCATTTCATAGAGAAACGACGCCAAATCAGCTGCTAAGAGCTGTTTTTGTTTTTGAGATAATTGACTGTAATGAACGTTATTTTCTCTTTCTTCTTTGTCCATTGTTTTACCGTTAATTGACTTATGCACGGCAAAAGGGTAATCACTGTTTTCGTAAATATCGACATTTGAAATATTGGTATTATGGACATATTTGGCACAAGTATGTGTGATAAGACTTTCACGCTTCATTTCATCAAAAGTCGCCTGAGACTTAGGCAATCGTACAACATATTCATTATTAATGTTAAGCGGTAAAGACTGCCCTCCTTCGCAAAAACGCTTAACCAACGTATCTTTATCGACACGGATTGGAAAATCGGGATTATTTTGAGACAAATTGATGAGCCACTCTTTAGCTTGTTCGTCTAAAAAGGAATTGTCTATAAACATAATATTTCTCCTGAGAGTTATTTTAGCAAAAAACAAGCCAAAGCTCAACCATAAATAACTTACATAAAAAACCCCCAAAGATGCAAAAAACATCTTATGGGGGCTAGCGCTAATCAGCCTTAATTTTTAGGACGATTTTTACTGCAAATTTTTTACCGCTTTCATCTACGAAAAAAGCGTCTTCGGGATTTGCAAATTCCCCAAACATTGGTCCGTGATAGATTCCGGTTGGAACAAACTTCCAAGATCCGGCTTCAATCAATTCCGGCTCACAACATTTCGGGACCTTATAAAAACCGATATCCCGGCCATCATCGAATTTTTCAACGACCTCTGGTTCTATTCCCACAGGAAGCATAAAAATGCCTTCGTTAAAAGTCGGGATATGAACATCATAGAATTTATGATGTAATTCCAGCAGAGCATCTTTTTCTGATTTTGGGGTCGCCCAGTCGATATTAACCTTTAGTCCGGGCAGCAATTCTGTCGATCCGATTTTGTGATTCTGCGGATTAATCAGAAACTCTACAATTTTTTCCGCATTTTCCGCAGAAAAACGAGAATCCGTACAGAACCCCTTGAAATCTTCAATAAACTGCTCTTTGCAAGCTGACATTTTTTTGGCAAGATCAGCTAATTTCTTTGTTATAAATGTATCCATAATGATATTTTTTACAAGGCAATAATAATATATTTGACAAATTTTGTCAAACACATCTTTTAAACTAAAGAACAAAAAAAATCTCACCATTATTTATGATACTTTGTGCTAAAATCGCCCTAATTTCCATAAGAATTTTGCCTAAATGATTTTCTCCAATTCCATCAGATATTCCCAAATAGCTATCTCCCCATGTATTTCCTCTTCTAACACGGCATCGCCGGTATCAATAAGCATTTGGCATAATTTGCAATTTTATACTTTTGCATATTTAAATCCCGCATAATATCGAATTTTATTTCTTTCCAATCGGGATGCACCTCATTTTTTTGCCTTCCCAGAACTTTATAGAATCATAAGGATTATTTGGCTTATAATTTTTCTCACCTCAATATCCAGAGTTTTAACAGCCTGATATACATTTTCGGTACAATCAAACTCTAGTCTATCCAAAACAACCATACTTTTTCAGAATATTTCTCTCCTTGCTTATTTTTATATGGATAAAAATTTGAAAGAAAACGCGTTTCAGATAATGTAAATGTTTCAATTTTTTTCATATTAATATTTAATTTGGTTTCTATACGTATGTTACAGCCTATGCCTGCATTATCAACTTTCATCAATAAATTTCAAACAAAATCACCGAAAATTTGACTTTTTCAAAAGAAAAAGTATAATGAGGCAAAATTTATAATTATAACATCTATTATTATGCTGACTGCTTTGATAATATGTCTGATTTTAAAAAAATCTTAGACAAATACTACAAACCGAAAAATATCAAAAATAAAAAGCCAAAAGACAAAGTATAAAAAGAACGTTCACCCACAAAAAGCACCAAACGTTCTTTTTTTTATTTTAAATAATCTTTATATTCATCAACCGTCAGACAATCAGAAACTTTTTTCTCAATCAGATTGTATATTTTCAAATAATCTTCTCGCAACAAAGGCATATTTTCGTTCATTTCAAGATTATAATCGGCAAATTCATCTTTACTAACACAGCCATCGGGATTTTTATCCATGTCTCTGTAATTTTGTTCTATATGTTGCCAAAAAGCATTTTCCAACATTTCATCATTAACATCCGACACAGGGCTTTCACCTGTATCATCGTCAATATCAAGTTCGTCATCAATATCCGACATTTCCAAGTCAATCGGTTTTTCCATATCTGCTTTATATTCTTCTTTCGTCAAACAATTGGGGCGTTTTTTTTCAATATAATCATAAATCTCCAGATATTCATTGCGTGTAAGAGAAAATTCCTCATCGTTGTTATCAGGCAAATTTAGATTATAATCGGCATATTCATCTCTGGTGACACAATTATCGGCATTTTTATCCATTTGATAAAAATCCTCATCTATTTGTGCGGTCATCATGTTTTTCATCATATTATCCACAAATTCTTGAGGACTTGTTTGTTGCAATTGATTAACTGCATTTTCCAGTCTTTGTTTCATTTTTTCAAGATTAGCTAAACTTTCTTCTCTTGAAGGAATATCCTTTTCATCGTAAATACCGTCACCGTTTCGATCCATTTCGCGAAAACGATTCTTTATGGTCCAATCTTCAACATTTTTCCAAAAAGCAATAAACTCATCAACCGAGAGTTTTTTATCTACTGTTTTATCTGCTTGAACAAAAAAAGCCATAATATCCTTATGACGTTGTTCTTTTTGCGCTTCGTTAAAATTTCCGGTTAAATTTAATCCTTCAATAGAATTTGACACTTCCCTGTCGGACACAAAACCATCGCTGTTAACATCCAGAAGTTGCATGGAAGTTTTTACCAAATCGTCATAATTTTCCATATTATGCATAATACCTTTGACTTGGCTCAACATTTGTTTTTTATCTAATATAGAATTTTCTTGAGCAACGACCGCTTTTGAGCACATGCCTAAAATCAATATTGCAAGACAAACGATTGACGATTTTTTCATTTTTTTCTCCTAAAAACAATCAGCAATAAGATAAAATTTCAGCTAAAGATTTTCGTGTCGGAGCTTTTAGCTCTTGTTCCGAACGGTAACCCAAAGCAATAACAGCAACAATTTCTTCATCTTGTGGAATTTTCAGAACCTGTCGCAAAGCAACGGCATCACGCAATCCCAAGATAATCGTATCAATTCCCATATCAGCAGCCTTCAATATCAAATATGCGTTTTGCAACCCTAAATCATAACATCCCCAACCATTAGCCAATTCATTTTCGGGATTTTTGTTCTTATCAAAACCGGACACATTTTTCACAAATGTTGTCACCAATAAGGCACTGACATCTTTCGTCACGGTTTGATTTTTTATATTTAAGCAAGCTCGCACTTTTTCTCGCATATTTGGTTCAAGTATGGCGTAATATCGTCCGGTTTGAGAATTTTTCCACGAAGGAGCCTGCTGAGCCGTTGTAATTATTTCTGCAATTTGTTCTTGGGATATTTTTTTTGCGGGATTATACAAACGGACGTTTCTTCTTTTTTTGACAACTTCTGCAAAATCCATGATTTTTCCTTCAAAGATAATTTTGACCACGATTTATTATGTAAAAGAACAAACTATTTATCAACTATTTATTATAGACAAAAAAAGACAGATTTTTCTTGTCCTTATAAAGAATATATGTTATATCTGAATTTTAAATAAATATAGTCAACGGAATACACAATGAAAAATCACATGGTTTATGATGATACAGAATTCAGCGATCCTCACTCAGTTCCCTTGGTACTGGACGTTGAGCAAGATATCAAAATACCGCTCGACACCATCGATGATCGCAAAGAAATTATAGAACAAATGAAACCGCAGGATCTCGAAGAATACGGGCGTCCTGACTTAGCGCTATCATCGCAACAATTAGCCGCAACACATAAACTTGACGATATAAAGAATTTAAAAATCATCACCGAGAGTTTTGAACGCGGCGAAATTGACGAAGAAACAAGAGATTTTTTATATGCTTATTACTGTGACAGCAACCAAATTTATGATGACTTCAAACAAAGCATTAACGATTTATTCGGCGTCAAACCAAAATCCATAAAATATATTAATTTATTAGACGGATACATTGATAATGAAACCGCATATTTTGAAGAACATGTCGGCCCTTCGACAACAATGGTTTATGAATATGAGATAGATGCCCCCTGGCGTTTAGAAAATCAAATTCCCAATTCACAACCCGCCAAAATAACAATTTCTGTTATCATGGCCAAAATGAAAGATGTCAGCCGCGCTATCGAAAAAGTTAAAATAGGCGGAAAATATGATTTGGAACGCCGTAAAGAACTGTCAAAACTTATGCCTGGTCAAAACATAGAAGAAGCAGGTCTGGACAAAGCCAAATTGCGCACTCCCATACAAAAAATGAAAGATATTTTGCGTTGTACCATTTTGGCTCCTCGTTATGACGATATTGTTGCTCTGTATAATTATAGCTTAAACAATAATTATGCCACCAAAAGCTCAAGACCCAGCAAATATTTAGACAATGATGTCAAAAACGCAGCGGCATTTTTTAAGAATGCCAAAAATTATCGTGATATGAAAAACTATTTACATATAGATTCCATTACACAGCAAAAACGTTTTTTCAGCGAGGTTCAATACAAAACTTATACACAATTTTTCAGAGCTGATATTAAAACCCATCTGGAATATGAAGAAGCACGCAAATTACAGCAAGAATTTTATAAAGCCTTAACCGAAGGAGATAAGAAATTACTTAATTCAAAAATCTACCAACATTTACTGAATATACAAAAATTAAACAGTAAGGCTTTTGAACAATATAACCTTAATATTTTACGCGATGTGCGAAGAATGGAAGATCAATTAAAACTATCCGGCGTCAAAGCACAAAATGACGGTAGTTACGATTTATGCCGCCAATTGATAGATGCCAACTTGCTGGTTCGCTCTTCTATGGCACTCACTGATGATACTTTTCAAAATTGTCCGGCATGGGTCAAAGATATATATAATCGTTATGCCTATAATATTGATAAAAAATATCTTGTAGACATTCGCGGTTATAAACCTTATATCCCCAAAAATGCCCCCAAAACGAGATAAAGGATAAATACATGGGATTTTATATCAAAAAGGGATTTAATATAGGTCCGATAAGAATCAATTTTTCAAAATCCGGTATCGGATTTTCTGTCGGAACCAAAGGTTTAAGAGTCGGCACAGGACCAAACGGTAATTATATCCACGGCGGACGCCAAGGTCTTTATTATCGTAAGAGTTTGGGAAGCAAATGGGGATGGGCTATTTTGCTACTGGCTTTTATTGTTGGTGGAATTTTCTATCTGATACAATCTGGTATTATCACCATCAATCTATAAAAAGCACTCCATTTTTACACAATAGCATTATGACGGCTTGATAAGCCGTCATTATTATTGTTATATTAACCAAATAAAAAAAATAAGGGATATTCTATTATGACAGAAATAAAGAAAAAACGCTCTGACGAACGTTTTGAAAGAGAAGCCAAGGCTTTGCAAAAAAATTTAGAAAAAAGAAAAGCTCAACAAAAAGCACTTGATGACATAAAAAAACGGAAAGAACAAGAACATGGACAAACTAAAGATTAAAGGCGGACACCAACTTTTTGGAAAAATTTATATCAGCGGCGCCAAAAATGCAGCCCTGCCGCTTATCTGCGCATCATTATTGACTAAAGACCGCGTAACTTTAACTAATATGCCTGTTCTTTCCGATATTCGGTCCATGAACGCCTTGCTTGAACAACTCGGAACCATTATCGAAAGCAGAGACGAAGTCGTAGACGGAAATCCAAGCAAAATGTATACTTTTAAAACCGATAAATTATCCAGTTTGGTTACGCCATACGATTACGTACGCAAGATGCGTGCATCATATTACGTACTGGGACCTCTTTTAGCAAGAGAACATTATGTTGAACTATCACTTCCCGGCGGTTGCGCTATCGGCGCCCGTCCGATGGATATTCATCTGTCTTCTCTGGAGCAGATGGGGGCCTCTATCGAAATTAAAAATGGTTATGTCATAGCTCAAGCTCCCCAAGGATTAACAGGAGCACATCTTATTTTTAACATTGCTTCTGTCGGAGCAACCTGCAATATTTTAATGGCAGCTACGTTGGCAAAGGGTACGACGATTATCGAAAATGCCGCCATGGAACCGGAAATTGGCAATTTGGCAAACATGCTAAATGCCATGGGAGCAAAAATATCCGGTATTGGAACTCCTATTTTAACCATTGAAGGTGTAAACGAATTACACGGCGTTGTTCACAAAGTTATTCCCGATCGTATTGAAGCCGGCTCATATGCTGTTGCTGCGGCTATCACCCGCGGTCAAATTGAATTAATGAATGCCCAAGCCGAAACTTTGCAAACCCCTATAAAAATTCTTCGAGCCATGGGAGTACGCGTTACGGAAAATCCTCATAGTATTTTGGTTGATGCTCAAGGTTGCCATTTGGAAGGAAAAGATATTATGACGGATTACTATCCCGGATTTCCAACCGATTTACAAGCTCAATTTATGACATTAATGCTTACCGCAGAAGGAGCATCTATGATAACGGAAACTATTTTTGAAAATCGTTTCATGCATGTGCCCGAACTCATGAGAATGGGAGCCAACATAAATGTTCACGGTCATGCATCAGCAATTGTACGCGGTGTAAAAAAATTATACGGTGCACAAGTTATGGCTACGGACTTGCGTGCTTCGTTTGCTCTCGTTCTGGCAGGATTGATTGCCGAAGGCGAAACAATTGTCAATCGTGTCTACCATCTTGACCGAGGATATGAAAAGATTGAACAAAAATTGCGTGGAGTTGGCGCCGATATCGTACGCCTGAAAGATGATGAAGAATAGATATTCTTCAAATAAAAATTTGTAACCGATTTAAATCATGATGATTTAATCCCCCTAAAATGCAAAAATATGAATTTTGTCATTTAAATATTTACCCCGAGAAAACTCGGGGTTTTTGACAAACAAGATACTCTATATTTTATATAAGAATTATTTTCGATAATATTTTAACGTATATTAAAGGATTTTCGTAGCATAGCCCAAAACTTTCCTTTAACCAATTCTTGATTATATTTCAATTTTCCTTGTTGCGTTTTAATGTCCTCAAGTTTATCTAAATATGTCATATTTTTGTATTTTTGTTTTTTCAATTCCAAAAATAGTTTTAGCTGTTCTTGAGGAATTTGTGATTTTATTTCATTTTCGCGGTTTATGATATATGAAGAAAAATCAACACCGTCGACAGTTAGCATGTTCTGCATCAATTGAGTGTGAGCAACACTGTCAGGTTGAATACCGTTATAATTTGTTCTACTCAAAATCCAGACCGTTCGAGATGTATTGTTTTTAATATAGACATGAAATTTTTCTTTCATCCAACTGTCAAAAACTCCGTTGGCAATAAGTTCTTTTTCTTTATCGGACAACACCTCGCTTTGTGGATGAATAATACCTTTATTAAGAGCATTTTTATAGAACTGAAAACGAGAAGTAATAAAAGACAAGTCCTTTCCGTTTTGCAAATAATTCTTGCGCTGTTCTTTAAGTTGAGCAATATTTGCGGAAATTTCATCTATACAACATTCCACAAATTTATTTTCATAACTTTGTCCGGCACGATTAGAACCGGCTACCAGATTAAGATAATGCTGGTATTCATGTTTATAAGTACAATTATATTTATCATTATAAACATCCACAACTTTTTGCAAGGCTTCGTTATCGGCCTTGAAATATCGCAAATTAATCGTACCGCGATTAAACGAACCAAACGACGGTATATAACCTAAACTGTCTTTAGTTCCCATGGCATAAACGATATTAGACATATTTAGTTTTTTGCTATTATGAGCATAACGGACATATACGGTATCAACAGTATTAACCAATTTAAGATTTTTTATATTCTCATAGAGCTGATTATCTTTTACTCTAAAATCCGTAAGTTCATCGACACTTACACAACGCCCATCAGATAAAGTGACATACCACATTCCTCGCCGATATATCAAATTATCATAAAAACTTTGCTTGGAATATGTTTGACCTTTAATAATCATGGAAGTTTTATCAAAATCTTCCGTTTTTGTTTTTACCAAATAATTAGACAACGGATAAAGAGATACGCTTGCGGCAAGTGATATCCCCACTGTTGTTTTTAGTAAAACATGATGTAACTTTTTGCCAACCATATCGTTCCTCATTTTATGAGAATATCTTAAAATATTTTTAATAACAAGGAAAGTATTTTTGTCAAAAAAATCAACTTTACAATAGAGCTTATTGATATAAATTACTTTCAAGATAAAGAAAGGATGATAAAATGATAAATCACGAAGAAAATCTCAAAAAAGCCATCGCTTTGAGCAAAGAATCTATTGACTGCGGAAGTTCGCCGTTTGGCTGTATTATCGTTAACGCCAAGGGCGAGATTGTCGGCAGCGGACACAACCGTGTCGCTTTAGACAATGACCCTACCGCCCACGGAGAAGTTATGGCTATCCGCAACGCCTGCAAAAATTTAGGTACGTTTGATTTGAGCGGCTGTATTTTATATACCTCATGTGAACCTTGTCCGATGTGCCTCAATGCCTGCAAATGGGCCAACATTGCTGAAGTTTACTATGCCGCCGACCGTTATGATGCCGAAAATATCGGTTTCCGCGATCGCGTTTTTTATGATGACGACCCGCTTGAACTACATCGCATAGACTTAAAAGAAGCCGTAGATATTATGCAAGAATGGAAAAACAAACCCAACCGCATAAAATATTAAAACAAAAATCCCTGACCTCTTCAAAGGCAGGGATTTTTGTTTTTAAGCATTAGTTCTAAAGCAGATTTCTTTTCTTAAGCCACTTTTCGGAGTATTTCATCTGAAATCCTCCGATTTTCACCGTTGCATTGCCGTCACCGTAGCTTTTTATTTCAATCTCGTTTCCGGACGGAAGCGGCAGATTCGGATACTTTGACATTTCGTCAAATGATAAAAGAAACTCCCCTTTTTCGGTCGTAACCAAGATACCTTCTTGCACACCGACCATTCTTTCAATTTTGATTTTAGTCATAGTTGTCATAATTATGAAATTTTGTCTAAATTATATACAGATTTTAATTATTGTCAATGAGTTATTAAAAAATTTCTCCAACAACTTTTGTCATATCTTTTCCAACTTCCAAACAAAAAACCCCACAATTGGGAATTTTATCAAAAGTAAAACCGAAATAATTAAGTAAAGCCGCCATTGTTCCACCGTGAACAGCTATTCCAACCGTTGTTTGCGGCTCTTGGCTAATTTTCTTCAATTCGGCAAGCACTCTGTCCAAAGCCTCTTTTTTGCTCTCACCGCCTTCAAAACGAATGTCCATAAAGTTGGGATTTTGCCAATTATTGACAATTTCGGGAACCTGTTTTTGCAAATCGGCAATTAACATTCCTTCGGCCTTGCCGTAAAAACATTCTCGTAAATTTTGACGAACTTCAACCTCAACGTTTAAGACTTTTCCGACCTCTTGAGCCGTATGCAACGCACGAATAAGCGGACTTGAGTAGATTTTTTCAATCCCTTTTCCTTGCAATTTTTGTGCCAAATCCCGAGCCTGAGCAATACCGAGTTCGGTTAAATCATAATCCATTCCCGAACCCTGCCAACGTTTTTGCTTATTAAGTTCCGTTTCGCCGTGGCGAAAAATATAAAAATACTTAGGCATACCCTTCCCTTTTATAATGTTAAGACCACAGACAACATAAAAAACATATTTATATTATGCAAACAAAAACAGCATCTTTTCAAAAAAGAAAAGATGCTGCATAAAATCAGTTACTAGTTCAATCGCTTCAAATAAAGTTCAAAATTGTCATTCTCAGGCAATTCATCTTGGAAAGCATTATTGAGCGTCATTCGATATACTCTCGCCTTTTTTTCATCACCAACAAACAAAGTGAACAAATAGCGCTTTTTAACTTGATATTCGTTATCATAATCACAGCCAATCATACCCTCAAACAATTTTGTGTAATTGCTGAAAACATAATCGGCAAGAAAACGATACTCATCTTCGGCGACTTCCTTTTTTTGCGGATGATGATTAACCAAATACCACAAATCGAGCTTATCCAAAAAATAAGAAACATGAATATGCCGACCGGTTTTAGGGCAATTATCTTTTATCCACTTTTTCAACTGAGCATCGGTCAAACCTTCCGGTTGTTTTTTGCCGACGGACGAAGTTTGTTTAGACTTTAAGTTTAGGCACAAGCTAAACGCAAAAGTCTTAACAAACGAGTGACCGAAGCGCAGTCGGCTTGGCTTCCTTAATAAGCCAAGCCCTACGGAGCAAGAGCATAGCAACGCAAAAACAGCGATGATTGAAAAATCACCGCTGTTTTTATAGAAACTGGTGCCAACTAAGTG
>CALXPO010000018.1 GCA_944390315.1 uncultured Alphaproteobacteria bacterium
AAACATAGATATTTCCCGCATTAGCAATACTGTTATTCAATTGAACGTACTGAGGAGTTCTTGACGTCTCTTCATCAATGCCTTTGTCACCATCTATACCTAGGCTATAACCACTTTTACCATCAATGCCGTCATTTATTAATATAATTCCGTTATTGCTCGTCGTCAGTGCCAGATCTCTGACGTCTCCGATGCCAGACGAATCTATTGTTACGTCCCAATCTACATTCTGGTCACTAAAGCCTGGAAAAAGATCATAATCAGGATAGAACCATCTTGCCTCATTCAAAACATAAAAAGCATTATGTTCTCCATTTGCCATATTACCGTCTATTATAGATGTGTAATTATCTGCCGTAATCTTAATACCACTGCCATAGAAAGCGCCACCTAACGCATCTCCGTTCGCGGCTTGAGCATAATTGTTAAGGAATGACGAATTATAAAAATTCAATTGACCAAGAACTTGAAGCGTAATATCTGTAACGGGGATTGCGTTATTTATCATTTCTTGCGCATCAATAATACTCCTTTTAAAACTTTCTAAGATTCCTTTTTGATATGCTTCTGATTGCTGATAAAATCGCGATAAATACTCTTCTCCGTCTTCTTCACTCATCGCTCCGGTTTTTATGTTTATGTTAACATAATCTTCCGCAGTTACATTATCCGGAGATAATTCCAGCAAATAAGCATAGACTGAATCAGCTTTGTATTGATTAAAATCACTTTCATTATCGACAGTCATCGTTCCAGAAACAATTTGCCAGTTCGCTGATGCAGTAGCATATCCTTGAGGAATATACACCTCCATCTCTTGGTCATTATATTTCAGATTAATATGATATATCAAATTATTAAACAGGCGTGAATCTCCAATCCTCATATAGGTATTGTTATAAACAGCTCCGCCATAGGCATCTCCTTGACGACTGATTGCATAATTGCTGATATAATCACCACTCAAATTGCTGATTGTACCGGTATTGTATATAGCACCTCCCCAAACTGGTCCTTTATCTTGAGAAGAGGTGTTTCCAAAAAAATCACCAATTATATTATCAATCGCAGCACTATTTGAAATTGCACCGCCAAACCTTCCCATATTTCCAATAAAGTTTCCGCTAATATCTCCGATAAACTGTTCATTGTAAATTGCTCCGGGTCCTGACATAGAGCTATTGTTTATAAAATCTCCCGCAAAACCTGCAATTCTTCCTTTATTATAAACTGCTCCGGTATTATAAGAGTTATAATTGCTTATAAATGATCCGGTTATTAAGCCTATTCTTCCTACATTATAAATTACTCCGCCAAAAGCTTCTCCGATTCTCTCAGTTTCAATAAAATCGGCGGTGATATTCACCGAAGAATTATTTCGTGTATTATAAATGGCTCCGCCATTTGAGGATGAAGATATTCCCTTAAATACCACATCCGTGACATCGGCTGTGGCTAAAGTATTATCAATACGCTCACTTGTTTCCGTATAATTATCAGGTTTCGTATAAGTATATTTAAAATATTGAAGTTGATTGTTCGGAAGTTGAACGGCTATCGTATTGTCTCCTGCCGCCTCTGCCGGTTCCCATGTAATGCTTGGTGAACTGCCGATGCCTGCTGGATTTAATACAATCTTATAATATTTTGTCGTCAAATTCCCTTCACTATCTGTCTCTTGCAGCGTGAAGTTATAATCGCTTGAAGTGCCTTCTTCTATGTTATAAATATTGTCTGCCGCCAAGACCGACGTACTTAAAAATGTTCCTGCCAAAAGGGCTGAAAAACCTACTGTGCTTTTTGAAATCATGTGTATAATCCTGTCTATTTGGTATTTATAAGGTTTATCTCAAACAAAAGTTTTATTTGGATATTCAGAAGATTACCAAATAAAGTTCTATAAGACAAGACATATTTTGACAAAATCAGATTGCACCTTGTTTATTTATGACTTCTATTTCAGCTTAAATTGCGCATCGTACAAATTTCTATATGCACCGTTGGGCTTAGCCATCAGCTCCTCATGAGTACCCATTTCGACAATTTCTCCGTCATTTAAAACGACAATCACATCTGCATTCTGAATTGTGGATAACCTATGGGCAATGACAAAAACCGTGCGATCTTGCATCAGATTGTCTATGGCTTTTTGAACAACTGCCTCTGAACGATTATCTAATGCTGAGGTTGCTTCATCCAATATGACTATAGGTGCATTTTTCACTAAAGCACGCGCAATGGCTAAGCGTTGGCGTTGACCTCCGGAAAGCGCGGAACCTCGTTCTCCTATATTGCAATCAATACCTTTTTCATGCTCTTTTACAAAATCATCGAGATACGCCATTTTTAACGCTTTTTGAATTTCCTCATCCGTGGCGTCCGCTTTGCCCAGCAAAATATTGTCTCTTATCGTGCCCGAAAATAAAAAATTGTCTTGAAAAACAATAGCTATTTTGTCTCTCAATGATTTTAATGAATAATCGCGTACATCTATGCCGTCTATTGTCACAGAACCCTTTTTAACATCATAAAAACGCGGCAGCAAATTAACTATCGTCGTTTTTCCGCCACCTGAATTTCCAACCAAAGCGACCGTCGAACCTGCTTTGATTTTCAAATTTATGTCCTTGAGCACCGGAATATTTTCTTCATATTCAAAGTCGACATGATCAAAACTAATCGAATCTGCAATTTCCTTAAGTTCTATGGCATTTTCTTTATCCACGATATCCGGCTGCATTTCCAAAATATCCGTAATTCGTTCAATCGCTAAAAACGAAATTTGGACATTATTAAAGTTTTTGCCTATTCCCTTAATCGGTGTATAAAGCATAATCAAAGCCGTTATAAAAGATACAAAATTACCTGATGTAATTGTCCCGTTCACGATTAAATAACTGCCAAAACCTATCACGGCACCAACACCGATGGATACAACAACATGCATAAGCGGCGTCATCCAACCTGTTTTTTTGACAACCTTCATGGTGAGCTTAAACAGATTTTTTAATATTTCATTAAAATGAAAATACATCTTTTCTTGTAAATTATATGACGCAATCGTCTTATTTCCGGCATGACATTCATTATAATGCGTCAGAATATTTGATGAACGAAGGATAGAGTCCTTTATCAAATCTTTAATCCTTCTTCTTACTTGCGAAAGCGGAAGAAGAGCACACAATAAAACAACTATCGCAATAATGGATAGCTGCCATGAATTATATATCAAAACCGCTATCAGCGATATGGATGAGAAAAAACGAGATACAAACAATTTCAAATTATCCAGCAATCCCGTACACGCCGTATCTGCATCCGTTGCAAAACGTTGGATAATCGCTCCCGAAGGATTTTGATCAAAAAAAGCCGGTTCAAAACTCATCATTTTTTTGAATAAGGCACGTTTCAAATCATGATTTATTTTAGTGCCTACCCAAGTGCTTAAATATGTGGCGGCATAATTCAAAAAACCTTGTACGGTCGTAAAAGCCACAATCAGTATCGGTATATATACCGGAGATTGAACATTTTTATCCACTAGTACATAGTCCATATACGGCTTGAGAGCCAGCGCAATTACAGAATCCAAGGCACCTACCGGTATACATATCAGTATAGCCAATAACGCTCTTACCCAATATGGCTTTATAAACGGCCACATTATTTTATAATGGTCGGCAAATTTTATTTTTTGTTTTGTTTCCGGATCTAAAATAAGTCTTTTGTTTGTCATCGTCTTTTAAACCAGTTGTATGATATGCAAATTATATGATATGCAAAAATTTTAATATAACGTAAATAAGCCCTGCCTCAAAAAACATCATTGCCCAAAAAAACATCTGGTAGCTTCTTTTCTTTGACTTATGATGAAAAATTTTTTGACCTAAAAGTGCTCCGCCCCAGCCGCCTAAAAATTCCAAAGTATGCAAATTGCTTTCCGGAACCCGCCAACGCCCGCTTTGCGCTGCCCGCTTATCTACACCATATGCTACAAATGTGATTATATTTATAGAAATAAGCTGAAACACCAAAAACAGCATCAAAGTCTTGGGATGAAAAGGCGTAACCGTAAAAAAATTGTTCTCTACATAATAGGCTGCCAAAATCACCAAACCGACATGCACCATGTAAAAACTGTTTTTTTGCAGCGGCGGAATAATCAGCAACAATCCAATTAATATTATCGTAAAGGTCAGGACCATCTTTTTCTCAATTATCATTTATTGTACCCCGAAAATATAAAACAGAAAAAATATAAAAGCAATAAACTTAAATTTACTAAAAAACGGAAAGCGTAAAAAATTTGATTGAGAAAATAATAAATATCTCGTATACTCCGTTTGAGTTGGTAAAAAAGAAAGGCTAATAAACATGAAAAAAATATTTTTTATTCTGGCCCTCAGCTCTTTAGCCGGTTGTACCGCTGCATGGCAAAACGAACCGAAACAGGCTGATACCGAACAAAAAACTTATCCTCGTTTCGTAACAGAAACACCATACGGTCTCAGCAACCTTTACGAGGAAACATCTGCTCCCCAGATGTATTCTGTTATTGCTGCCCGCGTAACCAATAAAATGTTGGATCAAACAACCGAAATTTATGAAAAAAATATAAAGCCTAAATTATATGTCAGACAGATTAAAAAAGCCGGTATCGAACATATTCCCGACGGTTTTTACCATATTCGACAGGTAACTAAAGACATTATCAGCGGTTCTAAGACTTATACCTTAGTCAACACTCAGGAAGATGCCGATTATTGGCTTGATATTACCGTTAGTAAAATAAGCATAAACGATATTCCGGGAAATCTGTTGCAATATAAAATGTTATTGCTTGATAAAAGTAATAACGAAGTAGGCAATTGGACGGAAACAATCCGTCAGGTTCAAAACGATGATAGAAGTTGGTGGTAAATTGAAAACAGGTTTATTGTTAGCATCCGTTGCGGTGTTCGGTGCTTTGGCTTTTTCCGCACGCACTTCGGATTTAGTCAAAATTAAAGGGGAAGCCTGCGAAAAATTTGTTCCAGGACAGTCCAAATCAAGTATCAGAGTCCGTGTAACAGATAAGGCTAGTTATAATGCGGTTAGCCAAATTCCAAACTTGGCTGAGGCACGTTCTAATATGCTGGAACACGATTTTAATGTTATTGTCTATAACCTTGTCGATAATTATGTACGTGACTTAATGGTTCGGACGACAAGCCAAAACGATGATGAATTATGCGTTAAAGTAACCGGTGCCATTCCCGTGTCAGATATTGATCAGGTGATTGCTAATTACTCACCTAATACCCCAGCTCCCGAATATGATATCAAAGAAGCTGCCGGTATTGAAGAAGAAGTTTTGACTCCCGACGATGATGTAACACCGGCATTCCAACCCGAACCCGAGGCCGAGGTCTTGTATAACGGTATTGAAGAACAAAAGTCGGAAGAACAGAAAAATCAGCAGGAACACGAAGATGAACAAGAAGTTGAAATAACTGATATTCAGCAAAAAGTTGTCTACACGCCAGAAATGGATTCGTCACAAGAACTTCCCGCCGACAATAATTTAGCAAATAACAATATTGAAACGGACAACTTAGTCTCCTCTCCTGAAGACGAAGCCGTACCTCAAGAAAATATTTTGCCCCAAAACGGCAATGCATCTGATAGTCTTTCATCAGTTGATTCTTCGGAGGTGCAAGAAAATTCTGATAGTCTTGACGTCCTTGATACAAATAACACGGAAATTTCTTCGTCCAAACCCAAAGCTGTGATTGATTATACGGCAAATGTGTATGTCGGACCGGTTGAGTTTAATAATAACACGCATTCTGCAAAACCTTCCCAAGTACTCAAAGACATGTTTGCAGATACCGACGGATATCGCTTGGTTGATAATCCGCAAAGCGCGATATATGCTTTTTATCCCAAAGTCCTTAAAGCAAAAGTCGAAGCACTCAATTCTCAAACAAAACGCATTCAGATGGTCGTATCTTTGCAATTGCAAGTGAAAGATTCAAATATATCTTACTCAGAACATCAAAACCGCTTTGTCCTTTTTGAAAGCACGGAAAAAGAGCAAGATATTGCTCAAAAATTATTACACAAATTGCTTAGAAAAGCCGGACGCAAACTTTTTGATAAAGTGGAGCAAGAAGAGCAAAAAAGAAAAGCTCAAAATCAATAGCTCATGGAAAATTATATGGAATAAATATCTCCAAACGGCCCCCGTATAATCGGGGGCCAAAAGTTATACGATTTATAAACCATAATACTAAATTTGCCAAATATCCTTGATGTGGCAAATGCGTCTATTTGCCATCTCTTCATAGAATTTTAATTGTCGGAAATTATTTTGATGCTTTTTCTATAATGCATTTCCATTTTCTATTTGGGAATAAAAATCATGACATATCTCAGAACTAAACAAACAATCAAACAAATAATTGCCTAAGTTATCATGATATGTCGTTAATGCATCGTAGCCTGAAGAAAACACAAGTTGCGATCCTTCACACATGGCCGGCAGCAACTGTCTGCAACCAAAATCTTGTAAAACCGCTATCATTTCTTTGCGTTTATCTTCATCCCAATTCGTAAAATCAACGTTGACTATATAGGTATATTGTATCTGCTTGTCTTTACGCTTAATATCAATCCAACGAATACCATTTTGAATTTCGACCGGCAACATCTCTTTCATTGTTTGAAGTTGTTGATCTATATTTTTATCATCTCTTTTGTTTGTGGGCATATTACCGATATCCGCCCGCACCGGGGAAAAGAACAGAACCGAAATGAGACAAAATATATATTTATAAATCTTCACTTTCAGCATTTTCCCCAGCCTTTTATGATGAATAACCTATATACTGTTAACATTAAGTTATATCTGCCTAAACGTCAAGCGGCAGATTTTTAAACATTCCTTCGCTATTATTTATACAATTTCGGTAACAGCACATCGTCTCTTTTTTGGCGTTTTTTAGCTTGCTTGCTGATACGAACAAAAATATCCATAAAACGACTGACATTAAAATCTTCTTTGCTTCCACGATAAAGAGCCTGACGCAATTGCTTTAAGGCGCGTGTAAACTCTTCATCATTTAGCATTGCCGCAACATCATCGAGATTGCGAATTTCTTCAGACGGAAAAGTTTTTTTTGCCCATAGCAAAACTTGATTGCGAATTTCTTTCAAATCATTGTTTCTCACAGCTTGCATCATATTTCCCGAAGATTTTTCTTCTTTGGTCTCTGCTTTTGCCGATTTCGTCACACCTGTCTGACGACGTAAAATCAACCAACTTATTAAAACACCGCCAAGAAAAGCCAAAACGACATATAACCATACAAAATTGCGATGAATCGGCTCTGCTTGCGGCAAAGGCGTATTCATATCGGTTTTATTATTTTCATTCTGAGATGCAGGAATTGCCGTTTCAACATCACTTAGAATCGGAGTTGCTCCTTGTACTACTTTTATTTTTTGAGCCGGTAATATTTGTTGTTCAAACTTATTTGTTAAAACATTGTACCAGTTTACGACAATGGAAGGAATCGTCAGCTCTCCTGCTTTCTCAGGAATATATACTGTTTTTATTTTCATAACCGAAACAACGTCTTCACCTTTAACCTCACTTACCGTTTGCGGTTTTTCAGGGTATATTTTCATCCCTTTCATCTCGGCAATTTGAATCTGCGGTAATTGAGAATCAATTACGCCCGTTACACGCAAATAAATTTCTCTGGCAACGGCTTCTCCCGTCTTGAATTCCGGAAGTTTTTGCTGCCAGTCGGAATAAATTTCCACTTTTTTGGCCGGTAACCACCAGTTACCGTTATTTTCATCGGGAATCTTCTTAACTTCCATACTAATAGCCCGAGCCTTTAAATTAACCGGAATTTTACGACCGAACATATCCAAACCAAAAGCAGGATCAGCCAATCCGCCAAAGGCTCCCAGAAGTCCTCCTATTGAATTATTTTGGCGGTCATCACTGACATAATATCCCTGAAAAACAACTTCCGGAATAATCAGCTTGCCGCTTTTTTGCGGAAACAACGCATAATTAAATGTAATTTCTTTTTCTTCAACTCCATTATTTAAAACTGATTTGATTGTTGGCTCTCCAAGAGCACGAATAATCCACTCATCGGTATTGGTTGCCATAAATTGCGGCGTTGTTCCTTGCAGCGGAACGTTGGTTTTTATTTTAAAACTGTAATTAATTTGCTGTTGTACAAATGGATTTGGGGTACTGATACTGCGACTGACCGCAAATTTTGGTCCTGAAGTTACCGACGCCTCTGTCGAAGACGCATCAGCGGCAACAACTTGTAAATTTATTGGTTGACTTTGTGCCGTTCCGACAGACAGAGAGGGAATTTCTATACGACCTATTTTATTAGCCATCAGCGACACTTCCCAAATATAAGTTTTTTTCATCTTGCCGTTGCGGTAAGTGCCGCGGTAAGAATTTGAAATCATTGAAACCGTAAAATCTTTTTCCAACACCGAAAAATCCGGACGTTGATTGCCGGGGTCACCGTCATATTCCAAACTCAAGACGAAAATTTCTCCTGCCGGTACCGGATTGCGATTGACTTTTGCCGTCAAACTTGCCGCCGACGCCGTTGCAATCAACCACATATTAAACACAACCACAAATAAAAACAGTTTTTTCATCTTTAGTTATCCTTATAACGATTTTTCTGATATTCTTTATAAATAAAGGCTCTCAACAATCCGCCGACATCCTCTGGAATATCTCGGAATTGTTGTTCTCTGGCCTGAGCAGCTTCACTATAATTATCGCCTTTTTCTTTTGTTTGTTCATCGCCCAAAGCCTCTGCCTGAGCCTGTTCCTGAGATTTGTCACCTTTTTGTTCGGCCGATAGCGACTGTTGTTGGCGGCTTCGAGCATTTTGTTCTTGATTTTGCTCATTGCCCGATTGTTGCGGTTGTTTTTGTTGTTGATTCTGTTGTTCGTCGCCTTGTCCCCCCGACGGAGATTGGCTCTCGGCACTTTGTGACTGTTCATTATCTCCTTGCGGCTTATCGGCATTATTTTGCTCGGACTCATTTTGTTGCCTGTTGTTTTGACCGTCAGAATTTTGGTTTTGCTCTTGATTATCATCCGAGCCCTGATTGGACTGCGACTGCTGTTGTTGCTGATTTTGTTGCTGTTGCTTGAGATATTCAAGATTAAATTTAGCATCTTCGTGATTTGGCTCTTGCTTTAAGACCTCTTCGTATTTGGCAATAGCTTCTTCAATCTTGCCGCCTTTGGCAAGTGCATTTCCCTGATTATATAGGCTTTCGCTATCCTCTCCTGCAAAATATTTATAGGCTTCATCATAATTTCCCGAGCGGTAAAAAGCCGAGGCTTTCCAACCTTTATTATCAAACTTGGCAGCAGCCTGTTCATAATCCTGATTATCAAACGCTTTCATCGCTTCTTGATTATTATTGAGGAAAAATCCGGCATTTGCCGTATGACTCATCATAATTCCCAAAGCAACAACCAAAATGCCGCGTCTAAAGAAATATAGAGCGCATAACAGCGGCAATATCAACAAATAATAGCCGGCATCTTCCCACATTTCACGCTCATTTTCGCTTTGTTTGAGCTTTTGTCCGCTTGTCTGCGACAAATAAGCTGCCAACCCGTTTAATCCAGACAAAATTTTAACATATTCTCCGCCGCCCTTTTGCGCTGTCATTTTTAATTTTTCACTGCCTTTGGCCGAAGCATCGACCACACTGACAAGATAACCTTTGGCATAAGCTCCGGCCGCCGACATAATTGCCAAATTAAAATCTTGACCGACATCGGCCGCCAGAACAACAATATTTCCCTTTTTATATCCCGCGTCCTGTAAACGGCTGACGGCATAATCAATCGCCCGATACAGCTTATCTCCGTTTTCGGGCATAATATCACTGGCAACAGCCGGCAATAAATTTTGTACAATGCGGCTGTCTTCGGCAATCGGGCTGATTAAAAATGGCTCATTGGTATAAACGATTAAGCCGCTTTGAATATCCGCCGCCGATTTAAGTAAATCAGATATGGCATATTTGGCACGCATCAGACGGTTTGGAGTAACATCTGTCGCCTCCATATCCGAAGACAAATTTAGCAGAAACATGACCGGATTTTCGGGCGCATAAGCCGGAATATCCTTCTTCTGCCAGCTCGGACCGGCCAAAGCCACAATGGCGCCAAACATCCCCAACATCAAAATCGTAGCGACGGCACTGCGCTGACGCGAAGAACCTCGAACCAACAAAAATTCAAGCAATTTTTTATCGCACACATTTTCCCAAGCCGAAACATTTTTCATGCCGATAAAAAAGCGGAAATAACCCAGTAGCGGCAGTATTAAAGCAAGTAACCACCACGGACGTAAAAAATGAAAATTGTTTAAAAACTCTTCCATTTATATTCCCTTTCTTCTGAGCAACACTACCGCAAAAGACAATAACAATGCCAAAGACAGCGGAATATAAAACAAATCTTTTGCTTCTCTGATATATTGGTCTTCGTTCTCACTTGGTTCCAATTTATCAATTTCATCATAAATCTTTTGCAGGGATTGCGTATCTTCGGCACGAAAATAGTTACCTTTGGTTTCTTCGGCCAATTGTTTCAAACCGGCCTCATCAATTCCGCCGCCGGTATTGATACTGATACCGAAAAACGAATCGACAAACGAATTTTGAGATCCGACGCCGATGGTATAAACCTTGACTTGTTCATTACGAGCCAAATTAATTGCCTGCGCCATACTCAAACTGCCGTCATTGTTTTCACCATCGGTCAGCAGGATAATAATCTTTTCATCTTTGTTACCGCCTTCCCGAATATTTTTCAGAGCCAAGCCCAAAGCATCGCCGATTGAGGTTGAATTTCCGGCCATTCCCGCATCCATCGTTCTTAAGGTATTGATGACCGATTGTTTGTCAAAAGTTATCGGCGATTGCAGATAAGCCCTTGTTCCGAACAAAACCAGACCGATACGATCATTTCCTCTTTGTTTTATAAAATTTTCCGCAGTCAATTTTACCGCCGTCAAGCGATCTATACGACGTCGATTCAGTACAAAGTCCGGCTCTCTCATTGAAGTCGAAATATCCATCACCAGCATAATGTCTCGACCATAATCTTTAATTCTTATCGGTTCACCAACCCATTCGGGGCGCGCAGCGGCAATGCTCAATAATATCCATATTACCCACAATAACCATATGTTTTTTGAATTATTTTCCGAATTTGCTCCCGATAATATCTTACCTGATTTTGCACTTACCGCAGCAATATCTTCCAAAAAAGGGACTCTTAACGCATCTCCGTGCAATCCTTTGACAGGCGGCAAAAAACGTCTGATAAAAAAAGGCAATACCAGCAATAAAAACATCAACGGATAAGCAAAATGAATCATAGATTATCTCCTATCCAATTTTTGCAAAACAAATACAGTTCTTTTACATCCTCTTGGTTATAAACCGAAGATTGGCTCCCGATATAAGGTGCGTCTCTTAGCAAATCGGCCGCTTTACCTTCAAGTTTATATTTGGCATGCCCGTTTAGAAAATCTATCCAATCTTTTCCAAAAAGCGCTGCGGCATTTTTATATTTATAGACGCATATACGGCGCAAAATTTCCGACATTTTAACTGCTGCGGACAATCCCTCGTTTTGAACTTGTGACAACAATTTTAACGCATAGCGCTTTTTGCTCTTCTTTAACAAACAGCGCACCGCAAAAAACAAAACAACCGCACCGATAATGATGCTTAATATAACCCACCAGCCATATGCTAACGGAAACAATGAAATGGTATCCGTCGGCAGATGAATATCTCTTAATTCAGGTAAATTATCCTGCATTCTTCAAGCCTTTCCCTCTTTCTTTTGAATTTAAGTTTTAATCTTAAAAATATCAAGACTTGATTATAAAATTAAGGCCCGCAACCTGACGGACCTTGATTTTTTAAGCAATGTTTTTGCTAATTTGTTCTATCAAAATGGTAATGTTGGTAATAAATAACTTAACTGAAATTGCCAACAAAATAATTCCGAAGAATTTTTGTAAAATATAAATAAAACTTGCTCCCAGTTTGGTTCCAATAACTTTTGCCAACCGAATAACTATATATACAACCAACATATTGGCAACAATAGCCAAAAAGACATTAATATCGGCAAATTGGGCACGAATGGTTAATAAGGTTGTTAAAGCTCCGGCTCCGGCTATCAACGGAAATACAAGCGGAACAAAAACAGAATCTTTCGGTGTGTCCGGTCCTTCGCGAAAAATTTCAATATCTAAAATCATTTCCATAGCCATAATGAAAATAATCAGTGAACCGGCAATGGCAAATGAGGACATATCTAATTTAAACAAATTTAAGAAAGCCTCTCCGATATAAAAGAATGCCATAAACATCAAAAAAGACCAAAAGGATATTTTTCCGGCGCTTATTTTTTTGCCCTTGCTTTTGAGCTTCAATATAACCGGAACAGATCCTAAAATATCAATTACTGCAAACAAAACGACAAATGCGCTTACAAATTGGCGCATACTAAATTCTGCAAACATTGTGACCTCTGTAAAAATTTTTGTGATGACTTGTCATATCACAGAATTTTGCTTCGTCAACAGCTTTTTAATCATAAAATGCAGAATTAACATTAATTGTATAATTTCCCGATTTTTTCTGAATATTATACCAAACATACATTAAGTTGCGATAACTGCAATCACGGCGGCACCAACCATCATATGTTCCTATAACTTGTCGCTGAACATTATTCGTAAAAACTTGACGAATCGTATTATCTATTTTTTGCGAAAATGCCGATGAAAAAGTCGGAGAAGAGACTATATTCATAATCACGGCGCCATTGGGCTTGCTGCGGGTTTTAACTCGTGAAAAATACTCAGCCGTCACTAAATCAAGCGGAATGATATGGCGGCTCGAATATGTATCTAAAACTATCAAATCATAAGTTTCTTCCGTTTCTTTCAAAAATTGGTTAGCATCCTGCACCACAAATTTTTTATTTGGACCTAATTTTTCGGGCAAAAAATATTTTTCCGCCACTTTTTGCAGCGAAGCGTCGACATCAACATAAGTATAACGGTTAAAAGTATCTTTTTCGCCCATGGTAAAACCTCCGGCGCCGATAATCAAAATATTTTTCGGCTCTCCTTCTTTGGGCAAATAAGCTATAAAATTATCCTCGACAAAACGAACATAAGCAAAGCGAAGCTCAGGATTTTTTGATACCTTGGAAGCACCGCCGCCGTTCATTATCATCACTTTTGACTGCCCGTCGTCCGTCTCAATCACGGCTATCGTGGAAACGGCATTATTTTCAACAATGTGATAAATATCTGCCAGCAACTGACTGCGATTAAGTAAAATTGTCGCAAACATAATTATAGCCATCGGTGCAAACAGTCGACTGCCTAACAAAATTGCTGCCAAAAGTGAAATGGCGACAACTATCATAATGGTATGGTTAACACCGATAAAAGGCATAATGACCAAGGTCGTCAAAATTGACCCTAACACCGAACCGATTGTATCTATCGCCATAATTTTTCCGGTATTATTTTTATCAAAACGATGCAGATATCGACTGAGAACTGCCGTAATTTTTCCAAATAAAAAAGGAGCAATTGACAGCATCAACAAAGAATAAATAAACGTTTGGACGACATTTGAGCGAATATGCAATTGGTTCATTGCCATAAAATAAATATCTATCAATATATATGATGAGGCCAAAACCGACATCAAAGCAATAATGATAAAATCTTGCGACAAATTTTGCCTAATCCGGTTTTTGCTTATGGGGGCAACCGAACCACGATAATAGCCGACTGACATAAACGCCAGCAAAATACCTATAATAATAGAGGCAGTAACCGCCGTTGAACCAACAAAACCACTCAGCTGCCGCATTACAACCAATTCCAGCGAAAGACTGCTGAAACCTCCGATGAAAATCACGGCAAATAAAATATTTTTTACTTTTACGGACATTTGTCATACCCTAATTACAAACTTATACATCTATATCGTTATTTTCTGTTTTTCGCAACAAAATTTACTTGAAGTCAACATTTATCTGCTTGACCTAAATCAATAAAAATTATAACTTAAATTTAAGTTTGTTTCAGAGGAAAAATACCATGAGAACTGATGCAAAGTTGGCTCTTTATCAAAAATATGCAAATAATTTGAATTCTAAAAAAATTTTTGCGCCTTATCCGTTTATTTTTAATTCGTTATATTACCTCTTTGCCGGTATGTTCGATTGGTTTACTCTTTATTTTTTCGGCAGCCTCTTTTTAATTGTCATTGGATTTGCCCTTACCGGAAGTCTGTGGGTTGCTCCCGTTGTGTGGCTGATAACTCGTCTTATTAACGCTTTTACCGCCGAAAAATTACGTTTGAAACACATAAATGCTTTTATTCTGCGAAATCAAGATGTTAATTACAGCAAAACCATAACCTTTTATCAATTGCCGGTAAAAAAATTGGTAATTGCCTCCGTATTAAGTTGCGGAATATTTGAATTTTACTGGATGTATAAAAACTGGAAAGCCATTCGTCAAGACACCAAAGATAACGAAATTTATCCCGCCTTTCAAAGTTGGCTGCTTGGATTGTTTTTTATCTGGCCCTTGCTCAAGATTATTCATCTTAATTTGTCACGAAGCAAAACGGAAGGCAAAAAATATCTCTATTATGCCCTTGCTTATACCTTTTGCTGTTGGGGACAAATGCTGCTCTCCGTTCTCAATCTGTTTTGGATTATTCCTCACGGCGCCGCAGTATGTTTGTGGTTTACGTATATGGCGTTATGGTTGGTTGGAATCGGAATGTTGGCCGCCATTCAAAAGCGTATTAATTTTCACAATTCCAAAACAAACCGCAAATCTGAAATGCGTCAAACTTGGAATAAATGGGAAATCTGCGTTGTTATTATCGGATTGTTGCTTAACTTATCATGTATGTCTATTCAATATATGCTTATTCGCAACGATAATCATTTGGAAATTGCTCTCAGTTCCACTTATAGAATGATGGAAGCCGTTCCGTCTTTTTGTCGTAAACAAGGCGTTGAAATGACAAATTTTCCAAAAGTTTATGCCCAATATTTTGCCCCCGAAATTAAAGCAATCAATGAACATCTCAAGCCCTACAATCTCAATATGAAACAGGCTTGGCAAGTCTTTAATGTTAAAATAGGTAATTTGCTTGACGAAAGCATTATGAGCGAATTTGCCGCTCTTAAGCCCTTGATTATTGAAACAATTGTTAAACAATACAAAGATGAAGATATTGAAAATTTTGATGAAAATATCGCAAGAAAATTTTTAAACAAAGAAATAACCTTTCCTGTCCTTTGCTCAGAAACAGATAATAATGCTTTTGTTATTATAGATAGCAACGATGACTACAAAACCTTTTTGCGCGATACCGTTGCCAAAATCAGGTAATTTTTTCATAATTGACTTTTGTCTAATTTAACGCTATATTTTGTATGTTAAAATTTATAATTATGGATAAATTAGCTATTGTTTTAATCGTTACTCTCTTAATTGTCGTAGGTGTTTTGCTCTCTACTCTGGTTGGAGCGTTTGTCGGCTGGTTAGTCGGATTATTTTTTGGTGAAACCATTTTAGGCTTTTTTGCCGGCTTGGGTATCACCGGATTTAAAATGTGGCAGATTGGTGCCGTGTTAGGATTCATCAGTGGTTTTTTCCGTTCACCAATCTCAGGCAAAGAATTTAAAGATTAATTCTTTTCTTGCCAATCTAATAAAAAAAGGACAGGGTTTATCCTCTGCCCTTTTTATTTTATTGGCTACTTTTTATTTTTTTAAGCTACTTAACAAAAAACCTCGAGTTTATTCAGCTAAGGTGCCGGAACAACGCTGTTTCACATCGGCAAGCGTGCGCAAACCGAAGATTTGTAGCTGATTTAATCACCCAGTTTGCCGGGGAAATATCTATTGAGATTAATTTTTAATAAAAACGTCCGCCTTTATAGCGACGTTTTTATTATGGGTGAGTATAACAGAGATTGAACCTCGTTACTTCGTAAGGCTTTGCGTCATCTCTCGTAAAGCCTACTGCGTTTTTTTCACTCGTTTTTTAGAGCTTCTTCTCACCGCTTACGGCGCTTAAAGCTCAACAAAACTTCGCCTCTTGCGGCAAAAGCAACCGGAGCAACGGTTGTTTTTTATTCCCGAGCCACTTTCGGGGTCGCAGGTTCTCAAAACACAAAAAAACGTCCGCCTTTATAGCGGACGTTTTTATTATTGGTGGGTATGACAGGGATCGAACCTGTGACCCCTACGATGTCAACGTAGTGCTCATACCGCTGAGCTACACACCCAATGCTTGTTACTTATTACCTTATTCATTTACTTTTGGCAAGTCTTTTTTCATTTTTTTTTATCTTTTCCGTCACCATCCTTGCCTTATACCCTTTTCTTCCTTGTTTTGTTATCAAAACATTAATCTTTTTATTATAAATTCTATCTTAACTGAAGAGGAGTCAAGATGACAGATAATAAAATTGATTTTAGCATTGACTATTCTAAACTCAAAATCATTAGCGAATATAATGTTAAAGATATCCGCTATCCCATTGTCCTATCCGTGCCTCACAGCGGAAAAATTTTTCCTCAAGAATTCTTAGACAACGTCGCTGTATCCCTCAACGAACTTAGAAGCAACGAAGATCCTTATGTCGATGAGCTTGTCCTCGATGCCTCAAATTATGGAATGCCTATGATTGCTCTAAATATAGGACGCGCTTTCATCGATGTTAATCGCGATTCTATGGAAATTGACCCAACCATGTTCTATAATTACCCAAATCCAGATATCATTATCGGCAATAAACGTTGCCGCGTCGGATTAGGATTGTTCCATCGCATAACCTCTGATCGAAAAAATATATACAACGGTCTACTCAATTATAATGAAGCTCAATTACGAATTAAAAATGTCTACGATGTCTATCATTCTCATCTCCAAAAACTTATTGATAAATGCCATAAAAAATTTGGGTTTTGCTTAGTCCTTGATTGCCATTCCATGCCCTCTAAAATTTGTAATATTATGCAAGATAACCGACAAATCGAATTTTGCTTAGGAACGCTCTTTGAACAAAGCTGCCCCAGCGAAGTTTATGAGTTCTTTATGCAACGACTTGCTCAAAAATATAATGTCAGTTTGGATTGTCCGTATTCCGGTGCGCATATCAGCTTTAATTATTGTCAGCCGCGTAAAAATATTTATACCCTGCAAATCGAAATTAATCGATGTATCTACGAAGATGAACCTGTGTATGAAAAAAATGCAAATTTTCAATATATTAGCTCAGATTTATGCGCCGCCATCTTAGACCTGGGAAACTTTTTGCTGGATTTTAAAAAATAATTATGCTATATATACCTCTGCTTTTTTAATGCTTAATGGTCTTTTGCCATTTTGGGATAACTGCCTTCGAGCTTATTTTTGTTTTTGTTATTGCCTTTAAGCAGATTGAAATTGACCATCGGTTCAGGGGATGTCTGTGGCAACTCGAGGTAACAGAGGGATACTGCTGGAAGTATCATTTTTTTATGTTTTTTATTGCTTTATTGATGCTGCTTCTGTCGTCTTCGGCAAGTGCGCAAGAAGTTACTATCGTCGATGACGGGTTTATTTGTATCGATGCAACAACCAAGGCAGAACAAAAGTATCAAATTCAAAAATATTTGCTGACATCTATCTCTACGGTAGAAACAGGAAAATGGAATAAATCTGCTCAGCAAAAAATGGCTTGGCCGTGGACAATTAATGTACGCGGAAAAGGTCACTATTATAAAACAAAAGAAGCGGCCGTAAAAGCTGCTCAAAATTTGCGTAAAAAAGGTATCAACAACTTTGACGTCGGATGCATGCAAATTAATATGCGATTTCATGGTAAAGAATTTGCCAGCTTAGAAGATGCCTTCGATCCGCAAAAAAACGTTGAATATGCGGCTAAATTTTTGAAAAAACTATACGATAGAAGACAAGATTGGATGCAGGCCGCTACCGATTATCATTCAAAAAGACCTAGCAAAGCTAAAATCTATAAGAAAAAATTGCTTGCTTCTATCGAAACTGTCAAAAAGGGGCATCAAACTTACACAACTCTTTATGCTTCAAACTTATTTGAAGATCAAAATACGGAGAAAAAACAACGCAGTTGGTTAAGTCGTTGGTTGTGGGGTGATGATGAAGACGAAAAATCCCAAGATGTTAAATTATCTTTGAGGAATTAGTGCCATGAATGTCGGCAAAATTACACTTGATTACCATATCAAAAGTTATGAATGCGATTGTAACGGAAATTTGCGTTTGCTGACTTTGATGAATATCTTTCAAGATGTTGCCGACACTCATGCTTCAAAACTCGGGGTCGGAATGGAACATTACAAGGCTCATGGCTTGGCTTGGGTCGGTTCAAACTATATCATCAAAATCGAAAAAATGCCAAGATGGCACGAAAAAATTACAGTAACATCTTGGCCTTCCGTTGAAAAAAAACTCGGTGCCATCAGAGATTTTGAAGTCCGTAACGAAAATGATGAAATTATCATTCGCGCTACCAGCCAGTGGATTTTGATTGATTTTGCCAAAAGGCGTCCGGTTTGTTTACGTGACAATCTACCGGAATACACGGTTGTAAGCGAACGTGCATTAGATACCGAATTTTCTAAACTTCCCGAACCAGAAAAAATTGATTATCAACAAATTTTCCAAATCCGCTTTGATGATATCGATATCAATAAACACGTCAATAATGCCGTCTATCCTCTATGGGCGACCGAGGCTTTGCCTCATGATTTTAGGCAGGACCATATACCGCATCTCATCGAAATTGCTTTTAAAAAAGAAGGAATATATGGAGAAAATGTCAATATCCATTCGGAACTTGACAACCTGACAAGTTTGCACACTATCTACGCCGATAATGATAAGCGTGAATTAGCTAAAATAAAAATTCAATGGGTGAAGTTATAAATTTATTTTTTATCAAAATACCTTTCAATATATAAGTCTCTGTATAATAAGCAGGTGGGGCTTAGCCTGAAGCAAACAATAACTTAAATCGCCTATTACATATACAAAACTTTGTGCTAACAGAAATTTCCCAAAAACCGTCCTTTTCCTCTTTCAGAAACAAGAAAGCTCGGATAAAGCCCAAATTGAGCTATATTTTTCTTTATACATCTTCATCTATGATTTTTAACTCTCAAAAAACTAATATTTTCCTATTCTTTTACCTAAAAGCATAATTGGTTGAATCTTTCAAAAAATTTTTTATTAGTTGCCTTAGCATTCAACCCCGCATAAACTCGTGGTTGAATGCTAAGGTGTTTGAACAACATCGCTCTACGCCAACGAGCGTGGTCAAGTCGCAAAGTTGGTAGCTGATTTAGAACTCTAATTTTACTGATGGATATCTATCAGCTCCCTTAATTTTTAAAAGCGCCTTTATTGTATGATTATCCTATGACACAAAAAAATTCCTGTTGTTTTTTTCAACAGGAATTTTCATAAAACTCGTTAAACTTTTATTGCTTGTTTGATTGCTCTTTTTTTCCTAAGGCAATGCCAAGCAAGATAAAGATAACATTTACAATCAGGACAATGTAGAAACAGGTGTTATTATCTATACATGTTCCTGCTGCAATAAGAATGAACACAACGGCGGCTACTGAGCTAAAGACATTTTTCTGTCTTACAAGTACAACCCCACACTTACACTGAAGTATAGTCCTATGCCGCCAAACAAAAAAGCCAAGATGATATCTGTTCCCATAATGCTTAAATTAAATGTTCATCAGACCACCGTCCAACGGTCCTTCCCCGCCGCAATAATGTACGAACAGAGCTACCAGGACTACCAAAACAATCATAATTCCGAGTGCCCAAAAGCCGCATGCCACTGATATATTACAGAAAGCCCAAATAATACGGACAACTGCGGCAGCTAACATTAAACCACCTAATACAGGGAAAAAACAGCCAATATTAACGTGTTCAGTTAATGCAATAAATAGTGTGCCTATAAAAGACAAGCCACCAACTGTTAAAAGACATTCAAACATAAAATTATATTTTAAAGATTAATAATAAAGGAAAGTATTTTTAATATACCATCTATTAAAAAAACGCAATTATTTTCTTTGGCTGCTTTGAGCTTGATATTTTCTGTATTCATGCTCTATTTGATTATAACCGAACATTTCCGCCGTTTTTTTATTAAATTTTTCAGAGTGAATAGCTAAACGAACTTGACTTTCATTAATGGAATTTACTTCTTTCCAGTTTTTCCAGCCAACCATTTTGGCAGAAATTTCCAAGGCTTCATGATGTGCAATATTGAGCATATTTTTCAATTTTCTTGCTTTTTGTTTTAGTATCTCAATATATATTTCTCTGGCACTTTTCTGTATTTTCAACAAACGCTCATATATTTCCGGAAGATAGTAAGACGGAACTCTTTCTACCTGCAAACTTAATTTTGGAAAATATTTTCTTATTTCGGTCAACAAATCATTTTCCACAATTTTGGGTTCTTGTTCATCAAGTAATAGCCTTCCATTGCTGAAAAGAGCATATTTTACCGTGTCAGGAGCATAAAACAAATGTTCCGACGGACAGACAACACTCAAACATTTGTTATTATCTGCCAACAGTTTATAAATAAAAATATTCATTTTCAGCTTTTCATCTTCCGTCAGTTTCCTTTCGGACTTGTTCGGCTTGGCCTTATCAGCCGGCAAAAACCAGTCAAATTCTTCTGCCTTTTTATAAATAGCTTTTATATAATTTTGCGGCACGTACTCTCTTTGCAAATAAACATATTCAGGATGACGGCGGCGAAAGGCTTCAATTTTACGATAATCTCGAACACCATGCCTGTTACCGTATTCCTCCGCAACCAAAAAACGCCCGTCTGACATCAAAGCCAAATATTCTCGGCATTCTGAATCTATTTTTTCTTCTTTAGACGCTGTCAGACAAATATTGCCGTTTGTAAACAAATTCTGGATAAATTTCTTTTGCTCCGGTAGTTTTTCAAAATAGAAGTTTTGCATATCTGAATAGATATTATCTATATTTTCAATAAGTTGTTCCATATTTGAGTATGAATAGCCTTGTCTGATGTTATGGTTCCCGTAAACTTTTTTAACCATAAAATTTTTTTGAGCAGCAAGTTTCAGGACTCTTTCTATCGCCTCTTGAGGTACGTCAAAACGATAAAACAGGCTGCCATCGGCAAATAAAATGAAACGATTATTATCGAAAGGCAAAAGCACTTTTTTAGATAAAACTTGACCGAATGCCTGAGCCTCTTTTTTTATATCATAACGAAGATTCCATGCTTTCATTGAGTAAAACGGATTATAACCGACGGCTTCTTCATGCGCCATCAGTCCGATGATTTCTTCAAACGGTAAAATTTTTTCGGATAAGGCTAATTTTTTGTTATAGAAAATAGAAATATTATCAGTCATGGCTTTAGCTCCTCTCTTATCGGGAACAACTTTGATGCCTGCCTCTCAAAATTCCCTTATTTTAAGGATTAAAGTCAAAACTATGTATGAAAGATTATCTCGTCCGAGTTCGCTAAAGGTAGGCAGCAAGCGTTAATCATCGCTTATGTGTTAGATGATAGCAAATTTTTCACTTGTCGTCAATCGTACAATTCCAATAGCGGCAACCAATATAATCACGAACGGTCTTTAAACTCAATTTATCCTTATCGGCAAAAATCGCCACACCGCCTGCTGCATGTACATCAAATTCTTTGCCATCAATTTTGACCGATTGTTGTTGTTTGATTTGTACACGATTGGGGTATAGCGGATTTTTTAAAGTTTTCAAAACTTTCTTCCCGCCCTTTTCGGCTTCGGCCGCAAATTTTTCCATCCACATTTGTTTGTTCCAGCGACCGGCTTTGGGCATAAAATAATATTTTCCGTTATTGTGGTCGAGGATGGCTACTGTTTTAATTTCCGAATCGATAATTATTTCCGGACGTTCGGTTGTTACAATACTTAGGCATCCGATTACAAAGAATATAACTCCCCACCAACGCCAACGTCCGCACCACAAACACAGCCATAATCCTCCCAAAGTAATTAAAGCCAAGCCCCAAACCGGCATCGGCATAATATAGTCCGTCGCATAAGGCAAAGAAGAAACCCAAAGCGTCAGTCGATTGGTTAAAGACAATCCGTAACCGACAATTTTGAGCGGTAACCATTCCAATCCAAAAGGCATAACCAACAATGATATCAGCACAAACGGCATAATCACAAATCCGATAATCGGTCCCGAGAGTAAATTGGTCAGTCCGCTATAATAGTCAATTTGATTAAAGTGATATATGCTAAACGGCAAAGTTGCAACGGATGCTACAAAATCAGCAATAACCACACCGGCCAAATAGGCAAAAACACCGCGAGCAATTTTTCTTGTCTTGCCTATTTCCTCGGCATTCAAAAAACGATTGAGCCGACTGGCATATTTTTCATAAAAAGCAACCAAAGCCACCACCGCAGCAAAAGACATTTGAAAACTGGCTCCGACCAAAGCCTCGGGCGTCATGACCAAAACAATCAGAGCCGCAACGACCAAAGTACGCATGGAAATAGCCTGACGATCAGCCAAAACAGCCGTTAATACGACTCCTGTCATAACAAAAGCCCTTACCGCAGGAATTGCCGCTCCCGAAATGACTAAATAAACAGCGGCTACAATTAATGATAAAACTGCAGCAACCTTCTTGGAATTATATTTTAAGGCAAGCGGCGGTATCAGCGCCATAAACACCCTGACCAACAAAAACATTAATCCCGCCAACATACTCATATGCAAACCAGAAATGGATAAGAAATGCGCTAATCCTGAATTGCGATAGGCATCAATCAATTTACGGCTGATTTGTGTTTGGTCTCCGGCAATAATCGCTACCGCCACAGAGGCTTCATCTTTGGGAAGAACACTGTAAATTCTCTTACCAATATTCTGGCGCAGTCTTGCCGCCCAGTCAGACAAACGCAAATTGTCATCGGAACATTTTATCGGCAGCACTTCGCTCGGAATATAGCCTGAACCATTTATATTTTCAAAAAACAGCTTGCGATTAAATTGATATCCGTCGGCAACCGAAGGCAAAAACGGCGGAGAAACAACGGCTATCATTTCCACACAATCTCCGGTTTTGAGACCATAATCTTTGTGTATCATACTCAAGCGGTAACGACCGACAAGCGGGTTATCGTCAAAATCTTTCATATGGCTCAAGATCAAACGTGTCCGTCCGCGGTAATTTTTATCAAGTTTATCAATTCTGCCGCTTAAATAAAGTTTGTTATCCGTTATTCTTTCAGTTTGAAAGTACAAATAAGCCGAACGTAATTGAGCGTTCATAAAACCACAGGCGATCACCAACAAAAACAAAGCATATATTCTAATCCGGCGAAAGAAAATCGTGATGAGCAGTATTATGAATACTAAAGTTATACCCAGCCATAGCGGCGGCTCAACTGAAAGCATAAAATAAATAGCTATGCCCAAACCAAACATTACCGGCAGCCACAAAAACCACCGATTTTGTTCATAACTCAAATAAGATTTCAGCTTTGATAACAATTTTTTATATAACCTTTTATCTATCTGCCTTTGTTATATCTAGCGCAAAAATAAAAAAGTGCCAAACTTTTATTGTTTGACACTTTGGGCAACTTGCAGATTACCACAACAATGCAGATAGCTTTCGTCTTATACTGTCCAAATCTGCGGCCGAAACCATAATCACATTTATGACTATCGGCGAAAGATGCGGCAGTAACCCTTCACTGATGATAACGGTTCCACTGTTCTTGATTGAAGAATTGTTATAAAAACCGAGATCTTCAACATAAACCGAATTCTCATCAAAATAAGCTAAATCATCATCTGCAAGTCTTTCTACTTCCCAATTATCATCTCCTTGCAACAATACGGGACAATAATCGACCAACTCTTTTAATAATTGTTCTATTTTCATACTAATAAACTATTTAGACTATTAGGATATATTTTTTTAGCTCTCCTGTCAATTTTGTTTTACTCTTTTCAAATTTTATATTTCATATTTTCGATTTATAAGCTATGATTATGATATTGATTTTTAATTCACTTTTATAAAGGATTTTTCAATGGCTCTGAGTTTTTCAACTGCTTCTATTGTTAAACAACAAACAAACAATTTGTATCACCAAGTCAAAGAATTGGATTGCAGTCATTTGACTGAAATTATAAAAACAACGGCCTTGGTCGACAAAATGTTAATTCAATTTCGCGATGATATTGAGTTGTTGATTTTGCAAACACATCTTGAAATACTTAATTCTCGCGAACAAAGAGCCCGCGCACTTGCAACCCGTATTTGGGAATTGGGAGGAAACATATCCCTCACCTTTGAAAAAATGTATCTTGACGATTTGATGAATCTTGGACTGCTTGAAATGTCCATGCTTTTAATTAAACCTCACTTTGAGAATCTGTCCGAAGATATTGAAGTTTTTCCACTAGAAATGATAAAATTTGCCCTTATGACCGGCAGCATACCTTTGCTTAGAAAAATCTTACTGGCAACCGGAACGGATAATCCGCTTTATCATGCTCTCAATCAATTTGTTGAAGCCTACCAAATCAATCAGTATGAAGAACATTTCAAAAATATTTTAAAAATTGCAATGGAAACTTTTTCGCGAGAAATGTCTGCCTTTGACTACAATATATATACTGACAGAGGATTTACGGATATCGAAATCGTTTTTTATTTTAATAACAATGTTCGAGAACTGAATAAATACTTAATGTTACTTGAAACAAAAATTAATAGCTATTTTCTTGCCGTCGGCGTAAAAAGAATTCACAATTTAAGTTTTGTCTGCAAAAATATTCAAGAACATCCAAAATTCTAAAAACTTAAATAATATTGTCGAAACTACTCAAGAAAATGGCCTATCTGCTCTGCCGATAGGTCATTTTTATAATTCTGCACTTCAACATCTTCAATCTTTAGTCCATAGCTTATATTATAAACTTAGCAATCGTTTAACATTTTTTACTCAAAATAAATATTTTTAAGCAACTTGGCAAAAGTATATTATCCAACTCCATCAGAGATATTGAAACACATTTGACATCTCGAAAGAGGCTAATTTTTGAATAAATAGGCATTCTTTCAATAGACCGGAGATTCTAAATCAGCGACCAATTTAATTACGCTTGTCGGCAAAAAACCGTGTTGCTCCGAAACCTTGATACTTTTTTCTGTAACGTGGTCAAACAACAGTATAAAGGCGGTTGCCTTAATTACAACCGCCTTTGATAGATTATTTTCTTTCTTGTTCGCTCATAGCTTCCGGAGCCTTTTGAACCGTATTTTCAATTAACGGTGCAACTGACTTCTGACGCCATGATTTAACAGGTTTCGGAGTTTCCTTTGGAAATTCCTTGCCGCAAATTCCGACACCCAAACTCTTCATCGCCGTTTCAATCGGCAAGAAGATATCCGGTCCGTCTTGAATCGGACGAACAGTATGAGCCATACCCGTAATTCTGCCTTTTTCGTCAATCAAAACGCCGCCGATGGTCGCACTTTGAACAAAAGTATCAATTACAATTTGCGACGTTCCGTCTTCATCATAACGATAACCGCTTACTTTACCTCCGGTTTCAAGATATCCCTCACTTCCGCCTTCGGCAAAGTTAAGCAAGCCCAATGTCATAAAGTTGTCTTTATTGACCGCGGGCAATTCCAAGTTAAGTGACAGAGGCGTATATTCTGTCGGTTCATCCAAAACAAGCAACGCCGTATTTTTCTTTGGATTAATGCGGAAAGCACGAGCTTTTAACTTTTTACCGTTAATTGTTTCAAGTGCATAAACATTGTTGGCTCTATCGACCAAATCCGCTGATGTCATGACAAAAGACTCAGATATCAACAAACCGGCACCTTGTTTGCCTTTGGCATTTGTAACGGAAACAACCGCCGTTCTGACCTTATAGACATTTTCAGGTCCCATATTATCATAATCGGGTTGTTCTCTGATGCACAAACCGTCTTTTTCTATAAGAGCAGACATATCATGTATTTTTGGATCAGCAGCTTCAACTTCATATACGGCATTACCGCTTTCCAATACACCGGAGGCCTCAATTACACCGCCGGCCAAAGCTCCTCCCGTTGCCGCGACGGCACCGGTTACAACTTCCGTTGCACTTCCCGTTTCGGAGATACCATATCCTGATGATGACATGCCTGAGTTTTCGACAATTTCACCATCTACCATTTGTAATTCCGTTATATTACCTCCTTCTGCGGCACCGATACCTGAAGAAACGAATCCTGAGTTTTCGGTAATTTGTGCATCCATCATCTCGACTTGTGTACTGTTACCCGCAGCATTTGCTCCCGTGCCGGAAGAAATTATGCCGGAATCTTCTATAATTTTTCCATCCATCATCTCGACTTGTGTACTGTTACCTGCAGCATTTGCTCCCGTGCCGGAAGAAATTATGCCGGAATCTTCTATAATTTTTCCATCTACCATTTGAATTTGGGCATTGTTGCCGGCTGCAGCCGCGCCGGTACCAGAGGATACGACTCCGGAATCTTCTACGACTTTGGCTCCGGTAACAATTTTGGCTTCAGGAATATTAATCCAACCTTCATTCATTCCGAATCCGCTTGAAACAGAACCGGAATCTTCCATAATTTTGATTTCTTCGCTAAATTGGCATTTTACCGGATCCAGATGGCGTTGCATATCAATTAAGCTATTGCGTTGTCTTTGCAATTCTTCTGCCGACGGACGTTTTGCCAATTGTTCTTCAAATCCGGGCAAATTACGCAAATTGTCGACAGCATCGGCGAATGCTCTTTCTATCAAAACAATTTCGCCGTTGTATTCGCCTTCTTCTACTTCACCATAACCAACGCTTTTTCCTTTCCACAAGACATTGGTTTTAGTCAAATCCATTAAGCGCCATACGACTGTCATTTCGGAGGAGCCGACTCTTTTATCGGCTTTTTTAGCTTCGTCCCAGTTATATTCATCGCACAAATTCATATAATAATCCGTGATTTCGGCGGTTAAAATATATTCCGGCAACGGACTATCTGCTTTGAGGCACAAATCGTTAGGAGTTTTTACAATTTTATAGCAATCAGAAACCATATCATCAAAAATTTCAATAAAGCTCATATCTTTTTCTAAGATACGACCTTCATTTAAGATTGCATTTTTAGTGTCTCTGCGGCAGCCAAATATACGGAAACGATATTTTCCCAGTTTACGAGAATATCCTTGATCATCCATACCGTTTTTGATGCGAAAATCAACCCACTCCAGTTCTATGGGGGCAAAATCTCCGCATTGACGATGTACCGAGTCGTATAAACTATCTTCATAAACAATATAGTTTTGGATATATTTCGGATTTACTTTTTCTTCTTGCGGACGGCAAGCCGGACCATTGCAGGGGGCGCCGCCGAAAATACTTCCGTTTTTATCACAATTTTTGCATGGACCGCCGCCAAAAATACTGCCATTTCGGGTACAGGTTACGCATGGACCGCCACCAAATATACTACCGTCTTTATCTTCCTTGGCAAGACCGTTTTCATCAACGACAGAGTCGTCAAACAATTGTTGACGAGCTGACATTTTAAACTCATTTTCTTGCGGTGAAAGAGCATATGAAATCGGTTTATCGCTTCTTTCTATGATTGGAGCACAATCATTTGAATAAACAGTATCTGTCGTTTGGACTTCTGGACATGCACAATCTTCTCCTCTGCCCATTTCTATGGGACAAGCGCAATCTTCATATTTTGTTTGTGCGCCGGCAGGAAAAGCAAGCAACACCGTCATTATGACATAAAAAACTGTTGGTATGGTTAATGATTTTGGCATTATTTTTTATCTCCTAGATTTTGTAGTCGGGCTTTTTCCATCGCAAAGACAGAGCCTCGGCGATATGTATTCTAAGCAATTTATTTTCATTTTGCAAGTCTGCAATTGTTCTTGCCAACCTTAAAGTCCTATGATAGGCGCGGGCCGACATTTTATTCTTTTCGGCATAGGCTAAAAGCAGTGTTTTTGCATCTGGTTCCATTTCTGCCGCTTGCTCCAAATATTCTCCCTGTAATTCTGAATTGGTTGCAAATTGCGGAATTCCGTACTGTTCAAATCTTTGTTTTTGAATCTGACGGGCGGCAACGACTCTTTGCCGTATTGTTTCCGAAGTTTCTCCAGTTTTGGCATCTGCCAAATCAAAAGGATTTACAATAGGAAGTTCTATTTGAATGTCTATTCTGTCCAGCAACGGACCAGATATACGTGATTGATATTCTTCCGCACATTTCGGAGCGCGGCTGCATTCATATCCCGAAATTCCCAAATGTCCGCAGCGGCATGGATTCATGGCGGCTATCAGTTGGAACTTTGCCGGAAAAATAGCTTTAGAATTCACGCGAGAAATACAAACTTCTTTATTTTCTAAAGGCTGTCTTAAGGCTTCTAACGCAGCGCGAGAAAATTCAGGCAATTCATCTAGAAACAAAACACCGTTATGAGCCAAAGAAATTTCTCCGGGACTTGCTTTTCTTCCGCCGCCGACCAAAGCCGGCGTAGAAGCACTGTGGTGCGGCGAACGGAAGGGACGTTCAAAGCTGATGGCTCCGTCTTTGAGCTCTCCGGCAACAGAATGTATCATACTTGTTTCGATGGCTTCTTCTGTACTCATGGGCGGCAATATTGAAGGCAATCTTGCTGCCAGCATGGACTTTCCTGCTCCGGGCGGGCCAATCATTATCAAATTATGACCACCGGCCGCCGCAATTTCCAAGGCTCGTTTTGCGCTTTCCTGACCTTTGACATCCTTCATATCCAAAAGTTCAGACGGCTTTTCTTTTCGTTTTGCCGTCGGAAAGGCTATTTCAATATTATCCTTAAAAAAATTAATCAATTGCAATAAAGAAGCTGCGGCTAAAATATCTTGAACACCGGCCCAAACCGCTTCTCCTCCCTGTGTTTGGGGACAAATAATACCTAAATGTTGTCTCTTGGCCGCAACGGCTGCGGGCAGCACTCCGTTTATTTCCACCAAGCGACCGTCCAAACCCAGCTCGCCTAAAATTAAATAGCGGTTTAATTTATTTTGCGGAACAATTTCCATCTCCGCCAAAAGCCCCATAGCTATGGGCAAATCAAAATGTGAACCTTCTTTGGGTAAATCTGCGGGAGACAAATTAATAGTTATTCTTTTGGCCGGAAGTTTTATGCCAAGCGAAACAAATGCGGCTCTGATTCTTTCTTTGCTTTCGGCCACCGCCTTATCCGGCAAACCGACAATCGTAAACGACGGCAACCCTGCCGAAATCTGCGCTTGTATTTCTATATCGCGCACCTCAAGTCCGTTTAAAACGACGGTTTTAACCCGCGATAACATTTATTACCACCTTGGAGACTTTTCGTTTGCTCTCCAGCGACGCGTAGGATAACTTCCTGTTGTTAAAAAATCATATTTTGCAGGATGATATGGTATATCCTGCACACGAACATAGCATTCTTGCTCCAACGCTTTGGCGCATTCTTCTGCCGTTACGTCTTCCGTATCTCGGCAGCATGCCATTTTACCTGTCGTTTGATGTTGCAGTAAAATCACAGATTGGACATTTTGTGGTTCGGTTCCCAGAACAATTATATCAGATTGTTCATCCTCCTGTGTAACAGATGAACAGGCACAAAGCGCTATCAGCGAAATCGCCCCCAATACGATTAGTTTTGCTTTCATTCCATAACATACCTTTTTTACATAAAACTTTCTTTTATAATAGGGCATTTCTTTTTATTTGCAATAAATTTATTATGTCGGCTTGCTTTTATTCTTTTACAATCGCCCTAAAATTATATGCAAAAAAAACTTGCCAAATTAAAGTTTTAGAGTATATTAGCTTCCGTCCCTTGCCAAAACTTAATTGCTTTGGCTATACATGAACCCTTTTCCTCATGTTTTTTGAGGAAAATTTTGTTGAGAATCCATAAGGAGATATTTTAATGCAAAAATATGAAAGCGTGCTTATCGCACGTCAGGATCTCGGCACTTCTCAAGTCAATGCCATCGTGTCAGATTTGTCCGATGTCATTAAAAAAGAAGGCGGAGAAGTTGTTAGAGTCGATAACTGGGGACTTAAAACCTTGGCTTATCGTATCAAAAAAAATCGCAAAGGTCACTACGTTATCTTGAATATTGCCGCTCCGGCCAATGCTATTGCGGAATACGAAAGAATTATGCGCTTTAACGAAGATATTATTCGTTATATGACCGTTCGTGTTGATGAATTTTCGGAAGGTGTCGCCTCCGAAGAAAAAGAAATTGAAGAAGCGGAGTAATGGTCATGAATAAACAAGTATTCTTTAAGAAAAAGAAATCCTGTCCGTTTTCCGGCGAAGACGGCATGAAAATTGATTACAAGGATGTTAAATTGCTCTCTCGCTATATTTCCGAGAAAGGAAAAATCATCCCTAGCCGTATTACTTCGGTATCCGCTAAAAAACAAAGAGAATTGGCTCGCGCAATTAAACGCGCTCGCTATATCGCTCTGCTCCCGTTTGTTGCCAACTAAGGAGAAAAAATATGGAAGTTATTCTTTTGGAACATATCAATAAATTGGGCAAAATGGGCGATAAAGTCAACGTCAAAAACGGTTACGCTCGCAATTACTTGTTGCCCGCTAAAAAGGCTCTTCGCGCAACTGCCGAAAATTTGGCTTTTTATGAAAAACAAAAAGCCGAACTCGAAGCTCATAATAAGGCTTTGTTTGATACCGCAACAAAACAGTCTGAAGAACTGCAAGGTTTCAAAGTCGTCCTTATTCGTCAAGCTGCAGAAACTGGTCAACTTTATGGTTCGGTCACAATTCGCGATATCGCTGCCGCCATTAAAGAGGCTGGCGTTAATGTAGAACGCCGCTTTATCAGCTTAGAGCGTCCGATTAAAGACTTGGGAATTTACCAAGTAAAAATTAATCTTCATCCTGAAGTTTGTCAGACTATTTTGGTAAACGTCGCTCGTACCGATGAAGAAGCTAAAAAACAAGATAACGCTTATAATAAGTAATATTTTGCTGTTTAGTCTAAAAAAACCTTAGGCTTTGCCTAAGGTTTTTTTATGTTTGAAATATATCATATTACCTAACTGTTTCTATCAAATACTTATATTATTACTTCATAATGCAAGAAATTTTGAATAAAATATCCTCATATGAACTGAGTTATCTCCTTATTACCGAAATCCTACCATTGAATTTAATTGAAATTCAAAAACACACGACCTGCAGCCCTCTTCATTCCAACCCATATACTCTAACCTCAGAGTTCAAAATCTCTTCTAGTTACAAAGTTTATTTAAAAATCTCCATACCTTGCCAATTCTACTGTAAAACTATAAACCATACCGAGACACAATCAGAAAAACACACTTTATAGAAACCAAAATCCCCAAGTAACCTTGGGGATTTTTTGATATCAATCTAATTATAAATTTTATCTTATTGACCGGCGTTATTTTCTGTCACCAAATAAACGAAGCAGAGCCAAGAACAAGTTAATGAAATCAAGATATAACTCTAAAGCTCCTGCCACCATCTTACGCGTCATGGTATCCGTGCTGTCAGAAGACATGTACATCTGACGAATTTTTTGCGTATCATAAGCTGTTAAGCCGGTAAATACAACAACCGAGAGCCATGATAAGGCATAGTACAAAGCCGGACTTTGCATAAACAAATTAATCAGGCCGGCAATAACAATACCCCACAAACCCATTCCTAGGAAAGCGCCCATTGAGGTCATATCACGTTTGGTGGTCATTCCATAAATACCCATTCCGCCAAACATGGCCGCCGTAATCAAGAAGACACGGGTCATGCTGGCTCCTGTATAAACTAAAAATATGGGGGCTAGGGATACACCCATCAAAGCCGAGTATAACCAAAATACACCACGAACCTGCCCTAATGTACCGCGTTGTAAAACCCAACTAAAACCAAATATCACAATCAACGGGGATAATAAAAATAACCAGCCCAAAATTGACATACCACCTTGAGGATTAAAGATTAATCCGAGTAACGATGTATTTGCAACCAAAAAAGCAACCAAGCCGGTAATTACCAAAGCACCTGCCATATGATTGTAAACACCGACAAAATATGCACGCAAATTTTCGTCGACAGATGTTTTTTCTATACCAACATCGGTATAATTTTTTTCTAACATAAAATTTTCCTCCATATATGTTTAACTGCTATATAATATAGTTTGTAATATTTAGTAAATCAAGCGCTTAGTCATAAGCGAAAAGGAGATTGCCATTTTGCTTGAGCCAACGGCGTCCGCTCTCTGCATAAGGGGTAAGCGCATTCACACATTTCCAAAAATCACAGGAATGGTCCGGATGTCTTAAATGTGCTACCTCGTGGGCTACCAAATAATCTATTGCTTCTTTAGGCGCCATAGCTATTCGCCAATTATAATTAATATTGCCTAAGGTTGAGCAACTTCCCCATCGAGATTTTGTATCTTTCATTGTAACTTTTTTGACACGACAGCCAATTTTTTGTGCTTTTTCTTGCGATATTTCCGTTAATTTTTGTAAACTTTCTTTCTTAATAAAGTCTCTTACCCGACGTGATAAGAATTCTGCCTCGCCAGAAACTTGAATATATCCCTCTTCAAGAACAACGCCCCCCCTTTGTTCCGGACAATGTTTAATCTGATATGTTTGACCAAATAAATTTATGATATCTCCGTTGGTAAATTTTCGACCAACGGGAACCGCCAGTAAATGAGCTTCTATCCATGCCCGATTTTCTTCAATAAATTTAATCGCTCTTTTTGAAGAAATTTGCGGCGGAATACTTAAAACGGCGCAACGTTCTTTTGCATCTATGCGTAAGAGCAGCCGACGACACCGAGTTGATTTAACCACTTTTAACGGCAAATCGGCAAATTCTTTTTCGATTTCAAATGTCTTTCCAGTCAACAATGTAATCTTCATAATGCTCTACTTCCGATTCCGAGATAATCAGACGACCACGCACAGATTGCAGGGCTTTATGCACACTCTCTTTATCTCCAGAAATAAGCGGGTGCCACGAGGGTAAATCATAGCCATTATCTAACAGCCAATAAGCACAAGTCTTTGGCAACCAACGCGGGCGTTCTCTGATTGCTTTTAAATCAATATTTCGACAATCAGGTACTTTTTCAAAACGATGCGGGTAAATACGGCATAAACAGCTTTGACTGTCCAAAAAACGACAACGAACGTTCGTATAATAAATTTTTCCGTGAATCTCCAGTTTATTCAGGCAGCACTTGCCGCAACCATCACATAATAATTCCCATTCCGTTGAATTCATTTCTTCTAATTTTTTCTTTTTCCAAAATTTAGGTTCAACGCTTACCTGTGCTTCTTTAACCGGATCACGGCTTGCAACAGTTACAATATATTTTTTAGTTTCCATCAACCTATTTGCTCCGGTAATTGTTCATCATCTATCGGATCGGTAAATAATGCAAATTCGCCCTGAAAGCCTAGCTTTACCGTACCGGTAGGTCCATGACGGTGCTTTCCGATAATAACATCGGCTCGGTGCTTGGTAGCCTGCATCCTTTGTTCCCATTTGTCATGTTTTTCCGGTGTATAATTTTTGTCTGTTTCTTTAGGCTCTTCGTTTTGAATGTAATAGTTTTCACGATATACAAACAACACAATATCTGCATCTTGTTCAATAGAACCGGATTCTCTCAAGTCTGACATAACGGGACGTTTATCATCTCGCATCTCCACACCACGGTTTAACTGAGAGAGGGCTATAACCGGTACGTTTAATTCTTTAGCCATAATTTTTAGCCCACGAGAAATCTCCGAAAGTTCCTGTACCCTGTTGACCTCACCTTTTGAGGAAGAGCCCATAATTAGTTGAATATAGTCAATGACAATTAACCCTAGACCTTTACTCCTTTTTAGGCGACGCGCTCTGTTCCTGATGGTACTTATGGTTAATCCCGGTGTATCATCTATATAAAGCGGCATTTTTTCCAACATTCGAACACTTTCCGCAATTCTTTCGAATTCACCGTTATCTATGTCGCCATTACGCATCTTTTGTGACGATATACCGGCCGTAGAGGATAAAACACGAGTTGCCAGCTGATCGGCAGACATTTCCAAAGAAAAGAATGCGACTCCTTTAGATTTTTCTTCTAAATTGCGCTCACGACTCATCCACTCCGCAACATTATATGCAATATTTGTCGCTAAAGCTGTTTTTCCCATAGCCGGACGCCCGGCTAAAATTATTAAATCCGAGTTATTTAGTCCTCCGATACGGCGGTCTAAATTATTGAGCCCCGTTGATAGCCCGGATATTTTTCCTTCACGTTGATAGGCCTTTTCAATTGTTCCGAGAGACTGCGTCAAGGCTTCAGAAAAATTTATAAAACCTCTTTGCCCGTCTCCTTTATCTGATAATTCGTAAAGACGCTTTTCCGCCTCTTCAATTTGTTGTGTTGCTGAAGAATCTATATCTTCTTTCATCGCATTATTAACAATATCACAACCCGTTGATATCAATTCTCGACGTAAATATTGATCATAAATATATTGCGCATAATATTCGGGATTTGTTAAAGGCGATGCACTTTCGGCAAGTTTTATCAGATATTTATACCCGCCGACATCATCTAAAATACCTTCTTGTTCAAAATAATTTTTTAAGGTTATGGTATCTGCAACATGACCACGAAAAATAAGTTTTGAGAGAACTTCATATATTTTTGCATTAACCGAATCTGCAAAATGAATTGGTTTTAGAAAATCAGAAACCTGTTCAAAGGCTTTATTATTTGCCAATAATGTTCCGAGAAGAGCTTGTTCTGCTTCAATATTTTGAGGCAATGTCGTTACATTAATTTTTTCAGTCGTCATATTTTTGATACCTTTTGTTATATTTTGCATGTTTTGTTGTAACAAAAATTATCAGAAATACAAATATAATATTTTCTTTTTTATTCCCGCTTATATGTTGTCTGTGGATAATGGGGATAAGTCTTGGCGTAAAAGCTGTATTCTGTTGATTTTTTCCTATATTTGCAAATGTTTCTTCTTTATTTCTTGACAAAATGTTTTTTTTGTCACATTATTTGAAATGATAAACTTATTATTAATTTTAAAAATATAATCATGGAAAAGAAAGAAAGAAAAGTTAAATTTGGCGATTTCCTCCTGAAAAACGGTGAATATTCCCCCGTTATGCCAGAGGACATCAGCGATTTCAGAGGTATCTACCTCATAGACGGAGTATCTCTAATAGATGTCTCCGACAAAAGAAAAATGTATCGCAAAGCTGATGATTGGTGTGCCGATCGCGGCGGTGTTATTCCATCCAACAGGATACTGTATTTTATCCTGATGCATCTCAACGGAATCAATCGTATCAGGGAGAGAATCGATTTGCCGCCCATATCACAAGGCCTGTTGGCATGGTCAAACGAAACTATCACCTATGATGACAAAAGCATGACATTCAATTATGCCCTCGATTTCTCAACGAAAAAAATGGGGCTTTTGATTTCATCGTCGTCATTGCTTGATGACTGTGCAACCGCCAATGTAATATGTGTCGTCGGCGAACCCTATAAACGCCATATTATCTAGCAGAATTCTTTAGCGTGTACTGACCAGGTCGGTGCACGCTTTTTTTTGTACCCTAAGACACACGATTCTGTGATGCTTATAACATTTGGGACGACAAATAGATTAAAGTTTTTCAGTCTGTTAAGGCAAAAGGTAGCCTATTTAAAAGACAGTCAAAAAACTCATACAAAAAATTATCTTATACGACAGGACTCAGAAATATCATACAGTGCTTGCACCAAAGTATAGGAGAAAAGATTTTTCGGAAGTAAAGAATTAGCCTCCAAAGAATGATGTAAATGGAAGAAAGTTAAAATAATGGAAGGTAAAACGTGTTCGGATCATATACATATTTTAATAAAGATACCAGCACATCGAGTTTTATGTTTTTTCAAAGAAATAGCCTTTAATCATCTACGAGAGAGACGAAATACTATCAAAATCAATCAGAAACCGAAATTTTTGATGTAAGGGATACTATGTAGATACAACAGATAAAAGAATACGAAAAAATCAAGGAATATATCCAAGAACAACTTTAAAAAAATCAGTTAACCGAACAATTAACAACGGACTTAAATGCCCCGTTTACGGATAAGTAGTAATAAATTGCGTCTGGCAGAATATGGGTGCCCCGATTAGGGGATTCCGGTGCTAGAGGCTTATAGCTGCTATGAAGAATATCTCGTTTGCGTATGGTTTTCTAATAGATATCCCCAGTAAACTTAGGATTCTAAATCAGCTACAAGCCTTGCGGTTTGACCACGCTGTTGGAAGTATGCTATTGTTTCAACACCTTTACATTCAATACTGAGTAAACTTTGGATAGTCTGTATGGCACTAATACAAAAAAAGAGCATCTCCCTAAGGAAGATGCTCTTAATTCATTCAGAAGAGGTTATTTCGAAACCACGATGGTACGATTGCAGCCGCCTTCAAACGTCAGTCCCCCAAGAGGCACAGAGATATCAAAATCAAGAAGATACCTAACTGTTGTTTCGGTCTCTTCAAGCTGTATCCATGTTTCTTTGACTACAACTTTGCTTGCATCAAACTCGGTCTTTCCTACTTCGGTTACAAGCACCCCATTATCAAACACAGCCTGATCTTTTAGCAGATCAATTTCCATGTTGAAATAGCCGTAGTCCAAGATACATTTATAACGCTCGGTGTATACCAAGAAATCATCTTCTTCTGCTTCTCCCGATGATTTGTCGACATACTCTATATTTGCGTTGATAAATGATATGTCACTCCGCTTGCAATTAAGTTCCAGCAAATCCATATTGTTTTCGTTAGTGTAAACATATGTTTTTGTTGAGAACTGATCCGTAACAGTTTCTCCAGTTGATAATTTTGACTTAACCCATGCAGAAACCAAGAAGCCATCCTGAGAAACGAGAGGTTCAATTTCCTCTTTCACAAGCTCACTTGTCAACGGATAAGGCTCACTAGCAGGCCCTAATATTCGTCTCAAAGTAATAACGGCTTCAACATCATAGCTTTCTCCCCCAAAATCCACTGTTATTGAATGGCGGTAAATTTTGCGGGCATATGCAGCTTCCCCATCAACATATGATTCAGCGTCTTCAAGTACTCCTCCATTATCTCTAATATTTTTGAAATAATGGTACGGCATTACCTGACGGCTAACGCCATCATCATATGTGCCGACTTCATAGTGAAGCCGATAAGAAAATTCAAAACGATCACAACTAACCGTATAAACAAGCGCGGAATCAACGATTGTGACAAAGCCTTCCGTGCGACTCTCACCGACTTCATGAGTTGTTGAGGTGACGAACTCACCCATATTCCATGTCGCCACATCAAGTGGAAGAATGACATCCTGTGCATTCGCATAAAGCACGACAGACACTTTGTTATCAAAAGTTCCTTTTGTTACGCCACGGACATTTATCCATGACTCATAAGACATCTCAACTCCGTTTTCCATCGGTGTCGTTGTTACTTCACCGGCTGTTCCGTTATCGTATACTTCGCTTTCTATTACTTCCGGAAGAGGAAGCGGTTCTTTCTTACAGGAAGTAAAAATTGACATTGCGCATACCATAGCAGCTACTGCCAGGTAATGCATAAAAATTTTTGTTCTCATAATTGATAAAATTTTGATTGTTTAACATATTTTATCTACAGAGCTACTTTGCTTTAAGATGCATTTACCTAGCTAGTGAATAATACTCTTCTTTTTACAAAATAGTTGTAGATAATAATTTTTTTTGAAACTTTCCCGTTTATTGTCCGGTAGACATTTAATCAATAACATTGCTAAACTTGATATGTATATTGTTACCATTTTTCTATTTTTTTGTCAATACTTTTAGTCAATTTTTTTATTACTTTATTTATTTATCAAAATTTTTAATATCAGAATGTGGATATTTCTATAAAACAAGAAATTCTAAATTAACTACAAAACAGCAACTTGACAGCGCTTGGTGATGCAAAGTGCATTCTTACAAAACCTTGCTATATTAACCTTGGCATTCAAGTTTTCGTGAAAGACATTAAAGAACAAAGGAAGGAGTAAGCTCCTTCCTTTGTTCTCTTCTGGATTAAGAGGAATATTTTTTATTCAAGAATGAAAATATTACTCACAATTCATCGGACGACCACAGTTTTTTATTGTACTTGTTGTCTTATCTGTATTTCCACCTCCGATTTGCATATCATAATACAAATAAGTTGAAGGCATTACATAATCGTCCACATTACCTCTACAAACAGCACTTCCATCCGATCCTTTCCGTCCCTGACCAATATACAATTGGTAGGCAGATGTAGCTACAGTTCCACCTTCTCTCACCAACCTATAGATACCATCAGATGAAACTCTTCCAATAGGTCTGTTATTTATTGTCCCCTCTTCTGTTCCATCACCGTTATGCCAGTAATTTATATTTCCATTGCCAGAACAACGCATTTCAGGTTGATTACAAGTCCAAAATCTTCTCTGGTCTATTGGACGCACGAAAGTTGTTTTGAACGTACAGTTACTCCAATAAGTTGATGAAGTACGTTTGATCTTCGGCGTTTCTCCATTAATAGTAGTCGTCTTAACTGAACTACCCGGAGTTAAATATATATAATATTTTGTACTACCGTTGTATAAAGATAAATCTACATTGCCTCTCAATTGAACATACATGCCTCTACCTATATAATTCTTTGCTTTATAGCCAACATAAACATCACTGTATACCGTTGCACGCTGCGCACCAGTGCCACTCGGACCATTGATCTCTATGTATGAATTATTCATAGGAGCAGGCTGAGTGGTATATGTCGGAGTATTAGAAGAAAGGTATATCTGCAATTTATTACCCATCATAGTTCCTCCCGAAGGTAAAGTTATTATATTACCAGATATGCTATAGACAGGTACTTCAATTCCAAGCGTGTTATATTTGAAATTATAATTCTTCGAAGTTAGCGATTCTTTGAACACATAGGATGTTGTCAAAGAGCCAAAAGTTGAATTATCATTACTTTCAAGATATGCTGGTTTTAGGAAAGTAATAGTTTTATTTGAAGCGCTTGCATATATATTAGCATTTTTAAAACTGCTTACAATGACTGAAGTATCAGTGCTTGTTGAGACATCAATATCATTAAGCGTTAAGGCATTTCCACCTTCTTTTTTAGCATTCGGGAATATTGCTCCTGAAAATTTGATAACAGGTCTATTTTCCTCAAGTTTGCACGAATATAATTCATCACTTCCAATTAGCGTTGCAAATTCTTTTGCTGAAATTAATGTCGTTGCATTTGTACAGCCAAAGCCATAGCCTCTATCACCTGTTGTGTCATAGTCAATTTTCCATGATGAACAATAATATGGCGTTGTGCCACCGCCAATTATTGGTTTTCCGCCGATTATCGTTCCACCACCGATGCTTGGTTTTCCACCGACGACTGTTCCACCACTTACTAAGTTACCTCCATTGACTAAAGAACCATTACTGCTTACTGCCGTATCTTTAATTACTGCGGCATCGCCATTGAAACTTGTACCAGTATTGGAACCATTCAAAACGACATCAACGGTACAAGCATCCGGTTGGGGAACCTTGTCATTTATGTTTGTTGAATAACTTTGGCATGAGCATGTACCTTTGGCTTTTACTGGGAGACATGTTTTGTATACAAATGATGTCGGAGTATCATACAAAACAATACCGGTTCTGGTATTTGGCATTTCCATTTCATCACCGACAGCATAGGACCGCATTCCTTTATCTTCAATTGCTTCTAGTTCTTCATCAGATAAAGCTTCATAAGATACCATTTTATTACCTGTAAAAATGGCATAAGTATTAGCTAAAGCTGGGTGTGTAGCTAAATAACGTTTTACGGCTAAGTCGCAGCTGACTCGTTCACATCCGTCACCTGCCTCAGTCGGAACCCATCCTTGTTGACATTGAGTAATTTTGACACGTCTCTTACCTTTACTGCAGGGGCATACATCCCAACCGCCGTCAACAACTTTATTTAGATTTACACCACCCTTTGAAGGCTTACCGTTAACTAATTCAACCGGAAAACCATCGCAAGAGCAGCAACTATCAACATAAATTAAACCACCGGAAATGCAATAATTATCGCCGACGCTTCCATATTCGCAGTCATCCACTCTTTGAGTGTATCCGCAGGTACACTTTGAATAATACTCATTGCCATCGCTGTCCGTACATTTTTCACCACTCAGCTCACCACGATTGACATCGCAAGTTTTTTTATCATATGTATAGGTTCCGCGCTGGCACATACATGTTGTATACAACAACTCTTTAATGGTTGATGTACCGTCGGAATTGGCTGCTATACGCGTACAACTTGCACCGGCCGGATATGCATTATCCGCTTCACAGTCAGCCTGCGTATATTTGTAAACGTTGCTGTCGCAGTCGCAAGCATATTTATTTCCGCATTTGCCGACATAAGAATATGGGTAAACACAGGAATCGTAAACATACTCATTTCCGCAACACATAACATAATCTGAATTGTATGGGCAATAACTTACGGCATGTCTATTTCCCGTACATTCAGACTTAAGGATATAACCTTCGGAGATACACGCACTTCCGTCCGCAGCGGGATCTTCATATTTTCCAAAATCCCCACCTTGCGCACAGTCATCGTCACCTACGAAGCAGACCTTTGCCATCGATTCTGTCGTCATGAGCAAACAAAAACACAATGACAAGAGACCTAAGCTTATATTTTTGCACAATATTTTCATAACTTTTTCCTCTTATCCAGATAAAACTTAAGGTAACATATATATGTTATGACAAAATGTCTTAAAAATCAAGTCCCAAAATAAAATCTTCGTTGTTTAATAATGATATTTTTATCATGCGACTCATATGCTTTTGTATTATATATTTGCCTCAATATTTTATAAAAAAAAACAGCGTTTTTCTCACAAAAATTGTCATTCGAAAAAGAAATAACTCGCACTTATTGCCGCAACAATACCTGCAAAATCTGCCAACAATGCGCAAGGCAATGCATATCGCGTATGACTTATTTTGACTGCCCCAAAATATACTGCCAAAACATAAAATGTCGTTTCCGTCGAACCTTGAACAACCGCAGAAACAAATGCCGGAAAACTGTCTGCTCCGTAGTTTTGCATTGTCTCTATCATTAAGGCTCTGGCACCGCTGCCCGACAACGGTTTCATCAGCGCTGTCGGTAATGCCGGAACAAATGCCGTATCGCCTCCCAAAAATTCAATTATACATTCTATTCCCTTTAGCAAGGCATCGAACATTCCGGATGCCCTAAAAACAGCGATTGCAACCAACATAGCGACCAAATAAGGTATAATTGAAACGGCTATCTTAAAACCTTCTTTGGCGCCTTCAATAAATTGTTCATATACATTCTGTTTTTTTAGCAATCCCCACAAAATGAAAGTTGCAACCACCGCAAACAAAATAAAATTGCCAACCGCTGATGAGACTATGGGTCTGACTGCCGGCGTCAGACTGACAAATCCCCAACCGATAAAACCAAGCAAAATCATAACTGTTAACAGCCATCCCATGACAACTTTATTAAAGATATTTAGCCGTTGTACCATGGCGACCGACAGAAATCCCACTAAAGTTGAAACCGATGTCGCCAGCAAAATCGGAATAAATACCGCCGCAGGATTTGAGCTTCCCAGCTCACTCCGATACATTAATATGCTTATCGGTATAAGCGTAACAGAGGAAGAATTGATGACCATAAATAATATTTGTGCATCAGACGCCTCATTTTTTTGGGGATTATCTTCCTGCAACTGCTCCATTGCTTTTAATCCCATCGGCGTAGCCGCATTATCCAGTCCTAAGACATTTGCCGCAATATTCATAACCATTGAGCCTATTGCCGGTGAATCTGCGGGAACTTGCGGCATCAGACATTTGAACAATGGACGCAATAATCTGGACATGGCTTCCGTAATGCCCGAGCACTCCGCAATTTTTAACAATCCCAGCCACAGACACATTAATCCGGTCAAATTCAATGCAATGGTAAATGCCGATTTCGCCGAATCGAACATTGCTTCTACTAAACGACTCCAAATATACCAGTCTCCGCAGCAACTTTGCCACAATGCTGCGACAAAGGCCGACAAAAAGAAAAATGACCAAATTACCTTCAGCAACCTTATGCTCCTTTATCTTCTTCAATAAATCCCGATGATTGCATGGTATAAAAATTCCAATAAATACCTTTTTGACGCAACAAAGTTTCATGAGAACCCGTTTCAATAATTTTTCCCTTATCCATAACTACTATGCGGCTCATCTCTTTTAACGTCGATAATCGGTGCGCTATCGCTATGACTGTTTTATCTTTCATCAGTTCTTTTAAGGATTCTTGTATATATTTTTCGCTCTCGCTATCAAGTGCCGAAGTCGCTTCATCCAGTATTAAAATCGGGGCATTCTTTAAAATAGCTCTTGCAACGGCTATTCTTTGCCTTTCTCCTCCCGAAAGCATGACGCCTCGTTCGCCGACCTTACTTTCATACCCATGCGGTAATTGTGTAATAAATTCGTGAATATAGGCTTTGTGAGCCGCTTCGTACACTTCTTCGTCCGTGGCTTTCGGATTACCATAGCGTATATTCTCCATAATACTACGGTTAAATAAGCTCGTATCTTGCGGTATTATGGATATTTGCCGTCTCAGGCTATCTTGTGTAACCGTTGCTATATCCTGCTTATCTATCGTAATTTTTCCTCTTTGAACATCATAATAGCGCAGCAGCAACTTTATTAAACTCGATTTTCCGGATCCCGAATGTCCGACAAGTCCTATTTTTTCTTTGGGAGCAATACTCAAATTAAAATTTTCAAATAAAAATTTTGCGCCTTTGTAGTGGTAATTGATATTTTTGAATTCAATCTGACCATAGGTTACTTTTAAAATTTTTGCACCGCTGACATCCCTTACCTCACACGGTTTCGACAATAAACTTATACCATCCTTTATATTGCCGTACACTTTAAAAAACTGCATAAAATTCATCGACAACATACTATATGTATTATTTAATATCGCAATCAGCGATTGGATGAGGACAAAATCCGATATTGTTATTTTGCCAACATACCAATACCAAACCGGCAAGGCATAAAATATTATTTGTACCAACGCTCTCAATAAATTCTGCCATACAAAAAGACCGGCAAACTTCTTTGTTTCCGCCTTATCCGCCGCGGCCGCAATTTTCATATACTTAAAATAATATTTTTTTTCATAATGATAATTGGCAAAATTTTTAACCAAACCGGCATTGGTAATGCTATCCACCAAAATTCCGTTTGCTTCGGACATGGATTGAGAACGTTTTTTTGAAAAAGGAACAAGCCCGCAGCTGAGGCAATAAATCGCATATATAACTATCAGATTGAGTAGTAATAATACTACGGCCAAAGTATTATTTATATTTGCGATAAAACCCAGGGTAATCAGCATAGCCACAATCGGCGACAAAAAACCCCATATCATGGTATAATACATCGGATAGAGGCTATCTATAATTGTCTTGGTTTTACTCGAAATATTACCAGCCATTTCTTCGGCAAAAAATGCCGTTGAATGTTGATGAGCGTATGCAAATAAATCTTTTGCAACCGTTGCCATCATTATTGGCATAAATCTAGCTTCGATAAAGCATAAACTATTTTGCGTCAAACTTTTTAACAATAAAAATAATGACGCCAAAACAGCCATATACATAGCTTCTTGAAAAATTTGCTCTCTCAAACCTCCCTGCGATATAATTTCAATAATTTCCGCAGCGTAATAGAGCGAAAGCCTGACAAAAAATTCTCCGGCGATTATCGCGCCGAGATTAGCAAAAAACAATACCTTTTGTTTGGAAAAGTATTCCCACAAAAATTCCCAAACCGAAGTTGGTATTGTTTTTATTTCCATTTTTTCTTCCTTTGTTTCAACCTTGTTAATTTATCACTCACGATTGCCGTATCTCGTCCGGTTTTGGCCAAGCGATCATACATTCTCTCAATTTCTTTTTCCAAATAAGCCTGTTCTACCTCATTTGCCAAAGTTTGTTTTTGCTCTTCAGTACCGCTTTTTTCAATTTCTTTCATATCCGCCCAAATATCTTCCACATGAATACTGCTGTCTGTTTTTTTCTTCAGAAAATAGGGCAATTCATAAGCTAACTGACGGGCATTGGCATAGGCCTCTTTACCGTCGGCACAATTGTTATAACGCATTCGCAGCAATCGAAACGCCGTTTCCAACTCTTCGCTGTCATCAACAACGATAAAAGGCACCGGCGCCGCAAAACCGCTCGAAGCCAAAACTTTCAAATATTCAAGAATATGATAAAAAAATCCGTTGATGTTATAGATAATAAAAGGCTTTATTTTGAGGAAACCGTCTTGCATCGCCACGCAGTCATAAGCCAGTTCGTCCAAAGTTCCCACGCCTCCCGGTGCAAAAACGACGATGTCAGCTTCGAGCAATTTAATTTTTCTGTTTTCCAACGTATCTTCGACCAAAACTTCGCTGATTTGTTGCAAAACTTCGTCTTTTTCGTAAAGATCATAATATTCACGGGTGGTTACTCCGACAATCGGCGTCACATCGTTGTAATATTTATCTTTCCGTTCTTGCCAGTGGTCCAACACTCCGCGGGCGACGGCCCCCATAACGCCGGAATTTGAAAAACCATAGTCCAAACGAAAACCCATTTTAGCAATTTTGACTCCCATTTTATAGCATTCTTCTACATATGCGGGATCTTTGCCGTCGCAGTGACCTCCGGACACGCATACACGCAAATTTTTATTATTTTCTTCTTCGCTCATGGTTATAGCTCCTCTATGTCACCTTTGGCCTGATCGGCATAAAACTCAGCGGCAAATTGCTGTAACGTATCATTTTCGATAGCGTTTCTCAAACCCGCCATCAGACGTTGATAGTATCTGATATTGTGCCATGTTAACAACATTACCGCCAAAATTTCATTGGCTTTTTGTAAATGGTGCAAATATGCACGGCTGTAATTGGTGCAAAGCGGACAATCGCATCCTTCTTCCAACGGGCGAGGATCTTCTTTGTGACGAGCATTACGGATATTGATTGTTCCGAAGCGCGTAAAAGCCTGAGAAGTACGTCCCGAGCGTGTCGGCATAACACAATCGAACATATCTACTCCGCGCAAAACCGCACCGACGATATCATCGGGACGACCGACGCCCATCAAATAACGAGGTTTGTCGTCGGGAAGCATTTGCGGTGCATAGTCCAAAACCTCGAACATTTTTTCTTGTCCCTCTCCTACCGCCAGACCACCGATGGCATAGCCGTCAAAACCGATTTCTTTTAACTTTTCGGCAGAAAAAGCCCGCAAATCTTCATAATCTCCACCCTGTTGAATACCAAAAATGCCGTAACCATTGCGATTTATCCAGGCATCTTTACTGCGTTTTGCCCAACGCATGGACATTTCTACCGATTTTTTTACGGTTTCGTATGAGGCAGGCAATTTAACACATTCGTCCAGGCACATGGTAATGTTAGAATCAAGTTTATGCTGAATCTTCATAGATTCTTCGGGCGATAGAAAATATTTTTTACCGTCAACGTGAGAACTGAACTCCACACCGTCTTCACTTAGCTTGCGCAAACTGGTCAGGCTCATAACCTGAAACCCGCCGGAATCGGTCAAAATCGGTTTGTTCCAATTCATAAATTTGTGCAAACCGCCCATTTTTTCGACCAAATCAGCTCCGGGGCGAAGCATCAAATGATAGGTATTTCCAAGTAAAATTTCTGCTCCTGTGGCAGCAACGGATTCCGGCATCATGGCTTTAACCGTCGCACAAGTTCCGACCGGCATAAATGCAGGGGTATTAACAATTCCGTGTTTGGTGTAAAGACGACCGCGACGCGCTTTGCCAGAGCGTCCTAATATCTCAAATTTAAGGCTCATTTTTTATTCTTTCCTGTTTTTTTTGTTTATATTGCCTTATTTCTTTTTCCTTCGCAAGCAGTTTAATGATTTTTCAAGATGACAGGAGCATATATCCACAACAATCTTTCCGAATATTTTGTTATTTATTTTTTCTCATTTTATCAATATTCAAAATTTATTTTGATTTTGCATCATTTCAAAGAAAAAAGAGTTAATGCCCAAGCATTAACTCTTTTACGCGATTTTTCATAACTTCTACATGTGTTGTCTTAGCATCAGTCTGTCTGCGAAAATCTCTATTATTTTCCAGCCGGAATACAAAGCCAACGCCGTCAAAGATAACAGAGCGCAATCGACATACCCGCATACAACGAAAACAAGTATTGAAAGCAACTCAGCATAGTATGTCCAACGACCAAAGTGGATGACTGAACTAAATATCTCAACGGCTTTGCGGCGCAAGGGGCGAATAAAAAAGCCATACACCACAATCAATCCCGCGAGCACATAATAAATATTGTCAACAAACCAACTTTCTTCGTTGTCTAACGGAAAATGGAACAACTCCATTAAAGTAAAAAGCCCGGCAATCAAAGCCACCATCATTCCTATACTTTCTGCCCAGAGCAGTGTAGAAGTTACAAACTTTGCATTTTCTTTTTTCATATTCAAATAATTTTATAGTAATACAACAATATCTTCAGTTATAGCACCAATCCGTATTTTGTCAATATTTGACTAATTTTTATTTGTCCGCGTCTTCCTCACCAATCGTACTGTTATCAATGGCATATCCGGTTGCTCGTACCGTACGAATATAGTCGGGACCATAATCATTCAACGACTTTCTTAAACGCCGAATATGCACATCTACCGTGCGGGACTCGACATAAATATTATTTCCCCACACATTTTTTAACAGATATTCTCTGGAAAAAACTTTTCCCGGAGTTTCCATTAACATGCGCAATAACCTAAATTCTGTCGGTCCTAGATGAATATACTTATCACCGCGAAAAACCTTTTTTTCACCCAAATCCATTCGGATGTCTTCAAAGACGAGTTCTTTTTGCGGCAACAACTCAGGTGCACGGCGCAAATTCGTTTTTACGCGAGCCATCAGTTCCGGTACCGAAAAGGGTTTGGTAACGTAATCATCTGCTCCGGCCGATAAACCTTTGATTTTATCTTCTTCCTCTCCCTTGGCCGTCAGCATGATTATCGGAATATCTTTAATATCCGGTTTGTTGCGTATCATTTTACAGATTTCAATTCCTGAAAGCTCCGGTAACATCCAATCAAGTAAAATTACTGACGGGCAATATTTTTCTACTGCCGCAACCGCTCTGTTGCCCGAAGATTCAATAATAACTTCATACCCCTCTTTTTCGAGATTGTATTTTAAAAGCAAAGCCAAGGCTTCTTCATCTTCAACCACCATTACTAAAGCCATATTGAATCTCCTTTGATTGTGAGGATTATTTTTTGTTATTTTAACGTAATGCCGCTATGTTTGCAACATAATTAGGATTGTTGAAAACAGAACTTCCCGCTACCAAAACATCTGCTCCCGCCTGTTTACAAAGTTGGGCTGTGTCGGCATTGATGCCGCCATCGACTTCCAATAAAATATTTCTGTTTCCTATCATCCTTTTAACTTTTTTAATTTTTTCCAGTTGCGTCGTCAGAAATTTTTGGCCTCCAAATCCCGGATTTACCGTCATAATCAAAATCAAATCCAATTTATCCATTACATAATCCAAAACTTTTTCCGAAGTCGACGGGTTGAGGGATACTCCTGCTTTTTTGCCAAAACCGTGAATGCTTTGCAATGTTTTATCCAAATGCGGACAAGTTTCGGCATGAACCGTAATAATATCCGATCCGGCGTCAACAAACCACGGTATCATCTCATCGGGATTAGTCACCATAAGATGAGTGTCAAAGATTAATTTGCTTTCACGACGCAAACTTTTAACCACTGCGGGTCCAAAGGTTAAATTAGGAACATAATGTCCATCCATAATATCTAAATGTAACCAATCGGCACCGGCGTCGGCTACTGCCGCAATTTCTAAATTCAAACGACCAAAATCTGCCGCCAATATACTCGGAGCTATCAAAACCATTTTTTTCTCCCTTTATGTTTTTTCATATTATAGGTTTAACTGGTTGATTTTTCTTTAACGAACAATTTTTACAACAGCTATTCTCTATGATTTTTACGCCATTTTTATTTTTATTTTCAACATGGGCATTTATTTGTTTGACAAATAAAACAAAAAAAGCCAAAATGAGACAAAAGACACAAGTTTTGTCCCTAAGTCTTTCCTACTCCAAATAATAAAGTTTTAGGGAACAAAAAAGGCGAAGAGATATCTCTTCGCCTTTCTTTATTAGTTGCTTTACCGGAAACCCAAGTGTACTCGGGGCTGAATACTAAAGGTGTCGTTTAGACACCGCTCCACGCCAACGAGTGTGGTCAGGCAAAAGATTTGCCGTTAATTGAGCCCTTTCGGTTTAACGGGAAATATCTATTCATTGCCTTACAAAAAAATCTGAATTTACTCGCCGCGAAAAGCCAAAAACATTAAAACAACATCGCCATATGCAAACCGTGAGGCTTGAAGCTGGTTTATAATTCTCGCTCTGTGGTGGAATATTTATTTGGTTTATCTTACAAAAAACATACACACGACCCGTTAAATCAATGCCGCTCCCATCTTTTATCGCCGCCTCATGGCAGACCTTAAAGTGATTGCCCTTTTGTTGTTCAAGGACGGCTCAAACCTTTATACAAAGCGAAAAAAACTAACATCCCTTATACCGTAATTTGGGACTTTTGAGATTTTTATTGTCGAGTCCATTTAAATATATTTGTTAACAATAGACATAGCTACTTTTAGCCCGTCAACTGCCGCCGAAACAATACCTCCTGCATAGCCTGCCCCTTCACCGCAAGGATAGATTCCTTCAATCGGACTTTGGTAACTCTCATTACGAGCCATGCGAATCGGTGATGAACTTCGCGTTTCTACACCGGTTAAAACAGCATCTGCATAGTTAAAACCATGAAGTTTTTTATCCATTTCTACAATTGCTGCTTTGAGCGTGTCATTCACAAACTCTGGCAGCACATGTCTGAAATCACCCCATACAACGCCGCAGGAATATGTCGGAACAACATCTCCCCCACCTCTGCTCGGACGTTGTTTCAGCAAATCTTCAACTCGTTGCGCCGGTGCCGCATAAGTTTTATCTCCCGCAATATACGCCTTGCTTTCCAATATTTGCTGCCAATACATACCTTGCAACGGGTGCTCTCCTCCATAATCTTTCGGATCAACACCCACTAATAATGCGGCATTTGCATTTTGTTTGTCGCGTGCATAATAACTCATTCCGTTCGTTACGACTTTTGCTTCTTCCGAGGCCGCCGCCACTACAACGCCGCCCGGACACATGCAAAAACTATAAGCTGAACGCCCGTTCGGCAAATGGACGGATAACTTATAATCCGCAGCCCCCAATTTTGGGCATGTTGCAAAATTATGGTAAATCGCTTTATTAATTAATGACTGTGGATGTTCTATTCTTACACCTACCGAAAAGGCTTTTGCTTCCATCGGAATCTGCCGACGATATAACATCGAAAAGGTATCGCGTGCGCTGTGTCCAAGCGCTAAAACCACATCTGTTGCCTTTTGCTCGTATATTTCGCCGTCTTTATTTTGAACAAAAACTGCTTTTACTCTTCCTTCTTCAATTTGCAAATCTTGCAGCCGATTTTCAAAACGATATTCTCCTCCCAAACGGATAATCTCCGCCCGAATGTTTTGCACTATCTTTACTAATTTATCCGTACCTAAATGCGGCTTGGCCAAATATAAAATTTCTGCAGGTGCACCGGCCGCCACTAACTGATGAAAAACTTCTGTGGTATATTTATCTTTTTTTATACCGCTCATCAATTTTCCGTCCGAAAATGTCCCTGCTCCGCCTTCTCCAAACTGGACATTAGAATTGGTATTAAGTTTACGAGTTTGCCAAAAATCATTTACGTCTTTTTGTCTTTCTACGACCGTCTTACCTCGTTCAAGTACAATCGGACGCAAACCTGCCCGCGCCAATATCAATGCGGCAAACATACCTGCAGGACCGCTGCCGACCACTATCGGATTTGTATCAGATTTGGCTGTCGGCACCTCCAGCCTTTCTTCCGCAAAGGCTTTTTCTATAAACGGCAACCCCCGACTCAATATTTCGTTTTCTTTATTTGTCGAAAATTCGACCGTATAAATAAACCATATTTGGCTACGGCTTCTGGCATCTATGGCTTTTTTTAAAATTTTTAATTGATTTATTTTTATCCCTAATTGAGATTCAAGGGTAGATTGCAAGTCCCACTCATCTTTTTCTATCGGATATTTAAAGTTACTGATTCGCAGCATATATTTTCTCGAGTTTTAAGATATTTTTTGTGTTATACCATATCTGATTAGTTTTACCATAAAAAAATCCTCCCTGGGAAGGGAGGATTTTTTATCCTTTGAGCTCTAGCTAATATTCTCTTCCTTTATCGACCATTTTTTGAGATTGAATAGTCTTATCTTGACTGCGAACAATATCTCCGTTGTCATCTCGTCTTAGACCGGTATCACTCAATTCTTTATCATGAGCATTCATAAACTTGATTTCGGCTTCGCTCAGATCTCTGGTTTTGCTTTCTTCTTGCAAATCGGCATATACCGCTTCTTCTCTTGTTATGCGAATTGCCTTAGCGTGAGCTCTGGCACTTGCCATCTTCTCTTCGCTGCTCATTTCAGCTCTGTCCTTATCTTCAATGTTTGCCTCATGATTGACAGCGTTCAAAATGGTTTCATCGACTTTGGTATCTCCTCTGTATTTTAAATCATAACCAGCCTCATTATCTGCTTCTTTTATTTTATACTTTCCATTAAAGTTATCATTATCTACTTTTCTCATTTTTGCTTCAGAACGAATGCTCTCTGCTGCTTTATCTTCCGATGATGTTTCGTTTTGATTATCTTGCTCCGCATCGTTATGAAGTTTTTCTATTTGACCATTTTCATCATATCCAAGCCCGTAGTGAGCAAGCAAAGCCTTATGGCTTTCTTGCCATGCGGCTTCTTCAGCACTCAATGTTTCGCCCGCAGCGACACGCATGTTCAAATCATGATTATGCTCTATATCGAGGTTGAGTTGCATTTGCGTCATATCAACAATATTTTCCAAAACATTCAAATCATAGCTTGTAAATGCTCCGTTTTCGGTTACATATAATCCTTGTTCATTTTGAAAAATTTTTCCGCCTGTCAGTTCATCTGTCGATACTAAATCAGGTGCAGAATTCGGACCACCATGAACAGGTTCGTCGCCTTGCATCAACACGCCGTTTTCGATTTTTCCTTCAAATACGTATTCGGTTGTTTTGCCTTTTGTAGCTTCACTATTTTCAGACTTAGCTTCCGTTGTTTCTTCAGATTTGGTTTCCGTCGTTTTTTCCGGTTTGATCTCAGTCGTTTTTTCTGATTTAGTTTCAGTCGTTTCTTGTCCCTTAGGCTCAGTTTCTGTAGGTTTATTATCGCCTTCATTCAAATGATATACCTTGCGATCTGCATCAACGGCATGATCTGATTTTTCTTCACTCAGTGTTTGATTAGAGGTATTTTCGACAGTGCTTTCAGGTGTTCCGCGCTCCAAAATATCGGCATGACGATATTCCGGAGAATAAATCAGTTTGCCGTCATCTCTCGTCAAACCAACTTTTTCCATATCACTTTCATAATTGTCACGCCATTTTAGATCTGTTTCACTCAGTGTCTCACCATGAGCCAAACGGTTCTCCATATCTTGATATACGGCCTCATAATAAGCAAACTTTTGCGCTAAATATTCGCATTTTATCATAATGCCTGATGTACTTGGATTATCTCGATGTTCCGCACCATAGTTATCTGCCTGAAGCAATCCGCCCAATGCATAATAGTGGTTACCGCTGCCGCGGATAGTATTTTGAAAAGAATGAACTAATTCTTTATCTACCGGTATTTGTTGCGGGTCAGCCATACGACAATGCAATTGCGGATTTCCGTTAGCATCGTTTTCGAACCAGTACTTGCCTCTAAACGTTGAGCTGCGAACCTTATCCGTTTCCGCCGCCACATGTTGCTCTTGGCTCGACTCGTCTAAGCGCTTCGATTCTTCAAGCCCTTGGGTCGCTTGACCCGTTTGCCGTTCACCCAAAACATCTTTTAAAATCTTATTTGCATTTCCGTCATATTCTTTGGTTGTGCTATGCTCCCCGTTTATTTCCGTGACCGTGGTATGAACCATACCATTCTTCATTTCCATTTTGACCACGGTTGATTGTCCTTCACCTTCATGTACGGTATATTGAGAAAATGTCGGATCGCCGTGTTTGTCATAAACATTGCTGACATCAACCATTTTCCCATTTATCTCCATGCTGCCATACAATTCATATTTGCCTTTTCCAAGTTCACGGCGTTGGAGATTATTTTCAGAAGCCTGTTCTTGAACAGACTGATTTTCTGTTTTTTCTTCCGCTATACTTTGTGATGACTGCGCCTCATCCTTGCTTTGTACGGTTGTTTCCTTGGTTACGGTTTCTTGTACGACATCAGGATGTGAGGCTTTATAGCTGTCCATAAATTTTTGAGCTCCGGCATCAAGCGTTTCTCCCGCGGCCTCTCTTCTCAACAAATCTTGATATATTTTTGCATCATAATCATCTGCATTCATTCCGGCCATACTTTGCAAATCATCTACTTGATAAATTATATTGCCATCTTTATCAAAAGAATAAGTCGTAATGTTTGTATCGGATGCTGTCGGTTGTTCTGTCCCCGTATTTTCTGTTCCGGATAATACAGTACCGGTATTTGTCATATCTTCAGGCATTTTTGTTGAGGACTGCTCCGTTGTACGACCATACAAATCATTGAGTAGCGAAGTCTCCATTTTTCCATTTTCAAAATTTGCATCTGCAAATTGACTCAATGATTGCATTTGCTCGGTACTGAATTTTCCATTGTCAAACAACTCCTGCAGTTTTGCAGAAGAAATGACGCCGTTGCTGTATAATTTATTTTCACCCTCAATACTAAAGCCGCCATGCGTTACGTCATTCACGTTCGGATTTTCGTTTCCTTCCAGTATAAGGGTTGCCGCACGCGGATACATTTTGAATAGGCTCTCCAGATTTGCTTTTTGGGCATCATTCAACTCAAATTGTGGAGCCGGCGATACAGGAGAGGATAATGTATCATTGGCATTGGCATTATCATTAACTTCTGCCGGAGCATATGGAACCTGAACATCATCTGTTTGATTGTTCATAAAGGATTGACCGGGATTTTGCCACAATGACTGCTGATTAAAATCTGTTTGATTAAAATTGTCCTGTGCCTTATCTGCAAGAGGCATAGCATTTTGCGCCATGTTGGCATCGGCGTTTAGAGCTGTACTGTCTACGGCTGCCTGATTAACGCCCGGATAATTAACGCCCGTGCTGTCTACGGCTGCCTGATTAACACCCGGATAATTAACGCCCGTACTGTCTACGGCTGCCTGATTAACACCCGGATAATTAACGCCCGTGCTGTCTGCCATCATTGCGGCATTGGGCATTACCGTATCTCGAAGTGTTTCAACACCGTTCGGCTGTGCCAAACTGTCTCGGGCGGTATTTTCAAAAGATGCCGTACTGTCAACTGTGTTAATTGTTTCTCTATAAAGAGTTTCAGGAGTATTTACAAGATTATTTGGCATATTTTGTACTTGAGGCGTCTCTCTTACATCCTCTTGAATTTCCGCAGCCGCAAGCGTGGTCGCATTTTGATCCGTTGCTCCGGCGTTATTGATAAAATTATTGCCGTTTTCGACTAAATTTCTTGTTCCCAACAACAACATACCGACACCAAGACCTTCTGCCAACAAAGCACCGCCATCTTTGCGCAATTGTTTCCAAGCCTCTCTGTCTCGTCCTCGTTTGCTCCATAATGTCTGAACGGCTTTTCCTGTTCCTTGAGCTTTGACCTTAATCCCCTGCCAATAACTTTTTTGCATCATCTTATTAGCGGCCATTCCCAAAGCGTAAGCCTTACCGACAACCGGTAAAGAACGAACAAAAATAACCGAGTGCGCCATCATGGCTTTACGGGTGCTTTTATCTTTCAAAGCCTGAGACATAGAAACTTTGCCAACCGAACGCATCAAAACTTTAACTTGATTATATTCTTGTTCGCTGACGGCTCTGTCTCCGGTTTTTTTCGCATATTCTTCATAATCTTGAGCACGACGGATATCAGCATATTTACCGATGCTGTCGTACAATTCTTTGCTAACGGCCTTTTCTTTAAACTGTGCCGCATAGTCTTCATAGTTGCCCCCGGCTTGGCGGAGCATATCAAACTCTTCGCGGGTAAATTCTTGCTTCTTTTGGAATTTTTTAATCTGGTTAAATTCTTCTTCACTTATGTGGTTGACGCTGTGTTTTTCTAAATAAGCCGAATAAGAATCATATTTCTTAACCTGGTCATAGTCATTTTTAGCAACTTTACTTTCTTTATTTTGTTCTTGCCACCGCTTAAAACCTTGTTCCGATATTTGGTTCTTATATAATTCGGAAAAAACCGCGTAGTCCTTAAATCCTTGAAAATCATTATAAAGAGCACGTGCCGATAAAACCGAACGGTATCCCATATAAACAGGATTACCGGCTAACCACAAATTTGCTGCAAACGCCAGTACCGGATATTGTTGTTCTTTTTGTTGCAAAAAATCCATAACTTTACCAAAGCTATGCATTGTTTTGCGAAATGTTTTTCTTTTTTCTACAAAATTTGATATCGGTTGTGTGTTTGAGTGTAAAATAGTATTGTATGCCGCTTTCTTTGTTTCCTCTCGCGGATTAATGCTCAGCATTTTAAATATTTCTTGCTCGCTTTTACCTTCACGAACGGCTTGGTCAATTTTAAGAACACGGCTAAGGTGCTTTTCCGCACTGATTAAATTATAACTTTCTTTATTTTCTATGGCAAAAAGAGAATTGTAATATTCTACTTTTATACGTGAACTTTCTTCTGCACGGGCATCATTAATATTTGTCAAAGTAATAGCTTCGTTGGAGGAGGCTATCCGGCGGCAGGCACAAAGATTCAAAGTTTCGTCAAGTGTTTTATTATCGCTGTCAGGTATATTAAAATTGTAACTTGTCCATTCTTTGGTTTGCTGGAATTTTTTACCTTCTTCGCTATTGAGGAGATTATATGCTTCGTCGAATCGTTTACTCTCAACTTCCGGAGCCGGGGCATAAAACTCTTCCCAGTGATACGGATCTTCCAAAGCCTGAGTATTTTCTATTGGAGTTCTGTCATCTTGAGTATTGGGAGGTGTCTGTTCTTCACTGCTGTTGGCCTCAATTGCCGCATCAAGAACTTGCTGTCCTTTTTTGCGGTCTGCAACACTTTGGTCGTACAATTTTACAAAATCATTGAACAAGGCTTCATTATTCAGCAATTCTGACTGATTATACCGCCCGATAATTTCGTTATAAACCTCAGGGGCTTTCGATTTCATTTCTTCTAGTGCCTGTGCTAAGTCCTTTGTTTCAGCCATAACAATCTCCGCTTTTTATAAAGTACAAATATAACTTATTGTATAATACAAGAAAGTTTACATTTAGTCAACGGGTTTTGTCTTGTTTTTGTCAAATTTTAACCTCTGGACATTGAACTCTTTTGCTCTATATTTTAGATAGAATCTTATTACGTTAAGGAGAAAATAATGATAAATAAAATTATTCCGCAAAAGCTGCAAAAAGGCGACGAAATACGCGTCATTGCTCCGGCTTCGGGAGTCAAAATCATTTCCAAAGAATGCCGGCAGCTCGCAAGTGAACGTTTTGCTCAAATGGGATTAAAAGTATCTTACGGAAAAAATGCCGTAGACGAAAACTGGGATGAAGGCGGTTCGACTTCGGTTGAAAACAGAGTCGCCGATATTCACGAGGCTTTCCTTGACAAAAATGTCAAAGCTGTTTTCACCATGATCGGCGGTAATAATTCAAACCAATTACTCGATTTTATTGATTTTGACATTATTCGCAACAATCCCAAAATCTTTTGCGGATTTTCCGACATCACCGCTCTGCTCAACGCCATTTATGCCAAGACCGGTTTGGTAACCTTTTCCGGTCCGCATTTCAGCTCTTGCGGAATGCTCAAAGGAATCGATTATACTCTGCAAAATTTGCAAAAAATGCTGTTTGAAATGAAAGAAAATCAAATTGTTCCCTCGGCTGAGTGGAGCGACGACCCTTGGTTTTTGGATCAGGAAAACAGACAATTCATTAAAAACGAAGGTTGGTGGATTTTGCAAAACGGCAAAGCAAGCGGAACTCTTATCGGTGGAAATTTGGGAACTTTTGACCTCTTACTCGGAACACCTTACCGTCCGGCTTTTGAAAAAGATACCGTGTTGTTTGTTGAAGATACCGGAGACACCAATATTGCCGTCTTTACTCGTGATTTGCAAGCTCTGTTGCAACAACCAGATTTCAGAAATGTTAAAGCCATTTTAATCGGACGTTTCCAGAAAAATTCAAAAGTTACCCGCGAACAACTCGAATTTATGGTCAAACGTTTTGCACCTTATGTCAAAGATTTGCCGATTACCGCCAATCTTGACTTCGGGCACTCCACGCCGTTATTAACCATTCCTCTCGGCGGCACCGCCGAAATCGAAAACGGCAATATCAAATTTTCATTATAAAAAGCTCAAAACCCCGAAGTTATTCGGGGTTTTGTTTTACCAATGACGATGATGATGACGATACCGAGCATCCCAGTAACCGTGCCGATAACCACTGTCATAATAAAAATTGACATCCAACGGTTCGTCATAAACATACACTTCTTCAGGACGTCGATGATAAAGTTCACTTTCAGACTCTTGATGATGCGTCGTTTGCGGCGATACCACCTTAACCACAACCTGACCGTTTGAACGCGTATACAAATCACTTGCAGGTAATGTCGTTACCGTTGTCACACTGACACTGCTGTCTGCAAAACTTGTCAATGGCAGTAAAAAAATACTTAAAACTAAACTTATGATTTTGAACATAACTCCTCCGTTAGTATAAGTTATTGTAACAAATACAAAATGGAATGACAACTTGTTTACGACAAATGTTCATACAAAACTTTAACCCCAAGCAATATCAAGACGCTTCCCGCAAGCAACTGCAAAACTTTTGTCGGCAGACGGCGCAGAACATCTCCGGCATAAAAACCCAGTAGAGTACACAAAAAGCAGACGCCGCCGATAATCGTCGCCGCACTCCATATACCGACATTCATAAAATATAAACTGATGCCGGCAACACAAGCATCTATACTGGTTGCTATACCTATAACTGCCAACAACTTGAAGGAAAGTTTTTTCTCAACCGGCTTTTTCTCCTCATCGGATAACGCTCCTCTGATAACATTTAGACCCAACAACAAAAAAACGACAAAAGCCAACCAATGATCAAAAGCCTCTATGTAGCGGTGAACGGAGTTTGTTCCAAACCAACCGATAATCGGCATTAAAAATTGCCCCAAACCTGTCGCCGCAGCAAGTTTGAGTGCCGCTGTCAGACGATTTGTTTTGATAACCAAACCATAGGAAAAAGCCACGGCAAAGGCATCTACCGCCAAAGCTAATGCCAATAAAAAAACACTAAACATTCTGTTTATCCCTCAAACTTGATAAAAATGATGCTTAGTGCTTTTAATTTATTTTATAAATTTAATCAACAAATTTAATTATTCAAAATACTCAAATGATGCGCTTCGGGACGACCGGCTCGATCGGGAATAATTTCAAAAGATAATTTCTGACCTTCTTTTATTCTTTCAAGTCCAGATTCTTGTACTGCCGTAATATGTACAAAAATATCTTTCTCACTGTCGGGCGTTTGAATAAATCCGTAACCTTTTTTGTTATTAAACCACTTTACTGTTCCATTTAACATTTCAGTTCCTTTGTCATAAGTTAAAGCCTGTCCGACTGGTTCGGACTTTTTGTATTTATGTACGAAAAAGAACTTTTCAAGTATCGGTCGTATTTATTTTAAATTTATAATTTTTTTGGCCAGTTTGCGTGCCTCAGCTATAATTTCCTTTTCTCCTTCAACCTTGTGATTTTCCATAACCAATTTACCGTCACAGATAACATCGCAAATGGCTGAGCTGTCCGCCGCATAAACTAAATTAGAAATGATATTATAGTTCGGAACCATAAACGGATTTTCCATATCAATCAGCAAACAATCCGCCAGGGCTCCTTCTCTGATTTCTCCGGCTTCCAGTCCAAATGCCCGCGCTCCGTTCAGGGTTGCCGTTCGATAAACATCTGCCGCTTTTCCCGCGACTGCCGAATTAGCCTGCATTTTGGCGGACATTGAAGCAAACTTAATGCTCTCCACCATACTAAGGTTATTATTTGAAGAGGCTCCGTCGGTACCAATCGTAATTTTATCAGGCATTTCTTGATATAAATCTTCAAACGCAAACAATCCCGAATTCAGTTTTAAATTAGAAACGGGATTATGTGATAAGTAACTTCCCCGACGGCGAATAATCTCAACATCTTTACTGTTTAGATGCACGGCATGAGCCAATATTGTTTTGTCATTGAGGATGTCGAACGAATCCAGACGTTCGGTCGGGGACATTCCGTATTTTGCAAGGCAGTCCGTATTTTCGCCAGCCGTTTCACTCAAATGTATTTGCATAAACAAATCATTTTCTTGGGCAGTTTTGGCCGCAAATTCAAACAAATCTGACGATACCGTATAAACCGCATGGCAAGACAACCCTTTAATTATCCTTTCGGGACATGGATTTTCCATTTCCAAAAACTTTGCCGTTGCCGCTTTTTTCATTTGAGTTTGCTCTGATTCGAACATATCCATCTCAACTAAGGATATGGCTGCACGAATCCCTAATTCTTTAACCGCGCGCATTGTTTCTTCGCCATAAAAATACATGTCGGCAAAAAAGATAGTTCCCGATTTTATCATTTCAAGTATGGCTAAACGACTGGCAACATAAATATCTGCGGAAGTCAGTTTGGCTTCTATCGGCCAGATATCCTCTTTAAGCCAATTAAATAACGGCTTATCGTCCCCGTAGCCGCGCAATATCGACATTGCCGCATGGCAATGCGTATTATAAAAAGCGGGAACAATTGCTTTGTTGCTGCCATCGATAATTTTTTCTGCTGTTTGTTCAATATGCGGTGCTATTTGTGAGAAGCGATTGCCTTCTATTAGGACATCGACATATTGATTTTGGTGCAAAACATTCTTAATTAAAATTGACATCTGTTTTTCCTGATTTTATGTTATCCGGTAGGGTTAATTTAGAACAGAACATTTAAGAATGGAAGAACAATTTTTGGAAGACAGACTGATTGACATCGAATCGGCGATTGCCATTTTGGAGAAAAATGTTGACGACCTCAGTCAGGTTGTCATCAAACAAGGCAAAACCATTGATCGTCTGCTTAAGCAAAATACTTATTTATTGGAATTGCTTAAAAATGACGCGGTTAAACCGCAAAGCGAAGAAACACCGCCGCCGCATTATTAGCCACCCTTGTTTTGACGGCTGCGGTGGTTATATTCAAAGTCAGGAGATTTTATATGCAGACAGACGCTTTATATAATTTGACACACGGAATTTATATTCTCGGCAGCAATGACGACAAACGACCGGTCGGCTCGGTTGTGGATGCGGTGATGCAGGTTGCCGACAAGCCTTTGGTTATCGCTCTTTCGTGTCGAAATAACAGTTTTACCAAAAATTGTATTGAAAAAAACGGTTCTTTCAGTTTGTCCGTACTCGGACAAGATGTAAACCCGTTTATTATTGCAAATTTTGGGTTTCAAAGCAGTATTAATGTTGACAAATGGAATAGTGTTGAGTATTTAACCGAGAATGGTTTGCCTTATCTTAAAGAGTGCTTAGCCGTCGTTTTTTGTAAAGTCGTCGGCACCGAAATTTTTGAAAGCAACACTTTATTTGTGGCAGAGGTTACAGATTGCCGTAGTCTCGGTTCAGGAACACCGATGACTTATTTTGAATATCGCACCTCTTTCAAAAATGAAGTACTTAAATTTTTACCAAACATTCTAAACAAAAAGGAGAAAAACAATGGCTGATACAGAAAAAAAATGGGTCTGCGTCGTTTGCGGATATGTCTATGACGGTGACACACCGTTTGAAGAACTTCCCGACGATTGGACTTGTCCGGTTTGCGGCGTTGACAAGAGCTTTTTCGAATTGCGCTAAAAACAAAAAAGCCGCCTTGTATACAAGGCGGCTTTTTCCTTATTACTTGCCTTTCAAAAAACTTCTGGTTTGTTCGGGACTAAATTGCCGGAGTGCTGAAATAAACACAGCCTGCATTAACAAATTTAGTCAAGCCGGCTGATTTTAGCCTCCTGCTTTGCAAGGAAGTCTTTATAAGGTCTTAGTTTGCCTTAAATTTTTTATCCGCAAACACGGGCAACCGTTACCGCATCAACGGAAAGGACACCGGCTTTCTTTAGCGCCAGCGCACATTCTTTTAACGTTGAACCGGTGGTCAAAACATCGTCCACCAACAATATTCTTTTGCCGACCAAATTTCCAGGATGGGCCACCGAAAAGACATCTTTAACATTTTTTATTCTTTCATGACCCGAAAATTCGACTTGAGGTTTTGTCTTTTTGTGACGGACGAGCGATGTATAATCGACTTTAATTCCGCTGTATTTTCCTAATTCTTTAGCCAATAATGCAGATTGATTATATTTTCTTTTAAGTAACCGACTATAATGCAAAGGAACCGGTATAATCACATCTACTCCCTTTGCAAAAATATCTTCGGCTGCCACTTTAAGCATAGCGGCAAGCAAATGTGCATTTTCGGTCTTATCCATAAATTTGAAAGCCAAAATCAGATTTTTAGACGCTTCATCATAATATAAGGCTGAGCGTATCAGACGAAACGGCGTCCGTTTTTTTGATAAACACGAAGCGCATAACATTTTGGAATTGACGTTTTCGTTTGTCAAAGGATAACCGCACTTACGGCAATAAGGCGGATAGATAAAATTGAGCTCTGACAAACAATGTTCGCAAAGCTCACCTTCTTCCGTTAAAATTTGTCCGCATTTACGACAACGACGCGGCAAAACGCTTTCTAATAAAAATTTGAAAAATTGTTTAATCATCAGTTGCCAAATTCAATTTTGCCAATGCTTCATGAACACGGTTAATTTGTTCCACAACGATGATGCCGGCATCGGACAGAGCTTCTTTCTTATCTTCGGCCGTAATCTTGCCTCGAGTAATAATATCTCCGGCATAACCTACGGTTGCGCTAAAGGCTTGAGAATTTCCTGCAATAAAACCGATAATCGGTTTGCGGTTGAGGCAGTTTTTGTACCACTCGGCGGCTTGTTCTTCAAACATTCCGCCGAGTTGCCCTATCATAACAATTGCCTCGGTTTCGTCATCTTGCATAAATTCCTGCAAAACATCTACAAAATTCATACCGATAACAAGATCATCTCCTAACCCGATAACCGTTGACTGCCCCAGTCCGACTCTTTCCGTCTCCAACACGGCTTCATAAGTCAAAGTCGAAGAACGCGAAACTATCCCGATTTTGCCCTTGCGGTGAATATTTTCCGGAAAAATCCCAAGTCTTGCTTCCAGCGGGGTCATCAAACCAGGTGTGTTGGGACCTATAAGACGAGTATGGCTGTTTTTTAATATATTTTTGACCTCGAGCATATCGCGAATCGGTATATTATCGGTTATACAAACGACCAAATCTAATTCTGCTTCCACAGCTTCAATGATTGCCGATTTTGCCCCTGCCGCAGGTACAAACATAACAGAAGCTGTTGCTTTTGTCTCATTAACCGCTTCTTTTACTGTATTGAAAACCGGTAACCCGAGATGAATAAGACCTCCTTTACCGGGCGTCACACCGGCGACGATATTTGTTCCATAATCAAGCGAACGTTTGGTATGAAATGAGGCTTGAGTTCCGGTCATACCTTGCACCAACACTCTTGTATGGCGTCCCGCTAAAATTGACATTATTCGCTCTCCTGTACCGATTGCACTATCTTTTCTGCCGCATCTTCCATGTTATATGCCAAAATAAGCGGTAATCCGGCTCTTTTGAGTACGTTTTCCGCATCATCGCGATTTGTTCCCTCAAATCGCACAACCAAAGGGATATTCATTCCGACTTCTGCCGCGGCATCAATGATTCCGTCTGCAATCAAATCACAACGCACAAAACCTCCGAGAATATTTATAACTATTCCCTCAACCCGCGGATTGGTCGCAATGATTTTTATACCAGCGGCAATTTTATCTCTGTCAACCCCGCCTTTGACATTGAGCCAGCACGCAATATTACTGCCGTTTCGTTTGAGCAAATCGGTTAAAGCCATGGCCACTCCTTCTCCGTTGACGATACAACCGATGTTACCGTCGAATTCGTGATAAGTAAAACCATATTTGCATGCTTTTAGTTCTCTCGGTTCGGTTTCATAATCATCTTTCAGACGGCTGTTTTCGGGATGACGAAACAGAGCTTTATCATCAAGTCTGATTTTGGCATCAAGTGCCACGATATCGCCGTTTTTCATTACGCCCGCCGGATTAATTTCTATCATCAAGGCTTCGTTTGCAACAAAAGTTTTGAACATGCCGCGCAAAAACAAGTAAAAACTATCATAACTACGGGGTTGCAATTTTAAAAATTCTGCAGCTTTTCCCGTCTGGGCATGTGTCGGACCAACAACCAAATCTATCGGCAAACGTAATATGTGTTCCGGATCTGATTCGGCTATTGTATTAATATCATTATCCTTCGTATTGGCCAAAAGCAACGTTACGGTCGCCTGCGTCCTGTCGACGGCCATTCCCGCATAAAATGTAAAACCAACTTTTGTGTAGGCTTCAACATATAATCTGCTGACAATTTGTCCGCGAATACCTGTTTGTTGGGTCACCAATGTTGCGCCAAGCATTGAATCGGCTTCCGACCATAAATCTTTTATGCTTTTTACCAACCTGATACCACCGCCCTGACCGGCTCTCGGTTCCAAAAAATGACCTGAGTTACGCGCCCCTGACTGAATTTGAGCTTTGAGCATCCACGGACCTTTGGCACTTACGCTTTTAGCGGCATGTCTCGCTTCATTAGCCGTATAGGCAATTTTTCCTTTTGGAATTTTAATTCCATTTTGGTTTAACAACTTTTTGGCCTGATATTCGTGAATATTCATTGATGCCTCACATATGCTTATCTTTTTTGCCCCCGGCTGCATACAGGCGTATTTTTTCTATCATGGCGTTTAAGCCATTGCGGCGGCTCGGTGACAAATGTTCTTCCAGTCCCAGACGAGAAAAAATGGATGCTACGTCAATTGCCTCTATTTCATCTTTGGTTTTGTCGTTAAAAATTGTTAATACAACGGCAATCAATCCACGAACAATTGCTGCGTCGCTGTCCCCCAAAAAAGTAATTTTGCCATCCGTTCCAAAATTCGGCACCAACCAGACTTGCGACTGACAACCGCTGACAATCCAATTGTCATTTTTATATTCGTCGGATAACGGCGGCAGTTTTTCGCCCAAATCTATTAAATACCGATATTTATCTTCCCAATCGTCCAACAGTTCAAAATTTTCGCTTAATTCTTCTATTTTCATTTTTTCCTCTTTTATATTTTGTTTTTAGCATTATTTCAAACAAAGGTCTATCTTTTTTATCTTATTATTTTACGTTTGACTTCAAGTAAAGAATCCCATATAATCCGTTTGCTTTTTAGTTGAATTTCAAAGGATTTTTTTGATGAAAGTATCTATCCGCAATTTGGAAAAAAAGTTAAGTATGATTTTGCCCTTGGCCGAATCTTATCAACGCTCATACAATAAACTTTCCGCCGATTACAAATCGGAACAGGAAATGGCTCTTTATACCAAAGGATATTTTATCAAAAAATTATGGAAAATGGCCGAAGATAAACAATCTTTGGTCGCTGTTTTGCACATCAATGACGTTCCTAAGGGGTTTATCCGATATTCGGCAATTCCCGAATATTACACTCAACCCATAAACAATTTGGCTCAGGATACCGAAAAAGGCTACCTTGACGGGTTTGAATTTGCTTGGTGCCGCAAAATTAACTTTGAACGCGATATTGCTCTCAATAATAAAACATTGATTGTAAACCAAATTTATCTCGACCCGCAAATTCAGCATCACGGACTGGGAACTCTGTTATTCCAACAAACGGTCCCCGAACTCAAAAAACAAGGTTTTGAAAGTCTGATTATTGAGTATAATGCCAATAATGTTAACGCTAAAAACTTTTACCGGAAACTCGGTTTTGAACCCTTTGCCAAAACTAAAGATTTTGATCATATCTTGAAAACTGACGGACGGACTCAATTTTGCATCAGCGACGTTCATATCGCCCATACCTCCATTGACAATACTCTGGAGCATTTGCGTCGCCGCCAACAACTCAAACAAACTTTTGTGACCGTCTTAGACCAGAGAAAACATGGAAAAACTTATTAATAATATTTTGGAATTAATCAAAATTCCGAGCATCTCCGGTCATCAGCAAGAAATTGCCGAAGTGTTGGATTTGATTGAACATAGACTTGCACCCGAAAATGCCCTCGTTCGTCGGTTTGAATTTGAAGGGGCGTCCACGGTTATGTTGCTTGCCAATACCGACGGCTTAGATTTTGACATTTTGACCGTCGGACATTTGGATGTTGTCCCTGCCGAAAAAAAATTGTTTGAACCGATTATCAAAGACGGTAAAATTTATGCCCGCGGTTCTTTGGATATGAAATCTGCCGTTGCCCTCAATATTGAGGCTCTCCGGTATGCGATGGATAAAGACATTCGTTTCGGCGTGCTTATTACCACCGATGAAGAAACAACCAGCAACGGTATTAAGGCTTTGGTCAAAAACGAAAATATCAAAGCAACTGTTGTCTTTGATACCGATGCCGGTGATTTATACACCCTTTGCGACAAAGCCAAACATCCCGTCAGCGTTAAACTTTCCGCCACAGGCGAAAATGCTCACAGTTCCCGACCGTGGGAAGGCGTAAACGCCGTCATGCACCTCATCGACTGCATCAACGATTTGGAAAAAGATTTTGTACGTTATGAAAAAGGCGGGCGTCAACCCGAAAATATTTGGCAGGACACCATGGTGGTTACCGCCGTCAATTCACCGACAACTTATAATGTCGTTCCCAATTACGCCGAAGCCAGAATTAATTTTCGCCTGACCGAAAAAACTTCGCTTGAAGAACTCAAAAATGAATTGCAGCTTGCTTGCGACAAACACGCTTGCTCTTATGAAATTTTGCTTTCAAGCCGCGGCGTTTATATGGACTGTAACAATCCCGAAATTGCCGCTTATAAAAAAATTGCCGAACAGGTGTTGGGACAACCTCTTCAAATTCGACAAATGTGCGGCGGAACCGATGCCAGAATGTTTTCCGATTATTCGGTTATCATTATGCATAGTCTAAACGGAAATAATGCCCATGGTGACGGTGAATATGTTGAAATCGACTCAATTTATAAGTTACTAGAAATCGAAAAAAAATATATTGATGCTTTCATTGAAAAACAAAAGAGCCGGAAATAAATCCGACTCTTTTTTTTGAGCTTGTCTCAAATTTACAATACCCAAATTCCGCGGGAAATAAGTATTTGTGCGGCTAAGTACAAAATGTAGCTTAAGACAAATACAATTCCGGCAAAACGTCCTATTCGCCCATAACGATATACCAATGGCAACAAAATGATTGTTGCGGCAACCATAATCCATATATCAAAGCGAATAAACTGGAGAGATACATTAACATCGGTGATTGTTGCCGTGACACCCAGAATAAAAACAATATTCCAGATGTTGGACCCCAAAACATTTCCGACGGCCAAATCGCTTTGTTTACGGTACGCGGCAACGCAAGAGGTGGCCAACTCCGGCAAAGAAGTTCCGAAAGCAATAATGGTTACTCCTATAACTTCTTCCGATACACCACAGTTTTGCGCAATCATTACGGCGCCGTCGACCAACAAGTCCGCACCATAAATAATGCCGGCCAATCCAAGAATTGTACCGCCGATAACAAAAAACCAGCTTTTGTCATTCCATGGGCTGGTACTGGCTTCGCTGCTCGTTTGCCCGCTTTTTTTGGCGCTGTAATAATTTAGGACCACAAAAGCAATCAGCAAAAAAAGCATTAAGATTCCCATCCAGCGCACAAATGTTCCGTTTAATGCCATAAGCGCAAAAATAATGCTGACCAAGAGCAAAAAACTGAAATCGCGATAGAATGATTTTTTATCGACCACAATCGGATAAACAATAGCCGCTCCGCCCAAAATGAGTAGGATATTTGCAATATTTGAACCGACCACATTACCCAAAACCAGTCCTTCGGCTCCTTGTAACGCCGAAGTGATGCTGACAACAAATTCGGGAGCAGATGTTCCGAATGCCACAATTGTCAAACCGATAATCAGCTCCGGAATTTTGAGTTTGTTGGCTATGGCCACCGAACCTTTCACAATAAAATCCGCGCCGACAATCAATAAGACAAAACCGGCAATAACCAAAAAAACAGATGTCATCATATTCTCTTTTGTTTTATTAATATAATAGTCATAATAAATTTCGTTGTTTGTTTTTATAACATTTACAACGAAATTTTGCAATATTTTTTGTCTAAAAAAGTCTAGTAAAGTTCTAACACCGCTTTTGCTTCATCGCTCATCTTATCAGGCGTCCATGCCGGCTCCCAAACAACTTTGACAGTCACTATACCCGTTCCGCACAATGCCGCCACCGCATCTGCCGCCTGCTGAGGCAAAATTCCCGCAACAGGACAAGTCGGTGCCGTCAACGTCATATCTATCTCAACGTTTCCATTGTTCATTTGGCGAATATCATAAATAAATCCCATATCATAAATGTTTATCGGAATTTCGGGGTCGCTGACGGTTCTTAAGGCATTAATGATATCCTCTTTTGGAGCAAGCAATGCTCCTTCAGGCAATGCTTCTCCCGCGGTTGCCGTATATTCTTCGGCCGGAGCCTGCGCGGCTAAAGCCTGCAGTAGTTCTGCTTCTTTATCTTCATCCAACAAATCTTTTTTATCTTCTTCACTCATCTTTTCTACCTGCTTTTAAAAGAAACTTTCGACCTTAATCAAGGCGGCAACAAAACGGTCAATATCTTCGGTGGTGGTATATAATCCGAACGAGGCTCTGGCAAGCGAAGTATAGCCCATGCGATTGACAATCGGCTCGGCACAATGATGCCCGGTACGAATCGCTACCCCTTCTTTATCCAGGACAAAAGCCACATCCTGCGGGTGAATGTTGCCGAGCGCAAAAGAAATTACTCCGCCTTTGTCGGGCGCCGTGCCAATCATCTTAAAACCTTTGATATCATAAAGTTTGGGCAAAGCATAGTCCATCAACATTTTTTCGTGCGCGGCAATATTTTCCATCCCCAATTTTTGCATATAGCACAGAGCCTCGCCCAAACCGACGGCTTGCGCAATTGCCGGCGTTCCCGCCTCGAATCGGGCCGGCGGTTCGGCAAAATCCGTATGCTCATAAGTCACTTTCTTGACCATATCACCACCCATTTGGTACGGCGGCATTTTTTCCAAATGTTCATATTTGCCGTACAAAACGCCGATACCCGTCGGACCGTATACCTTGTGCCCCGAAAATGCCAAAAAATCGCAATCTATGTCTTTGACATTCATCGGCTGATGAACAATCGCCTGACAAGCATCAACCAAGCATAACGCTCCGACCTTATGTGCCGCGGCGCTAATCTCTTTTATCGGGAAAACCGTACCCAAAACATTGGACATACCGGTTACACCGACCAGCTTGGTCTTTTCATTCAATTCTTGATAAAAACTTTCTGGATTATAACTGCCGTCGTCATTTATTTTGAAAAATTTTAATTTACATCCGGTTTTGTCGCGAACGACCTGCCACGGCACCAAATTGGCGTGATGCTCGGCCTCGGAGAGCAAAATTTCATCGCCTTCGTGCAAATTGTTCATCCCCCAAGACGACGCGACCAAATTTATTCCTTCGGTTGCCGAGCGGGTAAAAACTATTTCTTTTTCTTCGGCATTGATAAAAGCTGCCGCGCTGGTTCGCGCCTGCTCATATTCTATGGTAGCCTGTTCCGACAAATAGTAAGAACCACGATGAACATTTGAATAGTGCGTGCGGTAAAAGTTCATCATTTTATCCAGCACCGCTTGCGGTTTCTGCGCTGATGCCGCCGTATCCAAAAAAGTATTGGGCTTACCGTTAACTTTTAAGCTCAATTCAGGAAAATCTTTTCTTATTTCATAGACATCATACATTTTCTTTAACCCATTCAAAAACGGTTTGATATAAATCTTGCGCATTTTGCGGTTTGGTAAACAAATGCTCACAATCGCTTAAAATCTTAAATTGCTTTTGACATTTTAGAGCCTCAAACAATTTACTGTTATTATATATAGTCGAAGATATATCTTTGTCGCCGGTTATAAGCAAAGTTTTTGCCCGAATTCTGTCGGCTTCGCGTACCAAATCATAACGCAGCATGTCTTTAACCACGTTAAACGAAAGCCAGCCGTTCAATTCGGGGTGATTTTTGTTTTCACGATAAATTTTTCCGTCTCTCTTCCACTGTTGATAGGCGGCATTTTCATTAAGCAGTCGCGAACGAATAAAATATTTACCGCCGACCATCGCCGAAACCGGAACCAAAAGACTGACCTTTTCGGGATTGTTTTCGGCATAACGCAAAATACTGCCTCCGCCCAGAGAATGTCCGCTCAAAGCAAACGGCTCGTTATAAAAATTCTCATTTTTTGCCCATTCAACAACCGTTTGCAAATCTTCGATAAACGAAGTCAGTGTGGCAAACTCAAGACTGCCGTCACTGGCACCGAAAGAATGGCGAGAATCGAAAGAAACGACCACGAATCCGTTATCAACAAAGGCTTGCACCGGTCGACGCACCATAACCTGCCCTTTGTGCCCGCTTAAACCGTGCTGCACAAAAGCCAAACGACCGCAAGCGGCATTTTCCAACCCGTCAACGGCAATTTCTAACTCTTCGCCTTGTCGATTGCGAATATTAAATCTCATGTTGTAACCATTCTCTCAAAGTTAAATCCGGTATTCTGGCAATAACATCCGTTAAGTAAGCATCTATCAAAATTTGCTTGGCTTCTTCTTCGCCGATGCCGCGAGAACGCATATAAAACAATTGTTCTTTATCCAGTTCTCCGCAGGCGGCACCGTGAGAGCATTTGACATCATCGGCAAAAATTTCCAACTCCGGTTTTACGTCAATTTCGGCATTGTCGCTTAGCAAAAGTGCTTTGTGCAGTTGGCGACCTTCGGTTTTTTGCGCATCGGGCGCAATATGGATTTTTCCCTGAAAGACACCTTTGGCTTCGCCGCCGACAACACCTTTTATCAATTGCGAAGAATAAGTTTCCGAAGATAGATGCTCAATATCGGTGGTGGTATCCAAAGTTGCCCAGCCGTTCATAATATATGCGGCATTCACTTCGGCTTTGGCATCTTTTTCGAGCAGGCGGACTTGCGTTTCCGAGCGTCCCAAATCCGCACCTTTTTGCAGACAAAAACCGTTATATATACCGTTCGATTTTATACGAACCGATGACAATGCAATGTGTACGGCTTTGAACGCTTCATTTTGATAACGGCAGTGGTTAAGCTCAGCTCCCGCGCCCAAATAAATTTCATTGACAATATTATTAAAGTAACGGGATTTTGTTTCGCCGCTGTAACGGTAATACTCAATCAATTCGGCTTTGGCTCCGTCTTCCAACACAATCAGGTTACGCAAGTTGACCAGAAGATTTTCGCCCCCGTTTTGGGTATGATTTATCAGAGCCAAAGGTTTATCCAACTTTACTCCTTTGCAGATACGGATAAAAACTCCTTCTTCCAGATAAGCCGTATTAAGTGCGGCAAACGGATATTTGGCATAATCAATATATTTTCCGAGCAGATGATTTTCTTCTCCGGTCACAAGAGCTTCCATCAAAGTCATAATCTCTACCCCGCGCGGCGTTGCCGGATAAATCGGTACAAATTTGCCGTTTTCAAAATGCAATTCATAAGCCGCAAACGCTAAATGTTCTTTGCTGCCGCAACAACTGCATTCGTGTTCTTCGCCATCCCCGTGACAATGTCCGCAAGAACATTCTTCGTTATGTTCATGGTGGCAACCGCAGCAACAGTGTTCTTCTTCGGCTTCGGCTTCGGCTTCGCCTTCCATTTCTTCTAAAAATTTTGACGGTGCAACGACAAAATCATCAGCTTTTAAAGCGTGCAATTTGGTATATTTCCAAGCCTCGGTTTTAGCTGTCGGCAACCAAAACGATGCACGGGCTTTTTCTCTCAAGCCTTCTATCCGCGGCATATCACTGCCGAACAATTCCGCTTCTTGTATCAAACCCGCCATTTTATTTTTCTTTCACAAATTCGGCATAACCTTTTTCTTCCAACTCTGCCGCCAGACTTTTGTCTCCCGATTTAACGATATGACCGTCGGCAAAAATATGCACAAAATCAGGCACAACATAGTTGAGCAGACGTTGGAAGTGGGTAATAATCAGCATTGAACGATTTTCGCTTCTAAGCGCATTTACGCCGGCGGATACAACTTTCATTGCATCGATATCAAGCCCCGAATCGGCTTCGTCCAAAATGGCCAATTGCGGTTTTAAAATTGCCATTTGCAAAGTTTCCAAACGTTTTTTCTCACCGCCGGAAAAACCGACATTAACCGGACGTTTGAGCATTTCGGCATCAATTCCCAATTTGCGTCCTTCTTCTCTGACCATTTTAATAAATTCCATGGTATCAAGCTCGGGCTCACCGCGGTGTTTTCTGATGGCATTGACGGCGTGTTTCAAAAAGCTGGTTACCGGCACACCGGGAATTTCGACCGGATATTGCATAATCAAGAAAATACCTTCGCGGGCTCTTTCCTCGGTTGACATGGCCGTCAAATCTTTACCGCGAAACTTGATTGTTCCCGAAGTGATTTCATAACCGGGTTTCCCGCACAAAATATAGGACAACGTCGACTTTCCGGCACCGTTCGGTCCCATAATCGCGTGGATTTCACCTTCATTTATCGTCAGGTTAAAATCTTTGATAATTTCTTTTCCGGACACTCCGGCGCACAAATCTTCTATTTCAAGCAATGGCGTACTCATCATTATTTTTCCTCTGCTTTGGGATGCGTCTTGTCCCACTCGTTTAATCTGCTTTCTATCATTTTTATCTTGTCGGCTTTATATGCGGCAACTTTTTCAACAATTTGGTAATTTTCTTTTAACTGCTCAAGCATAATTTCAACATCGGCGGTTTCTTCAATAATCTCGGCAATATTATCTTTTTTGCGATTGATGTTTTTTAATATTTCTTTCATCAATTCAGACATTTCTTCAACCACCATCAACATTTGAGCTTGTTCGCCCCAAGTTGCCAGAGCTCTTTTTAAGATAGGATTTGTCATTAACCCACACTCCCTTCCAAACTGATATTAATTAGTTTTGCCGCCTCAATCGCAAATTCCATCGGCAATTGTTGCATAACTTCTTTGCAAAAACCGTTGACAATCAAACTGACCGCATCTTCTTCGGAAATACCGCGGCTCTTGCAATAAAAAAGCTGTTCATCGCTGATTTTGGATGTCGTTGCCTCGTGTTCCAAAATTGCCGTCCGACTTCTGTTTTCGACATAAGGTACGGTATGCGAGCCGCAGGTTGAGCCAATCAGCAAGCTGTCGCATTGCGAATAGTTACGCGCATTTTCGGCCGAAGAAGCGACTTTGACCAAACCGCGATAAGTTTGATTGGAGAATCCGGCGGAAATACCTTTTGAAATAATTTTCGAAGTGGTGTTTTTACCGATGTGAATCATTTTGGTACCGGTGTCAGCCTGTTGATAATTGTTGGTTAAAGCTACCGAATAAAATTCACCGACCGAATTATCTCCCTGCAACACGCAAGACGGATATTTCCAAGTGACTGCCGAACCGGTTTCAACTTGCGTCCAAGATACTTTGGAATTTACACCGCGGCAAGCTGCACGTTTGGTTACAAAGTTATAAACTCCGCCTTTGCCGTCTTTATCTCCGGGATACCAGTTTTGAACGGTCGAATATTTGACTTCGGCATTATCCAGCACCACAATTTCGACGATGGCGGCATGCAATTGATTTTCATCTCTTTGCGGTGCGGTACAACCTTCAAGGTAAGAAACATAACTTCCTTCTTCCGCCACAATCAATGTTCGCTCAAATTGTCCGGTGTTTTTGGCATTGATACGAAAATAAGTAGACAATTCCATCGGGCAACGAACGCCTTTGGGAATATAAACAAACGAACCATCGGTAAAAACCGCCGAATTTAGACAAGCAAAAAAGTTGTCGGTATAAGGCACAACCGAACCTAAATATTTTTTCACCAATTCGGGATGTTTTTTGACGGCTTCGGATATAGAACAAAAGATGATGCCTTTTTCAGCTAATTTGGCACGATAAGTCGTTGCCACCGACACACTGTCAAACACGGCATCCACCGCAACCACACCTGCCAAAGCCTCTTGTTCTTTCAGCGGAATACCCAACTTGTCATAAGTTGCCAAAAGTTCTTTATCGACTTCGTTCAAACTTTTTGGCGCAACTTTGGTCTTGGGCGCCGAGTAGTAGTACAAATCCTGATAATCAATTTTATCGTAGGTCAGTTTCGCCCAAGTCGGTTCTTTCATGGTCTGCCAAAATTCAAACGCTTTTAAGCGCTTTTCGAGCAGCCAATCGGGTTCGCCTTTCTTTGTAGAAATCAAGCGGATAATATCGGCACTCAAGCCTTTGGGAGCGGTTTCGCTCTCAATATCGGTCACAAAACCGTATTTATATTTATCACCGCTTTCGTCGAGAATTTCCGGCTTTTGCGTTGTTGTCATTTTTGCTTCCTTTTGTTGCTTTCATCCCTGCAACATTTTTAATTTTTTCTCGTTCAAATTCTTGCTCAATGTACTTTTTTTTGCCCTCAATTGCAAGTTATATTTCAGCATAAAGAAAAAATTAAACATCTGTTGTTACACTTTCAAAAACAAGCCATAATCATAAAAAGGGTTATAAAAAAAGTTGCGTTGGATTTTGACATGTATAATGGCGCTATGGCTGACCGGTTGCGCTTCGCTGTTTGGCACGCCGGCCACGGTTACCATTGACAAAGGAGATACCTTGTACAGTATTTCCAAACGCTATGACATTCCTTTACGCGACCTCATTGATGCCAATGGCCTGCGTCCGCCCTACACCTTGAAAGTCGGACAAGTTTTAAGACTTCCCGCAACCTCTTATCATATTGTTTCCAGAGGCGATACGCTTTATGCCATTTCGCGTCAATACGGCGTGGGCGTCAATGATTTAAAGAGAATCAACGGATTGTCTTATCCCTATACACTCGCCATCGGTCAAAAAGTTATGCTGCAAGGCTCTGCCGCCTCATCTTCCGTCCAAAAATCTTCTTCAAAGACAACCCGCACAAACTATACTCGCAACAAAACTCAGACCAAATACACGCCGAGGAAACAAAAATCTTATCCGGCGGCAAAAACAAGAAAAACCAAATTTATGTGGCCGGTTCAGGGAACTATCGTATCTAAATTTGGCACCATTGGCAAAGGTCGCGCCAATGACGGCATCAACATTAAGGCCGCCAAAGGAACCGCAGTCAAATCCGCCGATGCCGGAACCGTCGCTTATGCCGGAAATGAACTTAAAGGTTTCGGCAATCTCATTCTTGTTCGCCACAACGACGGTTGGATTACCGCTTATGCTCATAATGACCGCTTGCTTGTTAAAAAAGGGCAAAAAGTCAAACGCGGGGAAAAAATCGCCACCGTCGGCGAAACCGGCGGCGTCAACTCTCCGCAACTCCATTTTGAAATCCGCTCCGGCAAAAAAGCCGTCAATCCGGTTAACTATCTGCCCTAAAAAAATGAATTTTTTGTTGAAGATTTAACTTTTTATGGTTGTTATCCTTAGATAATGGTGTATATTCGTGCCAGTTAATTTATATTAAGGAGAATAATATGTTTATAAATGACGCTTTGGCCCAAACCGCCGCCGCGGCTGCTCCGCAGGCTTCGGTCGCCAGCACGCTCATTCAGCTTGCGCTGATTTTTCTTATCTTTTATTTTATACTTATCCGCCCGCAACAAAAGAAAATTAATCAACATCAAGCCATGCTTGAGGCGATTAAAACCGGCGATAAAGTTATTACCGGTGGCGGTGTATATGGTACCGTAACTAAAGCCGACGGTATTAAATTGGATGTCAAAATCGCCGAAAATTTGGTGATTACCGTTAACCGCGCCACTATTCGCGACGTGGTCAACGATGAAGAAAAAGAAACCGGCAGCAAACAAAACAAAAAGAAAAACAAAGCTGTAGAAAAAAAATAAGAGGATACTTTTATGTACAAGCTATCAAAAACAAGAGTTTATATGATTATTGCCATTTGCTTGATCGGCATTTTCTTTGCCGTACCAAACTTTATCGGCAATAAAATTCAATTGCCCTCTTGGTGGCATCCGGTCAACCTCGGACTTGATTTGCAAGGCGGTTCAAACCTTTTGCTGCAAGTCAAGGTCGACGATGTTATTAAAGAAAGAATGGGACAAATTGAAGATGAAATTCGTCAATCTTTGCGCGAAAATAAAATTCGTTATCAAAATTTAAATGCCGGTGCCGACAGCGTTAAAGTCAAAATCGACAATATTAACGCCCGCACAAAAGCTATTTCGGCTTTCAGAAGATTAAACGGTGATTGGCAAGTAACCGAAGCCAGCGACGGTGTTATCGAAATTCGCTATACCGAGCAGGCCTTGAACGAAATTAAACGCAAAGCCGTTGATCAATCTATCGAAATTGTTCGTCGTCGTATTGACGAAACCGGTACCAACGAACCGTCGATTCAAAGTCAAGGCGTTGACCGTATTGCCGTTCAACTTCCGGGTGAACAAAACCCCGAAAGAATTAAATCTTTGCTCGGCAAAACCGCAAAATTGACTTTCCACTTGGTTGACAGCCGTACCAATGCTGCCGATGCCAGAAGAGGGAAACTCAGCAATTCTTCCCGCCTCATTAACAGCTGGGAAGGCGGTTCCATGGTCATTGAACGTAAACCCGTCGTCGGCGGTGAACATTTGGTTGATGCCCGTGCCGCTTTTGACGGCGGTATGCCTGTCGTCAGCTTTAAGTTTGATACTTACGGCGGCAAAAAATTCGGTGAAGCCACTCAAAACCACGTCGGCGAAAGACTGGCCATCGTCTTGGATAACGAAGTTATTTCCGCTCCTAATATTCAAACCGCTATTTTGGGCGGTTCGGGACAAATCAGCGGTAACTTTACAACCGAATCGGCTCAGGAATTGGCTTTGTTGCTCCGTTCGGGTGCCCTGCCTGCTCCTTTGGAAGTTTTGGAAGAAAGAACCGTTGGCGCAGGACTTGGTTCCGACTCCATTCGTGAAGGCGTAACCGCATCGGTTATCGGTCTTATTGCCGTCGTTGCCTTTATGATTGCCGCATACGGTTTGTTCGGCATCTTTACAACCGTGGCCGTCTTCTTAAACTTGTTCTTAATGCTCGGTGTTTTGAGTATTATGGGAGCAACTTTGACCTTGCCCGGTATTGCCGGTATCATCTTGACCATCGGCATGGCCGTCGATGCCAACGTGCTGATTTTTGAAAGAATGCGTGAAGAAGTCAAAAACGGTCGCTCAACCCGTGACGCTGCCGAAGCCGGTTTTACCGAAGCATGGGGAACAATCGTCGACTCCAACCTAACCACTTTGGTTGCCGCTTTCGTCTTGCTTTATTTCGGCACCGGTCCCGTTCGCGGCTTTGCCGTAACCCTGGCTATCGGTATCGCAACTTCCATGTTTACTTCGGTAACCGTTACCAGACTGATTATCACCGGTTGGTTGCAAAAGTATAAACCTACAAAATTGCCGATTTAATTAAACTATAAGGATAATAAAAAATGAAAATTTTCAGTTGGGTTACCAAAGATACAAATATCGACTTTATGAAGTTTCGCAAAATCGGATACGCTTTGTCGATTGCAATGGTGGTTTTATCCATTATTTGTATCGCCGTTAAGGGCTTTAACTACGGTATTGACTTTTCAGGCGGTATTTTGATTGAACTCAAAAGTCCAGACAAAATCGATATGGAAGCCGTTCGCAAGCAGCTTGCCGATGTTGATTTAGACGATGTCAATCTGCAATCCATCGGTGAAGCCGGTGATGAGATGATGATCAGAGCCCAAACCAAAAGCCAAGACGAAAAAGCTCAGATGAATGCCGTTAATGCCATTAAAAAAATCCTCGGCAATGATTATGAATATCGTCGGGTAGAATTGGTCGGACCGCAAGTCGGTGACGAACTTAAGAAAGCCGGTATTACGGCTTCGGTTATTGCTATTTTGGCGATTACGCTTTACATCTGGTTCCGTTTTGAGTGGCAATTTGCATTGGGCGCCATGGTTGGTCTTATCCATGACCTGATTACAACCGTCGGTGTTTTGTCATTGTTCAACTTTGATATCAGTTTAACCACCATTGCCGCTATTTTGACTTTGGCCGGTTATTCGGTAAACGATACCGTGGTTAACTATGACCGCATCAGAGAAAATCTGCGCAAGTATAAAAAGATGCCGCAATATGATTTGCTCAACAAGAGTACTAACGACGTTTTCTCGCGTACGATTTTAACAGGTTTGACCACTTTGTTGGCCTCAATTGCCTTGTTTATTTTCGGCGGGGATACATTAAGAAGTTTTTCCTTTACCATCGCTTGGGGTGTTGTTATCGGAACTTACTCTTCTATTTATGTATCAACAACTATGTTAAATCTGTTTAATTTGCGGGCTAATCAAAATGCCGAGAAGGCGATTAATCCCTTTGGCAACGTTGAATAATCAGTCACAGAATAGATATCCCCGAGTTTACTCGGGGTTTCTTTTAAGCAAGCATAGATATCCCCGGGTAAACCCGGGGTTCTATAACAGCTACAAACCTTACGGTTTGGCCACGCTCGTTGGCGTGGAGCGGTGTTGTTCCAACACCTTGGCATTCAGCCCCGAGTAAACTCGGGGTTTTCTGTAAGGCACTAATAAACTTCCACTCGCTGACGCAAGTGGTATTAGCCTATTCAAACTTTGTTCGCCCAGCCCAAAAGCTCGCAAGCCTTATGGCTGGACTGATATGTCTACATCTACCTGCTTACGTAGGTAGTGTTACGTTTGAATCATAAAAAAAACCTCGTTTTATTAAAACGAGGTTTTTCCCTTGGGGCGAATTATATGTTACCTGTTGAATACAACAAACATAATTCCAATAATCGACACCATTGTGCCGACCGAGATGCTCTCAAGCGTCCAACCCTGAGCAGCGCATAATACGCCACAAACAAGGAAAAAAACAATAAAAAGCACCGTCCACCAATCAATATTTAATTTTTTCATAATATAATATAATTTTTCAAAATAATTATTAACTATTATTAGTATAAACCTTTTGTCTTGTTTTTGTCAATCTTTTTTTTTAGATATAGACATTTTCCACTAAACAATAAAATCTGTTTGCATTTTATAGGCTTCACCGCGCTTCTTGATATATTACTTCACACCATCAGAATATTCATAAGAGCTTAGCACACACAAAAAAGAGCTTTGTCCGTACATGGACAAAGCCCTTTTCAATTTCATTTTTATCGCCTGAGCATAATGACAGCGCACCCCCAAAGGATTAAGCCTACCAACACTAAAACACCTATTCCATAAAGAATATTCATGGTATTTGTGCGGGTTTTGGAAAGCAAGTAATCTCTCACTTGATCTTCATCTGGTTTCATTTTGAAGGCTTTGCCTTGCACAACCCAAACACTGTCTCCATCCGAAAAACGCGAAGGATTAAACTCAGCGTGAATAACCTCTGAATACTCATTCAGCAGAAAGCCACAAACATAGTCCATGCTTGCATCTTGCCCATCATAAGTACCATAATAACGATTATGGACAACATCTTTGTATGTTCCTACATACTCCGGTGTTATATCAATTTGCTGAGTTTCATATTGCGCGCGTTGCTGCCAATTTACAATAATGCCCCTAAACGCTAACACTAGCACGACTGCTATGGCCGCACATAGTCCTACATAAAATTTTGTTCCGGTTTCCATAATAATTAAAGTTTAGTGTTATTTAACTTTCGCCCCAGAATGAGCGAAACAACGGAAAATCCCCATAAAATGAGGAGTATGCAAAATATGACTTTTGCAGTCGATGCAGCTTTTTGAGCTTGTTTCAAAACCTGTTCTTTGCTCGGAATGCTCGAATAAGCCGCATGATTTACGACATAGACACTGTCTCCTGGTTCTAAAGACAATTCATCCAAATTGGATATTGAATACAATTCGGAATCTCCAACCAAAAAAATGCCTTCCTTTTTTTTAGCAATTTCTCCGGTTGTCACTTCTACCCAGTCAAGAGAACATCCAACTCTGTCAAATACGCCGACAGCCTGTACTTCAAACTTCGGGTTATCTTTTTCCTTTTGCTTTTGAAGCATGACAATGCCTGACAAAATGCAAAAGACGCTTAAGATAAAAACGACACCTGCTCTAAAATAATTATTTGCGTCCATAATAGTAATTTTTTGCATTCTAAGAATATGCTTTTGTCTTGTTTTTGTCAATGTTTTTTTGTTTATCTTCTTGTTTTTCTTCTTTCTTTGCCGTTTGTACAAAAATATTTGCATTAACGCCTTTTTTATGCTATAAAAAATTCTGGGTTGTACTTTGGATATTGGAATTATGATTATAGACAGTAGTAATACCAAACAAAGAAATATTTTGACAAACAAATGTTTTTATCAAACCACAGCTCAAATTATGCACGATCTTGAGCAAAAAGGTTATGCTAATTCTGCCGACGAAACTCTTAAAGTTATCAATGCATATCACTCGGTTATAAAGAAAAAAGTCAAAAATAATTTTAATGCCGACTATAATGACGCTTTTCAAAAAATTGACGATGCCATAAAAATGCTTGCTAATAAAGTTTTTTATGAATATGACCGCCGTAGCTACGATGAGGCCTATCGCTCTTTTGAAGAGTTTGATTATGTCAATGCCATTATCGGTCGACAACGTACAAAAAAATTAGGTTGATACTTTCCCCGCCTCCAAAGCGGGGTTTTTTAATTGGCTCTTGAGGATAGAGCAAAGATGATGTTTGCATTGACGCTTTTTTTGTTCTATGTATAGAACATAATATTTTTTAACTTTTACGGATGGAAAATTATGAAAGACATATCTGTTATCGGTTGCGGTCGCTGGGGTACTTTCTTGGCCTGGTATGCCGCCAATCGCTGCAAAGGCAAAATTCAAAATGTTTTAATGTATGATCTCAAAACTTCACCAAACTTTATAGAACTTCGCGACACACGCAAAAACGAATATCTGAGTTTGTCAGATAATATGCATTTATTTGAAAACTTAAGCGATATTCTGGTTAATGACACCATCATCATCTCTATCGGTTGCCAACATTTACGTTCATTGGCCAAAGAACTGAACGGTTATAATTTGCAAGGAAAAACTTTCTTGTTGGCCATGAAAGGATTAGAAGAACCCAGTGCCAAAATTATGCATGATGTTTTTAAAGAAGAAATTAAACAAGATATCCATGTGGCAACTCTGTCCGGTCCGGGACATGTTCAGGATTATATGAAAAATGTTCCCTCCGCCGCCGTTATTGACAGTCTGGAAGAACAAACTAAAGAATATTGGATAAAGCTCTTACAAAGCGACTTAATTCGTTTTTATTACGGTTCTGACCTTATCGGCGACCAAATCGGCGCCGCCCTGAAAAATGTTATCGGCTTGGCTGCCGGTATTTTGGACGGTCTGGGTTGGTATGGTTTGAAAGGGGCCTTGATGGCTCGAGCTCCGGTGGAAGTCGGGCGTTTTATTAAACATTTTGGCGGTAATCCGATGAGTGCTTACGGATTAGCACACCTCGGGGATTATGAGGCTACTTTGTTTTCAAAATACAGCCATAATCGTTCTTATGGCGAGGCTTTTGCAAAAGGTGAACGTTTTGCCAAATTGGCTGAAGGTGTTCCGACTCTAAAAGCCGTTAAACTGATTGCCGACAAAGAAGGTATTGATATGCCTATTTGTCAAGCTCTCTACCAAGTCATTTATGAAAATGCGGACATTGAAAAAACCATACGTTCAATGTTCGAACGCGACTTAAAACGTGAATTTTAGTCTTTTTTATCATCCCGCCTTCATCGGCGGGATTTTTTGTACAAAAATATATTGACAAAAAATATTTTTAGTCTATATATAGAAATATACATGAATTATTTATAAACAATTAAATCCGTAAAAATATGAAAGAGAACAATAACAACCAGCCACAGTTCGGTACAGCTACTAACACATCAAAAAATGCAGGTCTGGAAGGTGCCGAGAAATTACGTCAATTCATGCTCGATAAATTCGGAAAGGATCCGAAGGACATGAGTAAGGCTGAAAAGAGAGCGTTCCGCAAAATGGCCAAAGAGCTCAAAAAAGCCGGCCAGATTTCCGAAGAAGAGTACGACAAAATCCTTGCCGCACTTAATTAAACTCTACTAACTACATTATTAACTACATTAACTTCTCTTTTTTAGAAAGCACTAACCCTCAGTCGGTTAGTGCTTTCTTTTTATGCCGCTCTTATTGATAGTTCGTGATGAATCCTATCGGCTACATGTTTTTGCAATTCTTCATTATGATTATATTCCGCCAGTACCGCCAACAACATCTCAAAATACCCTTGCTCGGCGCAAATCATATATGACGCTTTATAATTCAAATCAAATATCCAAGACAAACAACATAAAAGTCTATCACAATATGAAGTAATCGTTGAGGTCAGTATCACTTTGCCGGCATCAAATTGAGCCAGAGCTCCCTCAGACAGCGGAGCATTTTTAACTTCTTCGCTCATCGTCACAAAAAACGGATCTTTTTTGAGATTATCCTCATATTTTTGAATATAAAAATTTGCCAACTTATCGGCATCTCTCACCCATTTGAGAATCGCTGTCATTTCTCGTTTAATTTCAGCATTTTTTACGGAAGAAAATTCCTCGTCTTCATAAAATTTTTCCATCATATGTCCGTGATGTTTTAGAGCTGCCAAAATACGAACATCGTCAAAACCAGGCTCATTTTTCATCATCTCATAACTCATAACCCCGTGGTCATACTTTTTGAAAAACAAAGAATCATGATTATTAAAAAGATGCCCCTCATACATCTTTCCTGCCTCTGCAAAACGTCCAACGTCATGGAACAGTAAGGCCTTCTCCCCTAATGCCAAAAATTCGGGACTTTCGTTTTTTAACAAATCGTCTCTTTTGGCAATTTCTTCACCTATTTGTAAAACCTGAATGGAATGACGATATTTTTTCGTTACAAATTTTCGACAATCCGCATCATTTTTAACTTCTTCATAAAAAGGTTTAAATTTTTGAATAAATAGCTTTAAATTTTCTCGTTTCATTTTAGCCTCCTCAATAGAGAATAGCCCAAACCTTATTTTTTACAACGGAAACTTCTATTTGCTACATAAACAACTTAATAAAATTCTCAGCTTCCAAAAATTATATCTTAAATTTTTTGCAAATTTTAAATTATAGGTGTTTGCCTTAAATGAAAATTCTAGACTTAACCTATGATAAAAGGTGAAGCTGTGCCTGCAAAATATTTTGTTTTTCAATCGAAGAATTTGTGTAAATAGCTATTTTCAATAAACTGGGAATTCTAAATCAGCTACAAACTGCATGTTTTACCACGCTCTCTGGCAGGAACGCCGTTGTTCCGACATCTTGTCATTTTCTCCATCAGAATGGAGATAGGCCTTAAGATAAGAAAAAGGATGTTAAGAAAAATCTTAACATCCTTTCATAAGTTTCTTCAGCCCGGTTTCTACTGCTGTTTCAGCCACTGTTGGCGTTTATCCTCAACAGACTGAGGCAGTTTATCCACAAACCTAACATCCGCCACCCTATCGGTCGGAATGGCCAGATCATGAAATCGTCGTATTCTTGGCAAAGCTCCGCCATTTTGGGATCGACAACATAAACTTTGTACAACTCTATTTTTCCCGAAACGGCCTCAAAGACTATCTCTGGGCAACCGGCGTACTTAAGCCAAAAGACGGAATCTTTCGCAACGATATCCTTGTCGCTCAAAATTTCCAAGATTGCGCGATAGGACTTCATCTGCCGCAGATACTTCATTTCTCGTGAAGTAAAAACGCCGTATTCCATCATCACCTGTGTGCAGAGAGTTGCAAGCTCATCGCTGTCCAATTTTGCCACTGAAATAATCTCTGCAAACGTCACTTTTTTGGAACTGAACGGAAGTTTTAAACGAGAAATCATGCCAATTTTCCATAACTGGCTACGATAAAATATTTTTTCCAACATACGAAATAATATTTAGATGTTAATAATAAAAAGATTGAGATTATATATCATAAAATGCATAATTATGCAACTTTATATTTTATCTCTTATGGTGAACAAACACTGCAACCTTTTTCCGACTTTTAAATTTGTTTATTGATTTTACTAAAGAATTCTTCGTTTCCCTGTATTCTGTCCTTTACTTTCATCATCGCTATCAACAATATTATATGGTATCATTTTTATATTCGTTTATAAATCCCTCGCCCATTGAATACTAAATAACCTTTATCCCTCAGATATTGTAGTTGTTGTCTGATTTTATCTTTTATAAAATGATTTTCAGGGTGTTTTGCTTGCAGAACAGCCTCGAATTTATAAATATCTTCCAATTTAAATATATTTGATGCAAGTTTATCAATGCAAAGCATTACATCTAGTGTCCATCCGCGCATTAATGATTTTTGATTTGATAAGAATAATGTTTTTTTATATTGTTCTAAAACCAATTCTGGCGATGAAATTTTTCTATCTTTTATGTAATATATCTTTCCGCTTTCCGGTATCTGCTTCAAAATAATGTTACAACCAATCCATCCGGCTCGATGAGCCTTGGGCGATAACGGTTTCCTTTTTTCAATAATGTCCTCTGTAAAGAAATGTTTTGGTATCAAAATCAAATCCTTTACAGAATAATCTTGATATACCATAAAGAAAAAATTTGGATTTCGAGCTGACGGCAAACGCTCTATCATTGTTTGGTATGCTCCATCAATGATTTTACTGCTCAATCTATTTTGTTTGCTTTTTAGTTTGAAATCTTCTTGACATTCTTTACAATAAAAATCAGCAACCGGACGGTTATTTTCATAGTGAACGATAGAATTGCCGCAACAGGGACAATACGAATGAATTTCTAACCAATTTTCCGTTAAAATTCTTATTTTCTGTGAAGCTGCATGATATTTTGATACTAAACTCAAATCGAAATTCAAATCAGACATAAAGTAAAATTACCCCATTCGTAATGTAACATGTAACAAAAATAGAGAATCTGACCATTCCGCAACGAATGGAAATATCTCTTTTACTTTTGCACCTTAAGCTCTTTCATAAGAAGTATTTTAATTTGGTTTTAACTCCTTGTTTAAGACAGGTATGCAATAAGTTTTATATTTTTATTATACATCAAAAAGCTTTCCATCATGGATAATGATAATACCATAACACAAGAAATGTAGATATGGAAGTTTTATAAAAGGAATTAACACATATACCCCTGTTTTAAAAATAGCAACGATATAGCTTTTGTTTTTTTTGGGAGTTTTTCAGAGTTTCTGAGTTAATAAATCGGGGGCGTTAAGAAGTGAGGAGGTGAACTTGAAAGTTTTCATGGAAAGATCGAAGGGCAGACTAA
>CALXPO010000019.1 GCA_944390315.1 uncultured Alphaproteobacteria bacterium
TTTATGACACGGAAACAGACGCCGCCGCAGCTTATAGCGCAAACTCCCTGCCGACAACCTATTTCATCGACGCGAAAGGCTATGTTATCGCAAAGGCAACAGGTGCTATCAGCGGCGACACCTTGCAGCGCGGGATTGACATGACCACCGAAGCGTAAGATTTTGGCTTGTGAACTCTTGCGACGTTAAAATCAATATTAAAAAATATATAAAAGAAAAACGGACAGGAAACTGTCCGTTTTTTAAATGTGTAGGATTCAATTTTTAATAACAGGCGACAATTAAGAGCCTTGAAATTTTCTCTTGACGAGCGCAATCGGCAAAAGCAGCGCGCCGAGAATTGCCAGTAAAGACAAAGCAAAAAACACAGCGAGATTTGTGCCTAATGCCACCTTGCAGCAATACACAACCACGGCGGCAACCACAAAAACCATGAAAGAGACCAAACAAATGTTGCCGGTCACGCGGTTGGCATAATCCCATCGGTCTTTATCGTTCATAAATCTTTCGTCGTGGTAGCCGACCCGAAAATCCGGGAATTCGGAACGCTTTCGTTTTAATACAAAACCTAAAACGCCGAAAATAACGCCTTCTAATACATACAAAAAGCATATAAAAAGGTTTGCCATGGTTTTCACCTTCTTTTATTCGTAGCGGATATGCTTACAAGACATAGAACTTGAAAAATTAAGCCGTTAACTTATAATTTTATTGCTTTTTGCACGGTTGCATTTCCAACACAAGGTTTGAAGATTATCCTCTGTGGTGCGACCGCCTTTAGAGGCGGGAATGATGTGATCAATTTCCAAGAGAAGGTTTGGTTCGACAGCGGTCGAGTTCCCGCAATTACAGCAAGTAAAATGGTCACGCTGTTTAATAAACTCCCGAAGCTTTTTCGTCATCAGCGTCCGTTGCTCTTTTGCAAAGGCTTTGGTAGTCAGTTTGCTTTCCAGTATTTTAATCAGTTCGGCGATGGTTTCTTCCGTCATCGGCACAGTAAACGACCTTTGTACCAATCCACCGCCGGAAGTGTACGCAAATTTATACTCTACGGCGAGCACGCTTTCGTCAATGGTAGCAAAACCAAGGCGTTCATAAAACCCCGCTTCGTCATTCTCCATGACATAATCAGGGACATTACCCAGGTATTGTTGATATTCAGCTTTGTAGTTTTCAATAATCTGCTTGGCATCTTTCAATGTTTCAAGTTCTTCTACTAGCTAGTAGAGCTCTTGGATTTGCTCGGGATATAAATCTTTATTGGGATAGAAGTATTTGACAATATACTCTAACGGATTGTTTTCGGCACTGGCAAATACTGCCGCAGAAACTTCAGCGGTAAACGGCGTGATTGTTTTTTTATACGGGCGAATATAGTTATATTCATCGTTGTTGACGGTTTCGTTTCGCACCACTCGTGTGCCAAAAAGTTGAGAAATAGACTGCACTTTCTCGTTGATGTATTCATTAAATTCTTTTTGTGAATTGATCAAATATTGACAGGTTTCTTTAATCTTTTCAAAATCCGGGGAAGCATAATAAGCAATGATTTTTTGATTGGTTTGAACAATTTTTCCGATTTCGCTCTGAATGCGCGCAATAAAATCGCCGATCAGTGCCCATTCTTCGCTGTCCGTCTTTTTGATTTTTTTAATGCTGTTAACGGTTCTGTCGAACAACTGACCCATTAAACTGTCTAACTGTTTTTGGCTGTCTTTAACAACCAAAGCGTCCTGGTTCGCATTGGCATAATCTATGATTTTGTTTACACGCTCATAGTAATCATGCTGTTTTTTGCTTACTGCCTCTTTTTGTTGCTCTTTTATGTATTTGTTATATTCGCCTTTGCTCATGAGCAACGAGGGGTCTTTTTTAAATCGGTCAATAGTATATTGTCCTACGGTAATTTCTTTTGTGTCTAACAGGTTCCCGGCCGAGGATATGTAACTAACCTTAATTCTGAAGGCCCCCGGAACCCCTGTGTTTTTTAAGACGCCATCGATTTGTTTCTTGAGCCGCTTATATTGAGAATGCGATTGATATCCGTTGTTTTCAAGAAACATTCTTAACTTACTTGCAACTTCATTTTTTTGCCGAATAATATTTTCTGCTTTTGCAAGCATATTTTTGTTGTCCTTAAAGAAATTTACATTATGGTACTTTTCAAAAGACTGCCGGCTTTTTACGGTTACATATGCATCGTAATAAGGAATAAAAGTCCAGTTATAAAATCCTAACTCTTTTAAAACAGTGGTTTCTAATTCTTTATATTTCTTCTTTCGGATGTATTTGACGATTACGATAATTAAAATAATTGTGATAACCAAAGCCATTCTTTTTCCCCCTCAACTTAATTCTTAGCACAAGAACATATCGTTGCACATAAGAATTTATAAACAGTATAGCACAATCAAATGGACAAAGCTACTTTTTTCATTGCTATATTCTTGATTTTTTTTGATCTTTTCCATTGCGTACAAAAAATCACCCGCTATGCCTTATATAAAAAGGCTTGGCGGGTGATGGATTTCAATTTATTCCCACTCTTTTCCTAGAATATCGTTTGTCCTATTTTACCTCTATTTCAAGCCGTTTTATTGCTGTTTTAGAGGTGTTTTTCTTTGTCTTATTCTCTTTATCATCACTCGTGTTGCAAAATATGTTGCAATTATAGCAAAAGAATAATTCCCGGTGGCTTGCGCCTTATATCAAATTAGCGCGATATAAGAATGTTGCACTATAAATTAAAGGGCTATCAGATTTTCAAAACCTGATAGCTCTTCTTGTGAGATTCTCAATTTAGTTTTTGCGTTTATTTTTTATAAGGCTTCTTATAATTGTGCGCATAATTATCGTCAGCAAAATGATTGTCAGTTGCGTAAATGCCAGTATTGTTGCATAGGGCAAGCCGTAGTCATACAACGCACCGCAATAGATTATACTTCCTACCAATAATTCAATTACCGAAATCGGAATGAATATAAACAACCATATAGGCTTGATGTTGAGGCAGGACAACAACAGGGCAGAAACAGCACCGCCTAAAAGTGCGGCAAGTGGCACCGCCATTGCGTCAGAGGGTGTTGCGGTCAGAGGCACGCCAATCATAAGTAATGCGTTGACCAAAACAGCCAATATATAAATCACTATTTGTGCGGATTTGAGCTTTTTGTTGGAGGCTTGTATGGTTTCAACAAAAATTTTATCTGCTTTTTTGTTTTCTTGCGTTGCGATGCGTTCGCCGATAAGCAACTCGTTAACTGAAATATCTAACGCATCGCATATAGGCAAAAACAGAGACACATCCGGCATATTTTTTCCAGTTTCCCACCGGGATACCGATTTGTTGGAAACGCCTAATTTCTCCGCAAATTCAATTTGCGTAAAGCCTTTCGCCTTGCGGTTTTCTGCAATGAAACTACCGATTTTTTCTTGGTCCATAGCTGTCACCCCTTTCAATGAGAATATAGCACGAGCCTCCACAAATGTAAAGGACACAAAGCGAGAATTATGATAAATGC
>CALXPO010000020.1 GCA_944390315.1 uncultured Alphaproteobacteria bacterium
GGTAATTGACAGCGAGAGCATTAAAAATTGACAAGAGGGAATAGTGGCTAGAATTGGGCTTTAAGCGGGTATAAAAAAAGCGGACACTTTTCAGTATCCGTTTTTATTTTTTTATATTGGTCGGGACAGACGGATTCGAACCATCGGCATCTTGCTCCCAAAGCAAGCGCTCTACCAGGCTGAGCTATGTCCCGTTATTTTATGCTCATTTCCATAATAATTTGCTTTGCTCGCCCTCCTCGTCTTGTAACTTTTGCTTTTAAGGCTTTCGCCTTTCTGCAAAATAACAAGACTTCGGCTCTCGTCAAAAAAACTTTCACCGAAAGTTTTTTTATCCTCCAGCCCAAAGCAAGCGCTCACCTAAGCTAAGCTGAGCTATGCCCCGTTATTTTATGCTCATCTTTAATGACAATAATAAATAACTCAAAAATTTTTTTTTGCAACAACTTTTTTATCTGCACGGCAACAAACCATGGTCATTAAAGCTATAAACCAAATTTTTACTCACAATAAAATGATCAATCAAACGAATATCAACTGCTGCCAAAGCCTCATAAATTTTCTTAGTAACTTCTACATCTGCCCTTGAAGGTGTTACATCACCTGAGGGATGATTATGTACGATAATCAAAGCTGTTGCGCCTTTCATAACCGCCGCACGCATCACTTCACGCGGATGAATGGCAACCGAGTTTACACTTCCTCTTTGTTGAACTTCCTCAGCAATAATCCTATTTTTGGCATTGAGAAAAATAATACGAAATTCTTCTCGATCATTATAACCGGACGCGGCACGACAATAATCAACAATCGCATCATAACTGGTCATGACCGGAGCATCTTGTTCACTTAGCTTTTGCCACGTCATTCTCAAGGCCGCTTCACGAACGAGTTTAAAAACAAAAATTGTGTTTTCCTTTAGACCGCTGAAAGCCATTAACTTATCGTCCGCCGCCGACAGGACTTCGGCAAAACTTCCGAATTCTTTAATCAATGCCTTTGCCAAAGGTTTGGTATCTTTTCTGGGAATTGCCAAAGTCAGTAACAATTCCAACATTTCATAATCTGCCATATCGGCACCGTTACCCAGCTTAAATCTTTCTTTTAGGCGTTGACGGTGTCCGATATAGTCCGGTTGTTTTTCTTCTGTATCAGTCATATGGTTATTCTATTTGTATGGAGGTTTATCCAGCCCTTTTGGAGAATACGTAAACACCTCAAATCCGTCTTTAGTAACACCTAGAGAGTGCTCAAATTGTGCCGAAAGTGACTTATCGCGAGTAACCGCAGTCCAACCGTTGGACATGATAAAGCCGTCTTTTTTACCGATATTAATCATCGGCTCGATGGTAAAGAACATTCCCTCTTCCATAACCGGACCGGTACCTTTTTTACCGCAATGCATAACATTGGGATTATCATGGAAAACTTTTCCCAGACCGTGTCCGCAAAACATATCAACGACGGAATAGCCGAATTTATGCGCATATTCTTCAATAACCGCACCTATATCTCCAAAATGAGCTCCGGGACGAACAACTTCAATACCACGCATCATGCATTCATAAGTAACGTCGCACAAACGGGTTGCCTTGAGCTTGGGTTTACCGGCATAATACATTCTGCTGGTATCGCCGTACCAACCGTCCAAAATAACGGTCACATCAATATTTAAGATATCGCCCGCTGCCAGTTTTCTATCATCCGGAATTCCGTGGCATATGACATGATTAATTGAAATACAAGAAGATTTAGGATAACCGTGATATCCTAAACATGCCGGAATCGCACCGTGACTTTCAATATATTTACGGCACAAGTCATCCAGTTCTTCGGTCGTTACGCCGACATCGACATAATCTGTTATGTAATCTAATACTTCGGCAGCTAATTTGCCTGCTTTGCGCATTCCTTCAAAATCTTCAGGATTATAAACGACTATCCCGTCTTTTGTTTTTCTTGTCACTTTTGCGCTCCTTATTAAAATTTGTTTTCATTTTATTTACACCTAAGAGCCGTCTTTTGCAATCCTTTTCTTAAATATGCGAATTCAACTTGATTTTTTGTCCCTTAAAAATTACTATGTCAAATCATATAAAATATAATGAAACTCATAAGAAAGAAGAATTATGCTAAAAACAAAAGCAAAGAGAAATAAAACATTAGATACTTCTATTGAAGAAGGAAAAAAATATCTCGAACGTTGCATCAGCGTTAATACTCCGATTGCCGATATTCAGAGCATTGTTGATAAAACAATTTTGGGCGATACGTTTCAAGTTTTACCTCAGCTACCTGCCGAAAGTATGGATCTGATAATTGTTGATCCGCCGTATAACCTGACCAAAAATTTTAACGGCAGTACATTTATAAAATGCAAAAATATCGATTATGAAGCCTATACCCGTCGTTGGCTTGCTGCTTTAGAGCCTTTACTTAAACCCACCGGCTCGATTTATGTCTGTTGCGACTGGGAATCAAGTTTAATCATCGGCAACGTCCTCGGTGATTTTTTCAAAATCAGAAACCGCATTACATGGCAGAGAGAAAAAGGAAGAGGAGCTAAAGCAAATTGGAAAAACGGACTGGAAGATATATGGTTTGCAACCAAAAGCAACGATTATACCTTTAATCTGGAGGCCGTAAAAATTCGTAAAAAAGTCATAGCTCCGTACCGTGTTGACGGAACTCCAAAAGATTGGACCCAAACTCAAAACGGAAATTATCGTGACACCTGCCCGTCAAACTTTTGGGATGATATCACCATTCCTTTTTGGTCAATGCCCGAAAATACGGCTCACCCCACTCAAAAATCAGAGAAATTAATTGCCAAAATTATCTTAGCCAGTTCAAATCCCAATGATGTCATTTTTGATCCTTTTCTCGGCTCCGGCACAACAAGCGTCGTTGCCAAAAAACTGGGAAGACATTACTTGGGAATTGAAATGGATAAACAATATTGCTTATGGGCAGAGCAACGACTTGAAAGAGCTCAAACGGATAAGTCAATCCAAGGATATGTCAACGGTCTCTTTTGGGAAAGAAATTCACTGACTGAACAACATACCCAAGCTACTTATCCTTCAAAAACAGCAGAAGACAAAAATATGACTATAGGCAATCAAGGTATATTAAATCTAGTTGGGAAATAAGCTATGTATAATAAAAACGTAATTAATACGCTGATAACATATATCAATAAATACGATGGAATAAATGACAAAAACGCTTTATCAAAAAAAGTAAAATCTGTTTTTCATTTGAGTCAAAATAGAAGTGTTTTTTGTGGAGAATATTATACTATACGCTTTTGTAAAGCTACAAGCAAAAATTTCAGCAATACTGTATTATCTCTGTCTACATTGAAAAAATATGACCAATTACCCTTTATTGTCTGTATTGTTACTCCTAAAAAAAATTACCTTATGTTGGCTAACACAACTTTTCTTCGTAAAATAAGTCATTCATCTCAAGAATTGCGTATTGATAACATCAAAGGCAGTTTTAATGGTTCTGATATAATGAACAGTTTGAACGGTATATTAAATGAACCCAACAATTTTGAATCTCTTTTTACCTTACACCAACAGTCTCCTTTTAATACAAATTTACTACGTTTGATTAAAGCAACAAACGATATCCACCCTATCGGACATCGTTTTTTGCCTAGCGACAAACAAAAAGCTTGCATTATGCAATCGATTCAACGCACAATCGATTTTTTCAATTCAAATGACTATGAAATTCTCAATCAAGATTTAACGCAACGCGTCAATAAAGTCAAAAATGCCATAGGAAATGCCACATTTATAGATAATGTAAATTTACGTGGCAGAATTGTTGAATATTTAGTAACGGCTGATGATCACCTACAAACGGAGTTAATAGACGCATTGCAGCATAACCATGCTCTTCCTAGAATTTTTACGGCAGACAGCCTAGGAGATTATGAGTATCAATCAAATAATTTTATAACAGCTACCGATATAAAAACCAAAGCATTATTTTTATCAAGCAATCCCAAAGGTTATAATATAGATAAACTTTTGTCCTTTCTGGCAAACAAAAAAACTGTCTATCTTATATATATCATCGGAGTTAATCAAAGCGGTGAAGTTGCTACACGCCTATGCTCAATTTTTAACCGCCAACTTTTAGAAAAGACGAGGATTATAAAACATTGGGCCGGACGTAATTCTCGCGGCGTGACACAATACGACGGAACAGCATTGGAAGATCTCCTTTTTAATTTTGATAAAACCATCGATATTGACGCGGCAACAGCTTTTATTGAGCAATGCCTAAACCTATAAAATAAAATTTCGTCTCTTGCTTGAATATGTTTTTTGAACTCGTATATCTTTATTTACATAAATTAATACGAGGAGAAAAAGATGAAAAATTTAGGTCTGTTCCTATACTGTTTTATTCCTGTCGCTCTGGCTATGGCACTGGGAGCTTATTTTAACAACGAAGCTATTTCCGGTTGGTATCAATTACTTGAAAAACCGATTTTAACTCCGCCAGACTACGTTTTTCCAATTGCCTGGAACATCATTTATCTGATGATTATTATTACCTTTTTTATTGCTTTCAAAACACTCACCGCTCCAGAAGATATCTTAACGACCAAAAAATATTTTTTCGGACAACTGGCCTTACATGTTTTATGGACCTTTTGCTTTTTTGCTCACGGTATGGCCGCCGTCGGTTTACTCATAATTATAGCTCTTGATACCATGGTTGCCTTAAACATTATCTGGTTTTGGAACAAAAAGAGAATTTGTGCTTGGATGCTTATTCCCTACTATTGTTGGTTGCTCCTTGCAACATGGCTTAATATCGGCTACGTCTACCTGCATGGTTATATTATAAATATTTAGTTTTGGGCTAACTTTTTTATAGACTTATTGCAAAGATTGCATTAAATGTAAGGGTTAGTTTTTAGACCCTATTTAATGTATTTGAAAGAAATTGGTTATGACAACGACTGTAAATCAAATCAGAAGTACGTTTCTGAACTATTTTGAAAAAAACGGACACAAAGTTGTGCCTTCATCTCCTTTGGTCCCCGATAATGATCCGACTTTAATGTTTACCAACTCGGGCATGGTTCAGTTCAAAAACATTTTGGCAGGCAACGAAACCCGTGAATATACCCGTGCAACCACTTCCCAAAAAAGTGTACGCGCCGGCGGCAAACATAATGACTTGGACAGCGTCGGATATGATGTCAGACACCATACTTTCTTTGAAATGCTCGGTAATTTCTCTTTCGGTGACTATTTTAAAGAGGGAGCTATCGGCTACGCTTGGGAATTGTTGACCAAATATTTTGATTTACCGAAAGAAAGATTGGCCGTCACCATTTATTATAATGATGAAGAAGCCTACAATTTGTGGAAAAAGATTTCCGGTCTTCCCGATGACCGTATTATCCGAATTGCCACCAAAGATAACTTTTGGCAAATGGGTGATACCGGTCCTTGCGGTCCCTGCTCGGAAATCTTTTATGACCACGGTCCCGAAGTTTGGGGCGGACTTCCCGGAACTCCGGAAGAAGACGGTGATCGCTTTATCGAAATTTGGAATCTGGTATTTGATCAATTTGAAGATTTGCCCGACGGCAGTCGTATTAATTTGAAAAAGCCCTCTATTGATACCGGCATGGGATTGGAACGTATTGCCGCTATTTTGCAAGGCGTTCACTCCAATTTCGATATTGACTTGTTCCAAAATTTGATAAAAGCCATTGCCGATATTGCCAACTCCGATCCGACCGGACCGCTCAAGGCTTCGCATAACGTTATTGCCGATCACTTACGTTCCGCAGCCTTCTTAATTGCCGACGGCGTTCTGCCGTCTAATGAAGGTCGAGGCTATGTTTTGCGCCGTATTATGCGCCGTGCCATGCGCCACGTACACTTGCTCGGCGTCAAAGAACCGATGATGTATAAGCTGTTACCTGCCCTGCAAAAAGAAATGGGCGAAACTTATCCTGAACTTTATCGCGCCGAAGCTCTGATTACCGAAACTTTGAAAACAGAAGAAAGCAAATTCATCCGTACTTTGGAAAAAGGCTTACGTTTGCTCGACGACGAAACCGCCAACTTAAAAGAAGGCGATACCCTCTCCGGACAAACGGCTTTCAAACTTTACGACACTTACGGTTTTCCGCTCGACTTGACGCAAGATGCCTTAAAAGCCAAAAATATTAATGTTGATACCGAAGGTTTTGACAAAGCAATGGAACAACAACGCGCCGAAGCCCGTAAAAACTGGGCAGGTTCCGGTGACGAAGGCGTTGAAAAGATTTGGTTTGAAGTCTTTGATAAACTCGGCAAAACAGAATTTTTGGGCTACAACACGACTAAGGCCGACGGTCAAGTTACGGCCTTGGTCCAAAACGGTCAAATCGTCAATGAAGTCAACGGCGGCGACTTTTATTTAATTGCCAACCAAACTCCTTTCTATGGCGAGTCCGGCGGTCAAGTCGGTGATATCGGACTTATCTTCAACAAAGATTGCAAAATCGAAGTTACCGATACCAAAAAGAAAATTGACGGCATGATTGTCCATAGCTGCAAATTAGTTGAAGGAACAATCCATAACGGTGATATTGCAACTTTTGAAGTCGATGAAGAGACCCGCAATCAAATTCGTGCTAACCACTCGGTTACCCACCTTTTGCATCGTGCCTTAAGAGATATTTTAGGCGACCATGTTACCCAAAAAGGCTCTTATGTTTGCGCCGGTCGTGCTCGTTTTGATATTTCTCATCCAAAGCAAGTTACGACCGAAGAATTAAGAAAAGCAGAAGATATGGTTAATGCCGCCATCCGCAAAAATTACAAAACCGTAACCCGAATCATGACGCCTGATGAAGCCATTAAACTTGGCGCCATGGCTTTGTTTGGTGAAAAATATGGTGAAACAGTCCGTGTCGTCAGCATGGAAAATGACGAAGAAGTATTTTCTCGCGAACTGTGCGGCGGTACTCATGTTCGTTCTACCGGTGATATCGGTTACTTTAAAATTGTTAACGAATGCGCGGTTGCCGCCGGTATCCGCCGTATCGAATTTTTGACAGGTCACGCTGCCGAAAAACATGCTCAGGATGTTGAAGATAAATTACATCACGTCAGCCAAATTTTGAAAACAAATCCCAATGATTTGGAAGCACGCATCAATTTGTTGCTTGAAGACAAAAAACGTTTGGAAACAGAGCTCCTTAATATGAAAAAGACTTTTGTCAGCCACAAGACAGCCGACAATATGGAGAAATTTGAGGAAATTAAAGCTATAAAATTTGTCGCACGCCAAACTCAAAATGTTCAAGCCAAAGAACTCAAGGCATTCGTCGATGAAATTAAAGAACAAATTAAAAGCGGTATTATCGCTTTGTTCAGCACAAATGACGGCAAGGTTTCTGCGGTTATCGGCGTTACCGATGATTTGACGGCTCAATATTCCGCCAACAACTTAATTAAGGTTGTAGCGCCGTTTATCGGTGCCAACGGCGGCGGCGGTCGTCCCGACATGGCTCAAACCGGCGGTGCCGATTGCTCTCATATTAACGAAGCTATCGACGCTCTGCGTAAAGCTATATAATTTTAACAACTTTATAAAAAGGAAAAAGTATGTTTAAGCCGCTAAAAATACCTCCTAAATTTAAGGTAAAATTTCCGGCAAAGTTTCATTTGAACATACCGGCAAATTTTAAAAAGATAAACTTGAAAAAAATAAGTTTTCGCAATCGCTATTGGCAAGCGCAGGATTATCACTTTAGCGACTATTTGCATACTTTTTCCTACCAGTTAAAAGTCGACGTCAATAAGTCATTTCGTAAAGAGCTTTATCGCAAACTGATACATTTAAGTTCGCTTTGGATACCTTTACTGATTTACTTTGCTCCTGAAAAACTCTCTCTCTCAGTATTTTCGATTATTTTTTTCGGAAACTGCATACTTGAGTATGGTAATTTTAAAAAATGGCGTTGGGCCAGAAATATTTTCGGGCGTATTTTTTCAAAAACCTTACGCAGCAAAGAAAGTGCTCGCGGACATTTTCAATTTAGCGGAGCCGTCTATGTTATGGCAGCAGCCATTATCTGCACTATGTGCTTTGATAAAATTATTGCCGTTATCTCAATGACCGTAATGCTCATCTCTGATACTTGCTCTGCTTTGTTTGGCAAAGCATATGGTACCAGACAAATATATCCGCACAAATCACTTGAAGGAACAACGGCCTTTTTTGTCAGTGCTTTATTGATAAACATGCTTTTTCACAAATTGGAACCCTTTAGTTATGATAGCGTTATCGCTTGTATTTTAGCAACGTTAGTCGAAGTATATGAAGATAAGACTAAGGTTGACGATAATCTTGCCATTCCTTTGGCTGTCGGACTTACTCTGACTTTTCTCAATTAACGAGAAAAAATCACCGTATGTGAAGCACCCTTGTAGCGCTTCTTCGCTAATTCATATCCGACAATATCCGAAGTCATAAAATTCCTTTCAGTCAGCTGTTTTACATATTTCTCATAATGCCTATATGAAAGCTCCGATTCTTCGTAATGAACAATCTTTAAGCCGTATAAATCTGCCAAATATTGAAAAGTCTGATAAGAGAAATCGAACTGATGATGCGGCGGCAGGTTAAAAATTCCGTTTCCGACCATTTGTAAAATACCATCAGGATTAGGGGTAGCCAGCAACAATTGTCCTCTTGCGGAGAGATGTGCCAAACATTGTTCAAAAAAATCTTTGCAATTCCAAATATGTTCAAACAACTCAAATGCACAAATAAAATCAAAGCTCTCTTTTATATCAGAAAGTTTACAATCATAAACAAAAATTCCGTTTTGACGGCAAAGTTTGACAGCTGTCGGATTTGTTTCATTAGCATATGCATTATTCTTAATTAGATTTAAGAAATATCCCCGCCCTGCTCCTATTTCCAACACGGATTGGGGACGTATTTGTTCAATCGCACCGTATGCAACGGCATATTCGGGGCGAAAAGTCGGATAATAAGTCGGCATAGCCGCTTCTATACGCTGATATAAACTTTGGCAATCACTCAAATGATAGTTATAAAATCCCAGCCCACAATTAAGACACTTTCTTTTTTCCAGTATCTTGTTTTGATATACGTCGGCTATTGGATTAAATCCGACTTTTTGCTGCCAAGCCCTGATTAAATCGTTAACGAGAAAATTTCCGTTAACTACAGAATTCCTTTGAGTACATATGGGGCATTCATGAACCGGTTGCAAGGGAATATCTGCTATTTCTGTCAATGGCGGTAAAATAGTTTGATTATCCGTCTGAGGTCGTATTTGTAAATCATCGTCAAAAAAATCGGGCATATAAATTCCTTATTTTCACAAAATAGAACCATAAATCAGCTACGAATATCATAAGAGATTTCAAAATATTACTATCAATAAAATGCTCATTACTATCAATAAAATGCTCACGAAGCATCACATATAGATATCCCCGGTAAACTGAGTGTTTGCAATCAGCGATAAAACTCGCTGTTTTATCATGTCGTTGTCGTAAAACGACACCTTAACTATTTTTCCCATAAAAGGAAATGGTCTGAAAGAAGGCTGATAAAAGAATATCCGACTTTTAAACATTAAAGCCGGATATTCTGCCAGTAGATTTACTTTGATAGAAACTTTTTTTACAATTTCAAGTATTTCTTTAAGCTGCTTGCCGCAAAACGAACTTAAAGTTTCTTAAGTCAAGAATTAAGCGCTTTTTGCAAATTTGATTTTATAGCTTTAAGCTCTTCAACAATACCATCAATTTCGGTATTATTATTTTCCTGTTCAAAAAAATCCTCTTGGATTGTTTCTCCTACAAGATTTTTTATTCCTTTGTTTTTAAGTTCTTTTTGAGCTCCTTCAATGGTTAAACGTTTGGTATACAACAAATCTTTTATGCAACGCAACAATTCGACATCGTCAGGTCTGTAATATCTCCGACCGCCGGCTCTTTTCATTGGTTTAATTTGAGAAAATTTTGTTTCCCAAAAACGTAAGACATGAGTTCCTACGCCAAGTTCTTCGGCAACTTCGGCAATGGTACGGAATGCTGCTTTTGACTTGTTGACCACCATAACTATTTACCGTTTATAGCTTTTCGCATAGATTGAGAAGGTTTAAAAGAAATGACGCGTCTTGGCGAGATTTCAGCTTCGACGCCGGTTTTAGGATTACGACCTATTCTTGATTTTTTATCTCTGAGAGCAAATGTCCCGAAAGAAGAAAGTTTTACATCTTTTCCGGAAGCAAGTTCGGATATAATTTCAGCCAAAACCATATCCAAAATTTCGCCGGAATCTTTACGTGAAAGACCAACTTCTTTATATAATATTTCTGCGACATCTGCGCGAGTAATCGTATTCATTTTATATTCCTCTATATTCTCAATTTTTAGACTAAAATACCCTATGCCAAGTCTAATTCGGCACAAAAAATAATTTTTATTATAAAAGGTTAGAGACGTACAACGATACCGCCCCAAGTAAATCCGGCTCCCATAGCGCTAATGGCTATCAAATCGCCTTTTTTAAACTTACCTTTCTCGAAAGTTTCAGCAAGAGCCAATGGAATTGAAGCGGCAGAAGTATTTCCGTGATGATCGACTGTTACAATGACTTTATCCATGTCAATCTCAAGTTTTTTGGCGACAGAATCGATAATTCTTAAGTTTGCCTGATGCGGAACATACCAATCGACATCACTTATTTGTACACCTGCAATTTTCAAACTTTCTTCCACACCTTGGACTAAACTTGGTATTGCAATTTTGAATACTTCTTTTCCGTCCATATGGATAAAACCGGCTTTCTGATTGAGGGATACGCCGCTATCGGAATACAAATGTTCATATTGATTTCCGTCGGCATATATTTTTGTTGCCAAAATACCGGTATCTGTATTTTTTCCTTCGCATTCAGCGCCTTGCAGGATAACAGCCCCTGCACCGTCACCAAACAATACACAAGTATTACGATCGGTCCAATCCGTAATTTTTGATAAAGTTTCGGCTCCAATCACGAGAGCAGTTTTGATTTCGCCTAAGCGGATCATATTATCTGCAATTTGGGTAGCATAAACAAATCCGGAGCAAGCGGCATTAACATCCATGGCCGGGGTCCCCGGCTTAAGTTCCAGTTTTTTTGCTAATTTTGCTGCCGTAGCCGGGAATGTATTATCCGGAGTGACAGTTGCAACAATAACAAAATCGATATCTTGATTTTGAATTTTGGCGTTTTTAATGGCCATTAATGATGCTTCATATGACAAATCTGAAGTCAGTTCATCTTGGGCCGCAATATGACGACTTTTAATACCTGTACGGGTACTAATCCATTCATCACTTGTATCAACCATTTTTGATAAATCATCATTAGTAAGCACTTTTTCCGGAAGTTTATAACCGGTACCAATCAGTTGAGAACGAATAACCGTCATACGTAATATCCTTCATAAATACTTTCTTGATTCAGTTCATCCAAATCTATTTTTTCTATTTCTTGCCTGATGGTCGCAACAAAATTTTGGCGTACGAGTTTTGCGGCATTATCTACGGCAACAGAATATCCAAGTGCATCTGTTCCGCCGTGACTTTTAACTGTCAGCCCATTAAGTCCGATCAGCATTGCCCCATTATACAATCGCGGATCCATAATTTTTTTGATTTTGAATACGACACCTACTAAGAATGGAAGGGCTAATTTGGCCAAAACAGAGTGTTTTATGGCTTTTTTGATTAAGCGAACGACCAAGCGTGCCGTTCCTTCCGTTGTTTTCAAAGCGACATTACCGGTAAAACCGTCGGCAACGATAACATCGGCTGCGCCGTTTGAAATTTCGTGAGGCTCAATATAGCCGGTATAGTTTACATCTATTTGTGAATTGTGCAACATACGAGATGCCTGACGAATTTCTTCTTTACCTTTCATCTCTTCTGCGCCTATATTAAGCAAGGCTACTCTTGGTTTGTCCATTCCAAGTGCATGTTTGGCAAAGACATTTCCCATAATGGCAAATTCTGCCAAATTGACTGCATCGCATTCGGTATTTGCGCCCAAATCGAGCATAACATAGCGTCCGTTCAAATGCGGCATAATTGTCACGATTGCCGGACGGTGAATTTTTTGCATTGTTTTTAGGACCATTTTAGAAATGGCCATTAAAGCTCCCGTATTACCTGCGGAAACAATTGCCTGAGCACGACCAGACCTTACGGCATCAATTGCCATATACATACTGGTATTGCGATTGCGAATAACTTGTGAAGGTTTATCTTCGTTTCTCACACGCTCAGCGGTATGGCATATTTTGCACACTTTTGCTAATTTGGGATATTGCTTAAGTAACGGACTTATTTGCGCTTCATCCCCAAAGAGCAAAAAACGAACATCATGATTTTTCTTTGCGGCTATATTTAGCCCTTCAATGACGACTCGAGGGGAATTATCTCCCCCCATAGCGTCTATTGATATAACCAGATTCTCGGACACAGTCGTTCTCCATCCAGTTGTATAACATTTATTTTATTCAGCTGCTTTTTTAGCAACAACTTCACGTTTATCGTATTGACCGCATGACGGGCATACATTGTGAGGTCTTTTCAACTCACCGCAATTGGGGCATTCATGATAAGCATTTGCACCCAAAGCATCGTGAGAACGGCGCATATCGCGACGTGATTTTGAAGTTTTCTTTTTTGGAGTTGCCATTTTCTTATTCTTTTCAAAAAAACATTGTTATTACATAAATTTCAGAGAAAGCAATACTACAATTTTATTAAAATTGCAAATCATTTTACATATCTCTGAAACGGTTATCCGTCTTTTACCCAAATTTTTTTTGTTTTGCAAGCTATTTTTTTTATTTCTTGAGCTTAGATAGAACTTCAAACGGACGATTGCTTGTATCTTTTTCATCAAATTCCGATTCAAAAATAAAGACTTCTCCTGGCTTGCGCGGATAATCGTCTATTTTTAGTGCTATTTGTTCTATGACGATATCTCCTAAATCTATTGTATCCCCTTCCACAACATCCGGCAAATCAACCGTCCAATCTTCTGCCTGTTCCCGCTGACTCGCATATGTGGCTTTGGTATCGTATGTATACGCAAAATCAAAATCATAGTCTTGCTCAAATAATTCCAAGGAAATAACACTTTCCAGAACTAACTTTGCTCGTATATGTCCCCATATCTTCAAAATTCCCGTCGTATGTGTGTTTTTCAGTCCTATTTCTGCCTCAACCTCTCTGACTTCGGGAACTTGCAAAATATCCCTTATATAACGGCAATTCTCTGCTGTTGCTTTCAAGTGATAATGTTGTTCCGATTGAGGTAACTCGGAAACAACTAAAGGATATGAAAATTCTTTTTGCATAAAACTTTTCCCCATGTTATATATCATCTTAAATTGATTTTATAATGATAAGGATATGCAGATATGTCAATCAACAAATTTCTTTTGTTAACCTTTGTTTCTCTTTGCCTGACTTCTTGTGCCAAAGATACTTTTATCACCTATACCGGAAATATGCCCACCAACGATAAAATCGAACAACTTTCCAAAGGAATGGAAAAAGAACAAGTCCGCCAAATCTTGGGCTCCCCTTCTTCGGTGGTCGCTCTTGACAGAGATACATGGATATATATGTCTGCCGAAATAGAACAAATTGCTTTTATGAAACCTCAGGAATTGGAAAGAAATCTATTGGTTATCAAATTTGATAACAATGGAAAAATCGATACAATACAACATATTGATAAATCTGACGGAAATAACGTTCAAATCAGCCAACAAGAAACCGCTACTCCGGAACAAGAGCAAGGCTTCTTCCGCAAATATTTCGGCGGGGTCGGACAATTTACTCCTTTCGGAAGTTCAAATTCCGAAAATAATTTATAAAATTTTTCTAAAACTCCCTCCAGAGGGAGTTTTTTTATGACTATCTATACGGAAACCCCCAGCAAACCCTGATGTCGAAAATGTCTTTATAAATATGGCGTCTTATCGCTTAAACTTATTTTTTACTTGCATTTGCATACCAAAATATGTTATGAAGAAAGTTGTAAGAAAATTATTTATATAGCCTTTGAACGCTCTCATACGGTGAACTTTTGAGGTATGGGACTTTTGATAGTCAATGCAACTCTTCTGTTCTTGCCCGTTGGAAATAGAGATATTTAACAAAGATTATTATAAGTAATGCACGGTCCTCGTTTTAGATCTGTGCCAAAGTCTTGAGGGTAGCCGTGGACTCCGCTGTTGTGAAACACCGGAGTTTTTTTTATCTCTGAAAAAATTTTATCTTGAAAGATATTCACCATGAAACACTGCTTTTCTCCTTGGATAGATGAAAATACCAAAATTCTGATCATTGGTACAATTCCCAGCCTCATTTCCTTAAAAGAAAATATGTACTACGCTAATCCGCACAACAAATTTTGGCCTTATATGGCCCGCATTCTTAACTCAGATGATATCAAAGAGAATCGCAAATCAACACTTTTGCTAAACCATATCGGCCTCTGGGATGCCTTGTGCCTGTGTGAAGGAATCGGCAGCCTTGATGCAAATATAGTTAATCAGCAATATAATGATTTTTCTAACTTCAAATCTATCAAATATTTCTTATTTAACGGTCAAAAAGCATATAGCTTTTTCTGTAAAAACAATAAGCAACTTTTAACCCCGGATAACTTTTTTCTTTTGCCCTCAACAAGTCCTGCAAATGCTTCTTTATCCGAGGACTACAAATTTCAAAAATGGGAATCGGCCTTAAAAAAATGTCTGAATTCTATTTGAACATCTCTGTTAATATATTACTCTGGTCACATTAAGGCTTTTACAACTTTATCCTGTTCTTCCTTTTTTTTCATTGCTCTTAAATTTTAGAAACTTGTATTTTTTTATAAAAAACATCCACATATTGGACAAAATATACAAAATTAATATTTTGACTTGAACATAGCTAAATTTTGTGTTATAACCATATTGTTTAATAAATATTATTGTCACTATGAAAATAAAACTTTTTGCAATGCTGGCATCCGTATTGATGTTAGCATCTGGTTGCCTGAAACAAGAAATTCTCTATGAAAATGCAGGAAACGTTCCTGCCATGATAGAAGAATCAGGCATCGTGGAAAATACGGACAACTACATCAGTTGGGTCAATCTTAAGGGCTTAAAACAGTCACACTACGAGGCTGTGCTTGCCTATACCGAAGGTTATAAAGACGTTGTAACGGAACCGATTAAAGTAAATGCTATTCAGTATTGGGGAAGCAGACGAGGTAAAAACGTTTTCATCAGCGAACAAAATGACGGAAATGTTATTATCCGCAAGTACCAATGCAACTTGATTGTTTGCTACTCGGAATTTGAAATACCTATTTCTTTCGTGGTCGAGAAGGCTTTTCTGAAAAACTGCGAAAATGAAATCTGTATGCCGACTTTAGATACCGAATATACGCTTGCTGAACCTCTCTTGACAGAACTTGAAGACGAAGAAATCGGCGATAAGCAGTATTACTGCTACCAATTATCGTGTTGTGCGACTGCCCTTACCGGTGATGTTGTTTCCGAAGCTCAGAGCATTGCCAAAATTATGGTTGAAAAACAGCCTATAACTTTTGATCCCCCTACGGTCGACCCATGGGATGATGTCGAAGTAAAGCTCTGATTGATTTCAAAATCTGAAAAAGAAAAATCCGTTCTTTGTGAACGGATTTTTTTAATGCAATTATTTCAAAATTAAAGAATTTTGGTAATCAATTCCTGATTAAACCTATTATTTCACCTTCTTATTACACCTTCGGTCGTCAACCGGGCAACATGCGGTGTTATAAGCTCAGAGCTGCCGCTTAAGGAAGCCTTGTTAAACAAGCCGTTTAATTATTAAAAAGGAATATCATCATCCAAATCGGTAGCAGTTGATGAAGAAGAGTCCCAACCTGATGTGGACGGACTTCCCGAAAAAACATCACTTCCTTGATCTGCTTTGCCATCAAGCATTACCAAAGTAGAGGTATAGTTTTGCAATACGATTTCGGTGGTATATCTTTCTTGACCGTTATTATCTTCCCATTTTCTGGTCTGAAGCTGTCCTTCTATATATACCTTTGAACCTTTGTGCAGATATCTTTCTGCGACTTCGGCCAATTGCGGATTAAAAACAACAACGCGATGCCATTCCGTTCTGTCTTTTTTTTCTCCGGTTACTTTATCCTTCCAACTATCTGATGTTGCAACACTTAAAGTCACAACTTTATTACCGCTTTGAGTCGTATTTACTCTGGGATCTGCCCCCAAATTGCCAACCAATATTACTTTATTGATACTTCCAACCATTATTTTTCACCTTTATAAAAAATTTGACTAAATACACTATAAAAGAAAATATTTCTTCATCAAGTGGTCTCAATAAACCTGTGTATATTCTCCGTTTTCGATTTTATATATAATATATTTGAGGGATCTGTCCGGGACTCCGTCCGTATACATAACATTTCCCCAACCTGTTTGCACAACCTGTTTATTTAGGGTATTATGCAACGCCGTATAATCAAACGAACCAACGGTATTAGCTAATTTTTGCCACAATCTGACAGATAAATAACCATAGGTCATTAAGCCTTCGGGTTCAATTCCCCACAACCGGAGCTTAACCAAGTCTTCGGCAAAATTGGGATTATTATTGAGCGAAGGCAGAGCCAAAATATATACTCCTTCGGCCTGTTCTCCCATTTTGCGAACAAATTTCTTACCCACAAAATATTGATTTACAAAAACAATAAAATCCTCATTATCCGTTTTAAGGTAACGTACCGCATCTGTTGTTATTGTCGCCGGTCCCAATAAGAATACGGCTTCGGCTCCGCTGGCTTTAATCGCCTGTGCCAACAGCCGCGCATCGCCTCCGGAAGGTTCCATGCTAAAAGCCGTTAATTTTTCTCCCATGCCTGCCTTTGTAAAATGACGTTGTATTTCCTTAGCTATTTCCGTTTTTTCCAAGCTATTGCTGTCATAAACCACCGCCAACTTTTTATCGGCATAATTATCCGCATAGAAGCGGAAGAAATCTATCCCCTGTTGTTCCGAAAAACCAACAAATTCAATTACATTTTTATGTTTGTTTTTATAAAGAATATTGCTGCTTCCGGTCGGATGAATCTGAAAAATTTCTGCTTTGGCAAAAATAGAAGAAATATCTTCTGCCTTATTTTCACATTGCGGACCTATTACCAAATACATTTTGTCATCATCTGAGCGGTTAACCGCAAGCATTTGGGCCGTTGTCAATGACAATGTATCATCACAGGGATCATCTATTTGAATTAAATTAACTCTTTTGCCGTTCAATCCACCGTTTTCATTAATTTCATCAACGGCCACTTTAGCTCCGTTTATCAATTCCTCGCTAAAATATTTGAAATCACCGCTTATCGGTGTAATCACAGCAATATTCATATCTGCCGATGCCATATTATTATGACACACAAGCAGGCAAAAGAAAAACAAACAGATTTTTTTGACTAAAGTCATTTTATTCTTCTATTATAATTATAAACTTTATTTATTTTATACAATATTCCGTAATCCGCAAGACACTATCTCTCGTTATTGACAAATTTTAAACACATAAATGCGCTTATTGCTTTTTTGTTGCCTTTTTACTCATACGCTATATATTGCAAATTCGGAGAGTAATTATGGCAGAAAGTAAATTTATCGAAATAAAAGGTGCAAGAGAGCACAATCTTAAAAATATTGATATTAATATTCCCAAAAACAAACTTACCGTTATTACCGGTCTTTCGGGGTCTGGAAAATCTTCTTTGGCTTTTGATACCATATACGCCGAAGGACAACGCCGTTATGTCGAAAGTCTGTCTTCTTATGCCAGACAGTTTTTGGAATTGATGAAAAAACCGGATGTCGATTCAATTGAAGGACTCTCGCCCGCCATCTCCATTGAACAAAAAACAACTTCGCATAATCCTCGCTCCACCGTCGGTACCGTTACCGAAATTTACGATTATATGCGTCTGCTCTGGGCCAGAGCCGGAACTCCCTACTCTCCGGTCACGGGACTGCCCATCGAATCTCAAACCGTTTCGCAAATGGTGGATCGTATTGCCGCTCTGCCCGAAGGAAGCAAGATTTTATTATTGGCTCCCATTGCCCGTGGCAAAAAAGGCGAATTTAAAAAAGAATTTGAACAGCTTCAACATCAGGGATTTCAACGCTTAAAAATTGACGGGACCATATATAATATTGAAGATTTGCCCAGCCTCAACAAAAATCAAAAACACGATATTGAAGTGGTGGTTGACAGACTGGTCATTAAAAAAGGATTGGAAACACGTTTGGCTCAATCTACCGAAACAGCTCTCAAACTCAGCGACGGTTTGATGTTTGCCGAAGACATATCCAGCGGCAGTCGAATCACTTTTTCTTCAAAATTTGCCTGCCCCGTCAGCGGTTTTACAATTGAAGAAATCGAACCCCGACTGTTTTCTTTTAATAACCCCTACGGTGCCTGTCCGTATTGTGACGGTATCGGGGCCAAACTTTATATGGACCCCTGCCTGATTGTACCAAATGAAAATTTATCTTTGGCTCAAGGTGCCATTTTACCCTGGTCCAGTCACAAACATAGCTTTTATACCGATACGATAAATTCCCTATGCGACTATTTGCAAATTTCCCCGAAAACCCCGTGGAAAGATCTCCCTGAACACGCCAAAGATGTCATTTTATACGGTTCGGGTGATGAAATTGTTCCGATGTATTACTCCCGCTTTGTTACCAATAAACCATTCGAAGGAGTGGTCAACAATTTGGAACGCCGCTTTATGGAAACAGACTCTCAAGCTACTCGCGACGAATTTGCACAATATCAATCTGCCGCCGTCTGCGAACATTGTCACGGCAAACGCTTAAAACCCGAAGCTCTGGCCATAAAAATCGACGGTTTGGATATTATGGATGTATCGGCCATGTCCGTTAAAAAAGCAAAAGATTGGTTTGAGCAGGTCGAAACTAAATTGAGTCCCAAAAAACAAGAAATTGCCCATAAAATTTTGAAAGAAATTATTGACAGACTGAACTTCTTGAATAATGTCGGGCTGGAATATCTGACATTATCAAGACAATCGGGCAGTCTTTCGGGAGGAGAAGCGCAACGTATTCGTCTGGCCTCACAAATCGGTTCGGGACTAACCGGTGTGATGTATGTGTTGGATGAGCCTTCCATCGGCTTGCATCAACGCGACAACGACAGACTGCTTGCCACGCTCAACCGCCTGCGTGATATCGGCAATACCGTGATTGTGGTCGAACATGACGAAGATGCCATTCGCGCCGCCGACTATCTGGTAGATATCGGTCCCGGAGCCGGAGAAAACGGCGGACGTATCGTTGCCAAAGGCACTGTTGCCGAAGTTTTGAAAAATCCCGACAGTTTAACCGCACAATACTTAAACGGTCAAAAAGAAATCGCCGTACCACTTAAACGTCGCAAAGGAAACGGCAAATTTATCGGACTTTGCGGAGCCAAAACCAACAACTTAAAAAATGTAAATTTAAAAATTCCGCTCGGTACCATGACCTGTGTTACCGGTGTTTCCGGCGGCGGAAAGTCTTCGCTTATTTTGGAAACCTTGTTTAAGGCCATTAATAAAGAGCTTAACGGCAGTCGGGAACCGGCAGGTATTTATGACAAATTGGTCGGACTGGAAAATATCGATAAAGTTATTGATATTGACCAATCCCCCATCGGCAGAACACCTCGTTCCAACCCTGCAACTTATACCGGTTTATTTACCTATATCCGCGATTGGTTTGCCGGCTTACCCGAAGCCAAAGCCAGAGGATATAATGCCGGCAGATTTTCTTTTAACGTTGCCGGCGGACGCTGCGAAGCCTGTAAAGGAGACGGGGTAACCAAAATTGAAATGCACTTTTTACCAGATGTTTATGTCGCCTGCGATGTTTGCAAAGGCAAACGTTTTAATCGCGAAACTTTGGAAGTTAAATACAAAGATAAATCCATCGCCGATGTCTTAGATATGACGGTTGATGAGGCGTATGTCTTTTTTGATGCCATCCCTTCCATAAAAAATCGCTTGGAATTATTGCGTAAAGTGGGTTTGGGATATATTCACCTCGGACAACCGGCAACGACACTTTCGGGCGGCGAGGCGCAAAGAATAAAACTTTCCAAAGAACTCTCAAAACGCGCCACCGGCAAAACTCTATATATTCTCGATGAACCGACAACCGGTCTTCATTTTGAAGATATCAATCGGTTGCTTAAAGTTTTGCAGGCCTTGGTCGAACAAGGAAATACCGTCGTTGTCATCGAACATAACCTTGATGTTATTAAGGTCGCTGATTATATAGTTGACATGGGACCGGAGGGCGGTGACGGCGGCGGTCAAATCGTAGCTCAGGGAACCCCAGAAGAAGTGGCTCTTGTTTCCGAAAGCTACACCGCAAAATATTTAAAAATGAAATTAAAACGGATTTAACATACTTTCTGACTTTTTAACAAAATTCTGTTTTTTACTAACCTGACTGACCATTTTGTGATGCAGATTTTCGGTAGACGCGGCTCTGATAAAACGATATGGAAGTTTAGGGATAACAAAATGAAAAACAGTTTTTTGGCAGTAACGGTTATATCCGCCCTATTCTCCGCCACAGCAGCGGCAAAAGAACAAATTGTCATTAACAGCGGCAGTGAGCAAAATCTTTCCGGAACATATGACGGCTACAGCGGATCCGGCTACGGCGGCGTTGCCGTCAATGCCGGCTCACTCAATGTGTTGTCTCAATCTATCTTTTGGGACAATTCATCGCTTTATTCCGGCGGCGCAATCAGCAATTCGGGAATATTAACGGTCGAAGATTATGTACGTTTCGAAAGTAATCAATCGGCAAACGCAGGTGCTCTCGCCAACACTTCCGGAACCGCCAATATCGGGCACCATGTTTCTTTTATCAACAATTCCGCTAACTATATCGGGGCAGTTCTTAATCAACGGGCCGATATGATTATCGGTGACAATGTCCTTTTTCAACAAAACACAAGTTTAAGCGGCAGCGGTGCAGCTCTCGGAAACGATGCCTCAGGCAGACTTATTGTCGGTGACAACGCCGAATTTATTGGTAATCATTCTGCCAAAAGTGCCGGTGCAATTTATCAATACGTTATAGAAACCGATACCACCTCTTTTATATCTATCGGCAACAATGCCTTATTTGAAGGAAATTCGGCACAGGCGAACGGCGGCGCCGTCGGCAATTATGACGGTCTGATTCAAATCGGTAACAATGCCGTTTTTAACAACAATTCAGCCGAACAAAACGGCGGCGCAATTATGAATGACCACTTTAATCTGAAATTGGGAAATATGACGCTCAATTCCGGTACCGTGTTTGAAAATAATACTGCCGGACAAAACGGTGGTGCCGTCTATAACAGCGAAATATTAACCTTAAACGGTGCCATTTTTAATAATAACAGCGCCTTGCAAGGCGGTGCCGTTTATAATGATGTCGGCGGAACCGTCACTTTTAACGGCGACAATCGCTTTTCCGAAAATAAGGCAGTAAATTCTTTAAATGATATTTATAACGACGGCACAATCAAAGTAAACGGCAATATAACTTTGGACGGCGGAATATCCGGCAACGGACAAATTATTTTTAATCAGAACTCTATGTTGATTGTTAAAGCCGGACATACTCTTATTGACAACCAGGTCATCAATAACGGCGCTTATCTTGATATGATTTTTGATAGCAGCTATGAGGGCGGGCAATATCGTTTGGTCAACGGTAACTTTTCGGGAGAAGAATTTTACATTATTAATGCCGATAATGCTCTTTTTGATATTTTACCGACGCAAGAAAACGGGGTATACGATGTTATCAAAAAATCAAATACGGAATTTGTCCTTGATACCGGAGCTAATAAAAATCAAACATCAACCATTATGGCTATTACTTCCGGCACATCTGACAACGAATATTTCAATACGATAACCAATGCTGTCGCGGCTTTGCTTCAATCTTTCAATTCCGCAGATATTCAGGCCGGTCTTGATGCGGCAACGGCGCTGGCCCCCGAAACGGCTCCGATGGTTCAAAATGTACAAACCGATACTACCGTTCAGATTTTTGATGCCGTTACTTCTCACTTAAATAATCAATCTCTGAGAGCCTTACCGTCAACACCTTCATACAATCATCAATACCAACCTTATCAGGCTTCTGCATGGATACAAACCTTATATAATAAATCCGATTTGGAACATACTTCAAAAATCAAAGGTTTTAGTTCTGATACTTATGGCGTAGCCTTAGGTATTGAGAAACAAGCGACAGAACAATTAACGGGCGGTATCGGTTATGCCTTTAGTCACAGTGATATTAACGGATTTTTACGCTCCGCAGATGTTGATACTCATACGATGTTTGCTTACGGAGAGTACCGTCCGAGTAATTGGTATGTCAATATGATTATGGCTTATGGCATCTCTGATTATTCCGAAACCAAAAATGTTGCTGGTTTCAATATCAAAGCCGACTATGATGTAAACACTTTCGGATTGCAATCTTTATTGGGTTATATCTTCCCCGTTCACTCTTACGACTTTACACCGGAATTGGGAGTGCGTTATCTGCATATCAAGCAAGATAATTATCAGGATACGGCAGAACAAAATGTTGCTTCGGGACAAAGTGATATCGTTACCGGTGTATTATTCCTAAAAATTGATACAGATTATCTTTTGGACAACGATATAATCGTCAAACCTGAAATGCGTTTGGCATTAACCTATGATGTCGTCAATGATAACGCAGCTTCGGTAATCAGCCTTCCAAACGGAGCTGTTTATCGGGTTGAAGGAGACAGTTTAAGCCGTTTTGGCACAGAATTTGGAATTGGGGTAAATATCTGCCCTAAAGAAAAATTTGATATTTTTGTAGGTTACGAAGGCAGATTTCGCAATCACTTCCAAGACCATACGGCAATGGTAGATTTAAAATACCAATTCTAGATTATAACCTATTATATCTAATTAAAACGAAAAATATTCCTAATAACCGGAGTAACAAATCAGCCGCAAACTTTACGACCTTTAGACTGCAATTAAACGGCATTGATCAAATGTCTTATTATTCTGACTAGACTAAGCTCTGGATTTTCTGCGAATCAAATCGTAAAAAAAAGCAAGCCTCAAATTATTTGAGGCTTGCAAAATACAAAATATAAAACTTGTTATTCGGAACGATCATCTTCCCTTGTTTCTTCCGATTCAATATCATCTTCGGCTTCTACGCGATAAGATTCATTAAACCAATTTCCCAAATCTATATCTGCACAGCGCTTTGAACAAAAAGGACGATATTTCCCTACCGGCACCACTTTTCCGCACATCGGACATTTACAGGTTTTAACGACCTCACCCATTTCAAGCTCCTTTTTCAACACGTCCCGTACCATGGCAGGTTGTGCATTCTTCCGTTAATAAATCTTGTAACGACGGACGACGACGAACACGTATAATTTCGACCAAGCCACCGTGAGTTAAACCGACAACATGATTTTTCATACTGTCCCTTGACAATTCTTGCTTCAAAATATCAAGCAGCGGTTTTATATATTTATAATCAGAGTGTCCGGCAAAATCGATGACAATTTTTCCTGATAAATTACGCAATCTGATTTGGCGGGCAATTTCATAAGCTGCCTCCTCATTGATTCTGTTATAATTACCGCCGCCGACATCGCGACCGCTGTCAACATCAATCGCTACACACGCTCTTGTTTCTTCAATGGTGATTCTGCCGCCGCCTTTAAGATTAACTTCTTTTTCCAGAGCTTGAGATATTGTTTCGTCAACACCATATGCTTCAAACGGATTCTGGCATATTTCTATCTCAAAAGCATCAGGATAATGGCTTTTTACTTCTTCCTCAATGCGACGACTGTTGGTAATCAACTTTTCCATATTGCTGGCATGTTTTGATAAATATTCAAACAAAACGTCCGGTTTGGCATAAAGCAGGCACGGAGCTTGCTCACTTCTTGCTTTCATCCGGATATGCTCATAAACAGATCTTAATTGTTCCATTTCTTCGGCAATGACCGCAAAATCGACATCTACGGAAGCAGTACGCAAAACCCAGCCTTCTTGTCCCGTCATATGTTCTTTAACTTGTTCCATGTATTCTGCCATTTTTTGCTTATCGTCAATTTTTGATGAAGCCTCTACTCTTAGGCGATATGGGCAATATACGACATAATTTCCTACCAATTGTATGGCTCTTACGACTTTTGCCTGTTTTTCGGCTCTTTTTTCTTGAGCAACCTGAACAACAATAGATTGACCTTCCGTCAATTTGATATCTGTCAAATCTTTTTCATTGGCGTTTAAGAAGCCCTCTTTGCCATTTCCCAAATCGACAAAGAATCCTTCCTGATCTCCGAATAAAGTAACTTTTTTAGTAATTTTAGCCAAGTAGACATTGCCACTGAGAGCTTGATTGCCTGTAACAATTTCCACTTCTGACAAAACACCGTCTTCAAGAACGGCTATACCCGTAACCGAAGAATTTTTATCATATATAATGGTATCTTTTGTCATCTTACCCCTGCTCCATTTAATAAATTTTGTGTTTCAAAAAGCGGCAGACCTACAATACCGGAATATGAACCGATGATTTTGCGGACATAGCCTCCGAAACATCCTTCTATTTTATAGCCGCTACAACCTACCCACTCTTTTGTAGCAACATATGTATCTATTTCTTTTAAAGACAATTTTTTGGTAATAACTCTTGAATCTGAGAGGCGTATGGATTGCTTTCCTTTTTTATCAATCAAACAAACAGCACTTAATACGTGATTAGCTCTGCCGGAAAGGAGAAGCATTGCTTGTTTCTGTTCTTCATCATTTTGAGCTTTATGCAAAATTCTGCGACCGACGACCACAACCGTATCGCAAGCCAAAATATTTTCATGGGGATAGGCAGCAGCAATCTTTTGAGCTTTTTCTTTTGCCATACGTTTAACATAACACGACGGTGTTTCAAAACGATGGGTTGTCTCATCAATATTGGCCGGACACACCATTTTTGGGCGCATTCCTATTTGTTCCAACAGCAACAACCGCTGCGGCGATGAAGATGCCAATATAAAATCTTTTTTATCCATACGCGCCAGTCTTATTTCAATTTAAGTTTAATCTTCGTTATATGTCTTTTCCATTCTTTCGTGGCGCTCTTGAGCCTCAATGGACAAAGTTGCCACAGGACGAGCTTCTAAGCGTTCAAGTCCTATGGGTTCACCGGTTTCTTCGCAATAGCCATAGGTTCCGTCTTCTATTCTTTTGAGCGCGTCGTTTATCTTACCTATTAGCTTGCGAGCTCTGTCTTTGGTACGCAAATCTAATGCCTTATCCGTTTCCATTGATGCTCTGTCTACATCATCCGGTTGGTTGAGCCCCCCTTGACGCAAATCCTCCAATGTATCTTGGGATTGAGCCAATAATGACTTTTTCCAGGCCAACAATTTTTGACGAAAATATTCAACCTGCATTTCATTCATATATTCTTCATCTGCAGAAGGTCTGTAGTCAGGAGGAAGAATTACTGATGTTTCAACCATTTTATATCTCCAATCATGTTAATATTTTTTATAGGCAACTATATATAAATTTAGATTATTTTCTTCAAGCAAAAAAACATCTTACACCCAATTTTTATGCTTTGCTTTACTGGAATTGCCACGTAATTACATTTGCATTGTCCTTTTTGCAAGCCGTCATCACATCTCCGTATTTCGCCGGCAATTCTTTAACCTTACTGCCCTGCCATGCAAAATAGGTATTGTTTATTTTTATATAGACCAAATGTGAGCTATAACCGCTTGTCCAATCTATCATACCCAACTCAATGCATGGAGTGTAGGGTAAATCGTTAAAACTGATATCGTATACACTACCCTGATTGTCACTTGATATTGTGACCTCGCCTTTGTAGGCATGATATAATTCTCCGTTGTCTACCATATCTCCGGGGACTACCCTTTCGTCAATTAGCATATCCGGACTTATATCATTATAATCTTCGGCTGAAGAAAAACGAAAATCTATGCTTTTTTGCAAATCAACTATTTGTTGAGTGACTCGGCTCATTCTGTACTTGTCCAACATACTGTTTATAAGATTAATTGCTGAAATTCCGACCATTATGATAACACCTATGAACATTATCGATTCTATCAATGTATATCCATGTTGTTCATTTTGCCTTAGCATCATCTATACTCCAACCATAATCAAATTTTCACTTTACTTTCTTAAATCATAGCTTAGATTATATTAAAAAGTATTAAAGAAAGGAATAAAAATGAATAAAATAATCACAATCTCTGCTGTCGTTTTATCTTGCGGAATTTGCACCAAAACTGCTCAAGCTATCGAAAACAATTATCGCCCATATCTGGCTGTCGGCTATACCTATGCTGACACTTATCAGAAAGCGGCGCACAGTTATAATAATGCCGCTACGATTAATCTGGGATCAGTATATAACCCCTATTTCGGAACGGAATTGTTTTATCAATATTCTGATAAACACAAATTTCATAATCAAAATGAACTTAAAAATACTCAATTCCAAGCCTATGGTCTTGACATGATGGGGTATCTTCCCCTTGGCTGTGAACAACGTTTTGCCCCGACAATTACCGCCGGTATCGGAGAATATACGTTTGAACATCATTACAACAACTCCTCAAAAAATAAAGATCATGGTTGGGGATATCGTTTCGGCGGCGGCATTACCTACTTGCTCAATGATAATTGGGGACTAAGAGCCATTGCACGTTATATCAAACTTGACGGCGTCAAAAAGACCGACCACATGAACGAATATCTTTTCAGTATTCGCTATACCTTTAATTAAACGATTTGAATGCGTTTATCGGCACGAAACAGCATTGTTTCGGCACTTTATCATTCAACCCCGAGTAAACTCGGGGTTTTCTGTAAGGCAACTAATAAAAATATACCCCTTTTCAGGGGTATATTTTTAGTCTTCAAAGGATAAGAGGGGAAAGAATGTATCCTTTGATATAAATCTTATTCATTTGTCATAACTTCTTCTTCAGAAATATCCTCTTCAACCATCATTCCGCCCGTATTGCTCGATGACGGCATTGCATTACTATCTGCATCATTTGGGGCAGAATTTGTCATCTGATTATCTATCGGCATGACTTCGACATTACCTTCACCATAAACTTCCTGAACTTGTAATGTTCCGTCTTGATTATCATTTTGGTTGCTATCTTGGGCTCTTGCATTGACAGAAAACAAAACTGTTGCTGCCAATAATAACATATATGTTCTTTTCATATCTTCTTCCTTCTGTTATTTTATTCATCTAACATATTGTTATTAATTGTGCCGTATTCAATAGATATTGCGTTTATATAACCGATGTTTCCTTTCAAAACCATTTTACGCAAAAGCTGACAAATCATCACATATCGCCTGATAAAACTTTTGTTCCTTTTCATCAGTACAGATATTTAATCTCTCTTGTGCTTCAGCCAAACTAATTTCTTTTTTTAATAAAATATACTCCGAAGATACATTGCATTGGTTATTTGCTATTTCCGCTATGCCTTCCGATACGTATATCTTTTCACACACGTTATCCGGACTATCCATCAACTTGATGACGCCGGGATTTAAATAGACCAAACTCGGCGCACGCCCATTGATGACTGTGAGATTATCTCGAACTGTCGGTAATACGATTCCCCAATATTCCCCTCGTCTCACAACCTTTTCAGGCTTGCTTAAAACAAATTTGACTTTTTCAGACATATCATTTGCTTTCTTGTTTCATTTTTTCTGCTTTGGCGACGGCTTGTTCTATTGTCCCAACCATGAAAAATGCTTGTTCGGGAATATCGTCATGTTTTCCTTCCAAAATCTCTTTAAACCCTTTAATGGTATCTTCCAGTTTGACAAACTCTCCTTTTGTACCGGTAAAGACTTCGGCAACATGAAACGGTTGAGATAAAAAGCGTTGAACTTTGCGGGCTCTTGAAACAGTTAATTTATCCTCATCTGACAGCTCATCCATACCCAAAATCGCAATAATATCCTGCAATGACTTATATTTTTGCAAAATTTCCTGTACTCCGCGGGCAACTTGATAATGTTCTTCCCCGACAACTTCGGGAGAAAGAACACGGCTCGTTGAATCAAGCGGGTCAACCGCAGGATAAATACCAAGTTCCGAAATACTCCGGCTCAAAACCGTTGTCGCATCTAAGTGTGCAAAAGTCGTTGCCGGCGCTGGATCGGTTAAGTCATCGGCCGGCACATATACAGCCTGAACCGACGTAATGGAACCATTCTTGGTTGATGTAATTCTTTCTTGCATGGCTCCCATATCTGTTCCCAAGGTCGGCTGATAGCCTACGGCTGACGGAATACGTCCGAGCAAAGCAGAAATTTCTGATCCGGCTTGTGTAAAACGGAAAATATTATCGACGAAAAACAAAACATCCTGATGCTCTACATCGCGAAAGTATTCTGCTTCTGTCAGACCGCTTAAAGCCACGCGAGCACGTGCTCCGGGAGGTTCATTCATCTGACCATATACCAATACCGTTTTAGAATTACCGCCTTTCAAATCAATAATTCCCGAATCAATCATTTCATGATATAAGTCATTGCCCTCACGTGTGCGTTCTCCGACGCCGGCAAATACGGAATAACCTCCGTGTCCGATAGCCACATTATGAATCAACTCTTGAATCAAAACCGTTTTACCGACACCTGCACCGCCGAATAAACCGATTTTGCCTCCTTTGGCGTATGGCTCCAGCAAATCAATAACTTTAATGCCCGTCGTCAATATTTCAGTTTCCGTAGACTGCTCCGTAAAGGCAGGTGCAGGTCTGTGTATCGAAAAATATTCGTTTGTTTTTATAGCGCCTCTGCCATCCACCGGATCGCCCGTAACATTAATAATGCGTCCTAACAACTCAGGACCTACCGGAACTTTTATCGGTTCGCCCGTATTAATAACCTCTTGTCCGCGCATTAAACCATCCGTCGTGTCCATGGCAATAGTACGCACTACCCCTTCGCCTAATTGTTGTTCTACTTCCAATACCAATTTTTTACCCTGATTTTCACATTCAAGCGCCGTATAAATGTTAGGCAATTGACTGATGTCCTCAAATTTGACATCAACAACAGCCCCCATAACTTGCGATATATATCCGGTATTTTTTGTATTTTCGTTCATTTGAAACTCCTTACTTCTTCTATCAAACCGCTTCGGCACCGGCTATAATTTCAACCAACTCGGTTGTAATTGCCGACTGACGCATACGGTTATATCGAAGGGTTAATTTTGAAATCATGTCTTTGGCATTGCGGGTCGCATTATCCATTGAAGTCATTCTGGCTCCTTGCTCTGAGGCCTGCGAATGTATCATAATATTAAATATAATTTCCTTAAACACCAAAAGCATAATTTGCGTAAACATATCTTCTGCCGTTGGCTCGCTTTCAAAAAAGGCATCTTCACACATATCAGATGCATTTTCAAGCATTGTCGGCGCAAGCGGCAAAACTTGTTCGCTTTTAACATCTCGGCTCATAGCTGACCGAAAATGACTATAAACGATTTCACAAACATCAATATCCTCAGCCATGAACATAGACATTATTTCAGATGCCAAGGTCCGGGCTTCTTCATATTCAACCCCTTGATTGGCCACTGATAGCGAACTGCGCACAATTTCTTGAGAATAGTGACGTTTCAGTGCATTGTAGCAACGCGTGCCCAAACAAATTATTTTGACATTTTTTCCGCATGCTTTAAGTTCTTCAGTCCTTAACATTGCCGCACGGACAATCGAAGAATTATAGCTACCGCACAATCCTTTATCCGATGACAGCACAACCAGCAAATATGTTTCGGCTTTTTCATGGTGGCGGCATATAAGCGGCAAAGATATTGTTTGTTTTGTTTCAAGAGCCTGTCTATGCAGCATATGCCATAATCGTCCTGCCGTAACGAGCAAATTCTGTCGATAGGCCGTATTTTTTTCCATAACATCTTGTGCTTTGCGCAATCTTGCGGCAGCAACCATTTTCATCGCCGAAGTTATCTTCTCCGTCGATTTTATTGCCTCTATTCGATTGCGTAACTCTTTTAACCCTGCCATATCAAATTGCTTTCCTATGCTGCTTTTGTTTGGCCTTGTTTAAGATATGCTTCACTAAAAGATTGATAAAACTCGCCTATTTTTTTATCCAAATCTTCCGCGATAATTTTTTCCTCATTTATCCGGCGCAAAAATTCTTCATGCGAATTTCTTATCTCTTCCAATGCTTTAGAAACAAAATCAGATACTTGCGACACTTGCATATTATCAAGATATCCTCTGACGCCGGCATATATGGCCAAAACTTCTTCCGCGACGGGCATGGGGTGGTATACCGGCTGTTTTAATAATTCCGTCAGACGTTCGCCTCGTGAAATCATTTGCTTGGTAGATGCATCCATATCTGAGGCAAATTTTGCAAAAGATGCCATTTCACGATATTGCGCCAAATCCAATTTTATTTTTCCGGCTACTTGCTTCATGGCCTTAATTTGGGCTGCCGAACCGACACGACTTACGGAAATACCGACATTAACCGCCGGACGCACGCCTTGATAAAACAAAGAAGTCTCCAAGAATATCTGTCCATCGGTAATGGAAATGACGTTGGTCGGAATATAAGCGGAAACATCACCCGCCTGTGTTTCGATAACCGGCAACGCCGTCAAAGACCCTGCCCCGTTTTCATCGCTCATTTTGGCTGCTCTTTCCAGCAAGCGTGAATGCAAATAAAACACATCTCCCGGATAAGCCTCTCGCCCGGGCGGACGACGAAGCAATAACGACATTTGTCTGTATGCCGTTGCTTGTTTTGACAAATCGTCATAAAAAATCACGGCATGCATTCCGTTATCACGAAAATATTCTCCCATTGCACATCCCGAATATGGTGCAATAAACTGCATCGGAGCGGCATCAGAAGCCGTTGCCGCAACAACGATTGTATAATCCATGGCGCCATAATCTTTTAGTGTCTTTACAACTTGCGCTACGGTCGAGCGTTTTTGCCCTATTGCAACATAAATACAAAACAGTTTTTCTTTATCATTTTGAGCGGCATCATTCATTTGCTTTTGATTAATGATGGTATCCAAAATGATTGAAGTTTTTCCCGTCTGTCGATCACCGATAATCAATTCACGTTGACCACGGCCTATCGGGATTAACGCATCTATGATTTTTAGTCCTGTTTGTACAGGTTCATGAACACTTCGACGGGCAATAATTCCGGGGGCTTTTATATCAGAATCGCTATATTTTTCTGCCTGAATATCTCCCAAACCATCAATAGGCTCACCCAAAGCATCGACAACTCTGCCAAGCAAGGCCTTGCCTACGGGAACACTTACAATTCTGTCTGTACGTTTGACGATATCACCTTCTTTTATGCCCTCATCAGAACCAAACAAAACAACGCCGACATTATCTTCTTCCAAGTTAAGTGCCATTCCTTTTACACCGTTGGCAAACTCTACCATTTCATTGTAACGAACATTGTCTAATCCATAAACTCTGGCAATACCGTCGCCCACGGACAGAACACGACCGATTTCGCTGACATCGGCTTTTGCATCTGTTTGCGCAATTTTTGCTTCCAAAATCGTGGAGATTTCACTTGCACCTGACATCTCACTTATTTCCTTTCATCAGATCTTTCAGTTTTTCGAGCTTTCCTTTGACAGAATCGTCAAGCATGATTGAGCCGTATTCTATCAATAATCCGCCCAAAAGTTCAGGTTCTATTTTATAATTAATCACAACTTTCTTATTTAGCCATTTTTCAAGAGCGGTTCGTAAATTTTGATTTTGTTCTCGGTCCAGTTCCACCGCACTTTTAACGGATACCTCTGCTATATTGTTGGCAATATTATAGAGCTTAATATAATCCTTGAAAATAAAAGACAAAAGATTCAAACGACCGTTAACGGCAATTTCATTTAATGCATTTACCGTAACACGACATAAGCCCAGCGCCGTCCCTATTTCATTTATTGCTTCTTGCTTGACTGTTCCGCTCCATAATGGATTGGTAAGCATATTCATAATATGAGAATCTTGTGAGAGTGCCTCTTGCAAGTTTCTAACATCTGCAAGCACTTTTTCTTCTTCATTTGTCTTATGTGCAGCTTCATACATAGCTGAGGCATAAGATAATGATATTTTATTTTTTTCACTATTTTTCATCTCTTTCTCACATCCGTTGCCATAGTATATATTATCTATTTCTTTTTTATTAACAACTTCCTTCTCAAATTTGTATATAATATTTTTTACATAAATGAATACGGGTCAATATCTACAACAACACGTACTTTAGAGGGAACTTTTACTTTCTGCAACCAAGTTTTTACGACTTCTTGAATTTTTATCGTTTTATCCGTTTTAAGCAATAACCTATATCGATAGCGATTACGGAGCATAAAAATAGGTGCCGGTGCCGGTCCCAAAACAGAAATTTTGTCCGTTTGCGGAGCTGCCTTTCCTAAATCGTTAGCTGTTTTTTCCGTTAAGGTTTGGCTTTCTCCCGAAACTATAATCGCCGCCAGTTTTCCAAATGGCGGAAGTTTAAGCATTTTTCTGGTTTGTTTTTCAATTTCCAAAAAACGATTGCGATCATTATTGACCAACGCCTGCAATACGGCATTTTCGGGATATAAAGTCTGTATATACACTTCTCCGCTTTTTTCGGCACGTCCGGCACGTCCGGCAACTTGTGACAATAGTTGATACGTTTGTTCCGTTGCTCGCAAATCGCTTCCCATCAATCCTAAGTCTGCATCAACAATCCCGACCAAAGTCAGTTCCGGAAAATGGTGACCTTTGGCTAATATCTGCGTCCCGATAATAATATCAAGTTCTCTTTTTTCCATTTTATCAAAAATATCCGATACTTCTTTCAGACTTGAGGTAATATCGCTTGATAAAATCGCCGTTCTGGCATTGGGAAAACGATAATTTATTTCTTCGGCAATACGTTCTACCCCTGGACCGCATGAGGTCAATCCATCCGGAGAACCACAATCCGGACAAACTGCCGGACGCGCCGTCATATATCCGCAGTGATGGCATATCAAACGGTTTGAACTTTTGTGCTCAGCCAACCAAGCCGTACAATTCGGACATTGTATTCGATAACCGCAATCGCGGCATATCACCAAAGGTGCATAACCGCGGCGATTAAGAAATAACATTGACTGTTCGCCTTTATCCAAATTATTTTTTATGGCCTCAACCAACGTTGGTGCCAACCATGATGGTCCCCAGCTCCCTTTTTGCGGTTTATCTTTTTTAAGATCAATAATCTTTAATTCGGGCAGTTTGGCATTGGCAAAACGATGCGTCAGCCGAACAACATCATATTTTCCGTTTTCAACATTGACTACGGTTTCCAAGTCGGGAGTCGCCGTTGACAAGATTAGCGGAAATTGTTCCAGTTTTGCTCTCATTACTGCCATGTCGCGGCATTGATAATTGACCATATCTTCTTGTTTGAATGAGTGGTCGTGACTTTCGTCGATAACAATCAGCCCTAAATCAGCATAAGGCAAGAACAGGGCCGAACGCGCTCCGACGATAACCTGAACCTGTCCTTGAGATACGGCTCTCCATGTTTCGGCTCGTTCCAATTGTCCCAACCCAGAGTGCCAACAAGCCGGTTTGACGCCAAATCTTTTTTCAAAACGGCTTAACCATTGAGTTGTTAATGAAATCTCCGGCACCAAAATAAGAACTTGTCGTCCTTTTTTAAGTACGGCTGCGGCGGCTTCAAAATAAACTTCGGTTTTGCCGCTGCCGGTGACACCGTCTATTAAAGTTACGGAAAAACCGAGTTCGGTTTTAGCGACTAATTCATCGGCTGCGGCTTGTTGTTCTGCTGTCAAATTAACTTTTTGAAAATCGGGTTTCGGCAGCTCGAAAACTTTGTTCTTTTCTTTAATTATGGGTTCTAAGATTTTGTTTTCTATTAAAGTATTGACAACTCCAACGCCGCATCCTGCTCCCTTGCATATCTCCGATTTCGAATAAGGACCATGCTTCAACAAATCCATAACCTGCCATCTGGCATCCGAATTTTTAAGTTTGGCTTCTGCCAAAGTTTTGCCGCTGAGTTTATAAAGTGTCATCGTTTTCGGATCGTCAAATGCCTGCTTGACGCTAATGACCATTTTAAGTACTAATCCAAGCGGTGCACAGTTATATGCTGCCGTAAATTCAACCAACTTTCTTAATTCTGGTCGAACAGGCGGTAAGTTAAAACTCTCTATAATCGGTTTTATCTTCTTTTTATCCAAAGCCGTACTTTGACCATGTTTCCAAACAACGCCGATTTGTTCTTCTTTACCGAACGGAACACGTACAATTGTACCCAAGGGTAAATTTTCTTCACTCTCGTAATCAAACAAATCATTAAACGGCAGTGGTAATAAAATCCCGACAATCATCTTATATTTGACTTTTTATATTCAGTTTCTTTTCATTGTATATACCAAACAAATATATTTTCATATAAAAAAATATTTTTATCCTACTGTGTCTTATTGCGATTGTGATATTTTTTGCAAAAAAAATCCCGTGTGCCTGCAAAGCAAACGGGATTGAAACAATGGGAACTTATTTTGTCATGACAATTTCCCCGGAATAAGGAGAGCCTTCTATCCTTACGCTATCTCCAACCTTAAGCAGCATCAGACGTTCTCCGTCTTTAGGGTATTCAAAAATTCTATGAATACTTCCCTCAAGCATTATCAGATTGCGGCTTATAATTCTACCGGTCTCGGGGTCGGTATATATAACAAACTGAGCCCGAACCACTTTGTACCATTTAGCTGTTGTTTCCATAGACTCTGACTTTATTTAATAATTGGAATAATTATGATATCTGGGGCTGAGTATAGTCTTTATTTATTTCGTTTGTCAATTTGACTTTACAAAATATTAAACATCGGTTGATAAAATGGATTACACTATGAAAGAAGAAATAAAATTTGAAACCGACGCCATCTTGGGAGAAATTATTAAAAGCTGGCAGCAATGGTTATTAAATGAAAAACGCTATTCTCCGCATACGGTTGACGCCTATTTACGGGATTTGTCATTTTTTGTAGCTTTTTTTGCCGCTCAAGATGATATTGCGCCAACACACAAACTGACACTCGGCGCTCTCAAAAAACTGGATATTCGTTACTTTCGCAGCTTTGTAAGTTATCGTCGCACCAAAAATTTGGAAAAAAGCTCCATTGCCCGCGAACTATCATCTATCCGCAACTTCTTTCACTGGCTTGAAAAACAAGATTTACTTAAAAATCCGGCAATCTCCATCTTATCTTCACCACGTAAAAACAAAGTATTGCCCAAAGCTCTGGGGATTGAAGATGCCTTATTACTTATTGACGAAGCTGCCAAAGAAGAAAAAGAAGATTGGCAAAACCTGCGCGATAAGGCCGTATTTTCTCTCCTGTACGGATGCGGATTACGTATATCCGAGGCTTTATCAATCACTAAGCAAGATTTGCAAAATCAAAATTTTATTGCTATCCGCGGAAAAGGAAATAAAGAACGCATTGTTCCTATGTTGCCTGTTGTCCTCAAACGAATCGATGATTACATAGCCGCCTGTCCTTACGGTATCCGAGATGACGAACCTCTGTTTTTAGGCGCCCGCGGCGGCACGCTTAATCCGCGAATTGTTCAAAGACAAATGGAAAAAATCAGAAATCTGATGCAGCTTCCCAATAACTTGACACCTCACAGTCTGCGCCACTCCTTTGCCACACATCTGCTTGCGGCCGGTACCGATTTGCGCTCCATTCAGGAACTGCTCGGACATGCCTCTCTCTCAACTACTCAACGCTATACCGAAGTCGAAATTTCGACATTACAAAAAGAATATGAAAAAGCCGATTTATTCAATGAAAAATGAAATCGGACTTTTTAATTATTGACGAAAATTTTTTCTTGCGCTACCCTTTGCTTAGATTGATATTGTGGGGTTATTTAATATGAAAATTAGTGAATTTGACATAAATCGTGCCGACGGTAAAATTTTGGTCAGCGATATCCGATTGGATACCGGTGTTTTGGAGCGTGGTCACAAATTAACCAAAGAAGATATCTTGTATCTTAAAATGATGGGAATTAAAAAAATTACCGCCGCTGAAGTCGGCGTTGCCGATATTGTCGCCGAAAATGCTTTATCTAATATAGCTCCACGTTTATGCGGTAAAAATGTCGAATATGTCTCCCCTACCCGCAGTATATGCAAAATTGTCGCCGCTCAAGACGGCATTTTCATCTGTCAGGAAAATAGAATTGCTAAGTTTAACCGAATGTCTGCAAAAGTTATTCTTAATACCATTGCCCCCTATCAAAATGTTAAGAAAAACGACATTATCGCAACTTTATCCGTCATTCCTCCTTTTCTGGAAGAAGATGTGATTGAAAATCTTGATTTTAAATTGTCAGGCAACGAACCCTTGCTGGCCATTGAAGAAACACAGCCCGAACAAGCCGCCATTATCTACACAAAATTCTATGATGACGAACAAGAAAATGAACATTTTGCAGCAATTATACGCAAAATGATTGCAAATTATACCCCTCTCGGCGTAGAATTTAATGCCGAATATTATTGTCCTCACACCGTAGATGGAATTGCTGATGCCGTTGCCCATGCCGCAAGTCGGCACAAAATTATAATGCTTTTGTCGGCATTGCCCACATCTCACCCCAAAGATACTATTCCGCAAGCTCTCAACACCATTATTGATACCATGGTTTGTGATCATATTCCGCAAACGGATGCTTCAGACTTAATTATTGCCACAAAACGCGATGCCAAAATTATTAATATTCCCTATAACTACGCTGAAACAGACTCTTATTTAACTGATTTATTTGTTCGTATTGCCGTAAAAAAAGAAAAAATCTCGCAAACAGATTTTGCTTTCAAACGAAATATTTTTATAGACAAACAAATTCTTTCTCCGCAAGAAACAGCAAATATTGTTGCACCGCAAAAAAAGAATAAAAAAGATCCTACGATTGCCGCTGTTATCTTAGCTGCAGGAATCAGTTCTCGTGCCAGACGTAACAAATTAATGGTCAAAGTTGACGGCAAACCGTTATTTTTGAAAGCCGTCGAAGCCGCTATGCGTTCAAAAGCCTCCCCAATATTTGTGGTTACAGGTTACGAAGCAGAGGCTTTAGAAGAACATTTGGAAAATATTGATATTAATATTTTGCGTAACCATGATTACGCTTCAGGTGTTAAAACTTCCATCCGTTTGGGATTAAAGTCCGTTCCTTCGTCTTGTGACGGAGCTTTGCTTATTCCTGCCGATATGCCCAATATCACAGCTGAATATTTGGATAAAATGATTAAATCTTTCGATAAAAAGAAAGAGCGTCAATTGGTTGTTTCTACCCACAGCGGACACAGATATAACCCTGTCCTATGGAGCAGTGAGCTCTACTCTATGGCCGACCTTGCACCCGAAGATACGCATTTAAGACAAGTTTTTTTGGAACACTCTGATTATATAAAATTAGTTGAAGCCAGTCCGGATATTTGCTTTGATGTAAACTTCCCGAATGATTTGGAGATTTTGACCAAAAGTAACGAGCAATAAGCTCTTTTTATCAACTTATCTCGTTTTGCGTCATTCGATTTAAAACTTCGGTTGCATCGTATCTTTCGTCATATTCTTCAACTAAGCCGACGGCTTGATTATAGCGTTTTTGCTCTTCTTGGCTCAAACCTTGAAAAGAATGTTTCAAGATTTTAGATACATTTTCTAAACGATATAAAGAATGTTCACTCATCCGAGGGCATTTTTTCTCTAACTCATATAATTCTTCGATTTTGCCGCCACAGTAACAAACAATATCACAACCTGCCGCAATTGCTGCCTGAGCTTTATCCCCGATTGTGCCGCTTAGGGCTTTCATATCAATTGAATCGGAAATCAATAAACCATCAAAACCGATAACGCCTCGGATAAGATAATCAATTCCTTTTTGGCTTAAAGTTATCGGATATTTATTATCAACTTCTTGAACAACAACATGGGCGGTCATTCCAAGCGGGCAATCGTTATTTTCAATAAAAGGATAAAAATCTTTTTGCAGCTCTGCCAATGTGTTTCTAATAATAGGCAGCCCCAAGTGCGGATCAATGGTTGCACGGCCGTGTCCGGGCATATGCTTTACACAAGGGACAATACCGTTTCGGATATATGTCTCTATCATGGTTTTGCCCAAGATGGCCGTTTTTTGCTCGTTGGAGCCCAGGCAACGGGATTTCAGCACCGGATGGGTTTCGGAATATGCTATATCGAGCACCGGTGCATAGTTCAAATTTATATGAGCCGCAGACATATCTGCACTAATAATTTGGGCATGAATAGCTGCTAAATCTTCATTTAGCTGACCAATAACATATTGTGAAGCTATATTATGAAAATCATGACCGGTTAGGCGGCGGACTCGTCCTCCTTCCTGATCGACAGCAATTAAAACATTATCGCGTCTAATGGTTTCACGAATTTCTGAAGTTAATTTTTTTATTTGTAATAGATTTTGGAGATTGCGAGAAAATAAAGTAACTCCGAGCGGATTATTTCTTTCTAACCAAGATTTTTCCTCATCCGTAAGTTTATCTCCGCTTACTGAAACCATTGCCGCCAACATTGTTTAAGCTCCTATCAAATTCATAAATCCGTTAAGCATGGCGGATAAATACCACCTCAAAGGATCAATCACGGGTAATCCGAAAGCGGCTCCTATCATCGGTAAAAGAACAATCAGAACAATTAAAGCCGCTAAACCGTAGCGTTCTGATGACACATATTCTTGCGCCCAAGGCTTTTTTATCCATCCAAAGAACAATTTGGAACCGTCAAGCGGCGGTATCGGAATAAGATTAAAAAAAGCCAAAACCAAATTGGAAATGCAAAAATAAACTAAAAATATTCTCACAACATCAGGCAAAAAATTCATATATGTAAAGAGCAGTCCGGACACCAAAGCCAACAGCAAATTTACAAATATTCCCGCACCTGATACAATCAGCATGTCACGCGGGAATTTTTTCAACCGATAAAAACTGACCGGTACCGGCTTGGCCCAACCGAATAAAAACCCGCTGCCGCTCCACAGCAAGAACAACGGCAAAAATATTGAACCGAACGGATCAATATGTTTTAACGGATTAAGCGACAAACGCCCCGCTTTTTTTGCCGTATCATCCCCAAGGACATAAGCGGCATATCCATGCGCAACTTCATGAAGGACAATGGCCAAAAAAACAGCGATTAAGGTTATGACAATAATGACAGTTTCACCTAAATATTGTTGCATATTTTACTTCCTTGCGGTAAAGCAACTGCCGCCGGCTGCCTTAAGTTTGTTGCACAAAGCGACGGCTTCCGCTTTGGTGGCAAAATTACCGGCTCGCAGGCGATAGTAAGTACCTTTGGCCCCCATGTCGGCACTGCTGATTTCGTGAGGCAAGCCCGACAAAACACCATATTTTGAGGACATTGTTTGCCATGATTTTTCAACGGCTTTTTTGTTGGGAGAGGACATCAGCTGAATTTGCCATGCACCTTTGGCAATTGCGTTTGAGGCAACCGTTTTTGCTTTTGTTGCAGGTTTAGATTCCGTTTTGGCAACTGCTTTTGTTGCAGTTTTTGATTCCGTTTTGGCAACTGTTTTTGTTTCTGCCTCAGGTTTGGTTTTAGCATTTTGCTCGGCATCTGCCAAAACTTGATTTTGAGGTGCAGATTTTATGGCATCTTCTTCTTTTTCTTGATTTTTTTCTGTCTGTTTGGGCTCTGTTTTTTCTTCAATCCCTTGCGATTTATTTGACATTGTACCGGAGGCAACAAGAGATTCCTTTTGTACCTCGTCTCCAGTTGATGTTTGTGCCGACTGAGCTTCTTCTTGTGCATTTACCTCTTCAACCAAAGCCTCTATGGCATCGGCGTTGGGTTGTTCCGACTGAGGAAGTATTTTGATTTGCTCAATACTGTCTTCTTTTTTCTCAATAATATCATAAACCGTATTTTCCTGATTTGAGATATCAATATTACCGGGTTCAACCGGCGGCACTTTAACTTCTTCCTGCGGGCGGCGGATAATCGGGACTTCTTCCGTTTCGGGACTTTGATATTGCGGCGCCAAAACAAACCAACCGACAATCGCGGCCATTGCCAGACCGGCCAAAGCACCGATAAAAAGGCTGCGGGAATTGTTGATTTCGTTTCGTTTTTCCTCTAAATCAAAGTTTGCCTGTTTTTGACGAAATTCATTTAAGACGTCTTCGTCATCGCCCATTCTGAAATTGTCCGGAAAACCGTTTAACATATTATATCTCCCATGTTTAATGCCCTTATGAACATTTTTATCTTTTATTCGACTCAAAAGTAATATACATTATAAAAGATTAAATAGTAAAGGTATAAATTTATGAAAATCGCCACATATAATCTCAACTCCGTCAATGCCAGAATTGAAAATCTGACTCTTTGGCTCGGTCAAAGCAATCCCGATATTGTCCTACTCCAAGAGATAAAATGCGAATACAATTCATTTCCTTTTTTTGAAATCAAAGCCGCAGGATATGAGGCGCGTATTTTGGGACAAAAAAGTTATAACGGCGTTGCCGTTTTAAGTAAAAAACCGATAAAAATCATTCGTGAAGGCTTGCCGGATTTTGAAGACGAAAATGCCCGTTATTTGGAAGCACAAATCGAAATCGAAAAACAAATTTGGCAAGTGGCCTCGATTTATCTGCCAAACGGCAATCCGCCGTATAATGACAGCACCGACAAAAGCAAATACATATATAAACTTAACTGGATGGATGCCTTACTCAAATATGCCAAAGAACTGCAAAAATCGGATTTACCGGTCATTTTGGGCGGAGATTTTAATGTCATTTTAACCCCAGATGACGTGTACGACACCAAGCCTTTTTTGAACAATGCTTTATTTTTGCCCGAAGTTCGACAAAAACTTAAAATGCTTGAATATAGTGGTTTTTATGATGTATTTCGTGTTTTGCACCCTAAAGAAAACGGCTATACTTATTGGGATTACGGCGGCAATGCCTTGGCTGCCGATTTTGGAATGAGAATAGACTATCTGTTTGCCAATGCTCCCGCCGTTGACAGACTCATAAGCTGTACGGTCGACAAAAGTCCGCGAACATCAGCCAAACCTTCCGATCACACGGCACTGTCGGCGGAGTTTGAATAATGCTTAAAAACAAAGAAAAAACGCCCCTGCCTTACGTTTTGTTCAAAGTTGCCGAAGAAGACGCAAACGGAGATTTGTTGGCAATTGCCCAAAACGGCACCTATCAAAATCAAATTTTTGCTCTTTGGCATAATCGCCTCATACCGGCTCTAGCCGTCGGTGACGAATTTTTAGGAAAATTCAAAAAAACGACCAACGGTTGCTACGTCAAACCGGTTTCACGTATCGGGCAAAATACATCGACTTATTCTCCCGACAGTATTTTCGGCATCGTAGAACGCCAAAATCATCAATGTTGGGTTGCTCCTAGCGAACGCGGCGCAAAACCTTATCTTTTGGATGAAAATAAAACTTTAAAAAACGGAGATTTGGTCGAAATTGAAGCAAATGCCGACCGACGGACACCACATGCCAAACTGATTAAAAATTACGGTCCGTTTAATATGAACAAATTAAGCGAAATTTTAATCAGTCAAAAATACAAATTGCCCCATATTTTTGATGCCGATATCCTGAAAGAATGTCAAAATTTACCCGAGTTTTCAACCAAAGGGCGTGCCAACCTCACCCATTTGCCTTTTGTCACCATTGACGGCGACGATTCAAAAGATTTTGACGATGCCGTTTATGCCACTCGTTTTGATAAAGGTTTTCATTTGGCAGTCGCCATTGCCGATGTGGCTTATTATGTCCGTCCTCACAGTGCGCTCGACCGTGAAGCCGCTTTACGCGGAAACTCCGTTTATCTGCCGCAAACGGTTATTCCGATGTTGCCCGAAATTTTGAGCAACGAACTATGCTCGCTTAATCCCGAACAAAAACGCCTTGCCCTTGTTTGTTTGATGGATATCGACCTAAACGGAAATTTGATTGATTGGCATTTTGAACGTGCCGTCATTAAGTCTGCCGCCCGATTGACCTATCGACAAGTTGAAAGAGCCATCGGCGGTGAATTTGACGCCACCACCAAAAAACTTTTTACCAAAGTTATTCAACCTCTTTATGAGGCCTATTTTGCTTTAGACAAAGCCCGTAAAAAACGCGGAGCCTTGGAAATTGAAACCACCGAAGTCAAAATTCGCTTTGATAAATTTGGCAATGTTGCCGCCATTGAAAAGCAACAATCCTTAACAAGCAACAAGATTATTGAAGAATTTATGATTGCCGCCAATGTTGCCGCCGCCAGATGCCTGCTTAAGGCCAAAGCTCTGACCATGTTTCGAGTTCACGACACCCCTCCGGAAGATAAATTAAAAGAAATCAAACCGTTACTGGCTAATCTTAAACTAAAACTTCCGGATTATAAAGCTCTCAAACCACAACACTTTAATCATATTCTGGAGCTGTGCAAACAAAAAAATTATGGATTGGGTATCGATGAACTTATTCTGAGACTGCAATGCCAGGCTCAATACAGTCCAAACAATATCGGGCACTTCGGCTTGGGCTTAAAAGAGTATGTCCACTTCACCTCTCCCATTCGTCGTTATGCCGATTTGTTAATTCACCGCGCGCTTATTAATGCTTGCCGACTTTCATCCACTCTCGAAGAAATGCCTTCCGAACGCGCTTTCGCCGAAACTGCCGAACATCTCTGCCAAACCGAACGTAATGCCGCCGCAGCCGAAAGAGATATCACCGCTCGCTATATTTCTTCTTATTTGCAACCGCTGGCCGGAACCGAATTTGAAGTCAAAATCAGCGGCTTGACCAATGCCGGAATTTTTGTCAGAATCGAAAGCCTCGGCGCAGAAGGCTTAATCCCCATGCGTACCCTGCCCGATGATTATTATCAATTACTTGATGCCGGAAGTTGCCTGCGCGGCGTCGATACCAAATTGAAATTCCGCCTGGGGCAAACCATCAATGCCGTTCTCGCAGAAGCCGCTCCCACCAGCGGCGGGTTGACTTTTCACTATTTACCGGATAAAACTACGGTGTTTTCTCACTTGTCCAAAAACAAATCAAAAGATAAGAAAAAAAATAAAAAGCTCAAAGATAAAAAAAGAAAGTCTGCCAAAAAATGAAAAAAATACTGTTAGTTGTCATTTCTTTATTTTGGTCATTGTCCGTCAAAGCAGATGACTTATCCTTGCTGACTGCTTTTTATAATACAATCTGTGAAAAACATGCCGAACCCGTCAGTGCCGAAAAACTTACCGTTGAAGGATTAAGCGCTCTTACGGAAGTTGATAAAGATTTGCTTTTTGCCAACGGTAAAGAAATGGTCTATCTTTATTACAAACGTCAACAGGCAGATTTGTGGAAAAAACCCGAAAATAATAATGATATTGCCGCTTGGGTTAACATTGGTCTACAAGCTATACACAAAGCTATTGAAATTTCACCGCAGGCTTCGGAACGTGATTTTGAATTAATTGAAAAATTTATGGCGGCAACGGCAAAAAGTCTTGATGACAAATCGCGTTATTATTCCGAACTGGAAATAATCGATGATGAATTGCCTCATACCAAACTTCCTTTTGCCCGCCGAATGATTGACGATGTGTTATATATCAAAATTGCCGTTTTTACCCCTTCAACCAAACAAAATGTCTTAACCACTCTTAAAGATTATCCCGAGGCCAAAGGTATCATAGTTGACTTGCGCGGAAACAGAGGCGGACTTTTGACAGCCGCAATAGACGTCGCCAATCTTTTTATTGACGGCGGCATTATTACTTCGGTTAAAGGAAGAGATGAAAATTCGGTCAAATACTATAATGCCGATGAAACCGGTTATGTAAATGTTCCGGTCGTTACCTTAATTGACGGAAACACGGCTTCTTCGGCAGAAGTGGTTGCTGCCGCTTTGCTTGAACAAATACAAGCCAAACTCATCGGAACCAACAGTTTCGGCAAAGGCAGCATTCAAGAAATGTATAGCTTTGAAAACGGTGGAAAGCTGGCCTTAACAACGGCTTATTTTTATACACCGTCAGGACAAAAAATTGATAAAATCGGTCTTATTCCCGACTATTGTACGTACAATACAGCAGAAGATGGTCCCATTGACAGGGCAACGGCATTTACCAATCTTCAGTGTGACAAGCAAGACAGAGAACGAGCAGAATCGGATATTGAGCTTGCGGTTTCTGTTCTTCATTAATTTTATTCCTTTGATTTAATCCTGTTTCTATATTTTACAACTTTTAAGTGTTTATTTGCTCATATTTTTGTTGATTACTATTAAAAAGTGTTTTATATATTACTAAACACTTTTTAATAGTATATAAAAATGATGACACGTAAAGATATTCAAAATATAGAAAGCCTTTTCATGCTCTCGGTTATCAATGAGTGCAAAAGTAAAAGAAAAGCTGCCGAAAAAATAGGAGCTTCCGTTGATACCCTTAATAAATATATTTCAAATTTGGAAGCAGAGCTTGGATTAAAACTCGTCGAAAGCTCCGAAAAAGGTTGCGTATTGACGGCAAACGGCTTAAATATTTTGCAAAATATTCAACAAATGAATTCTTTGTTACTCAAAATCTACAACAGCAGCAAACAAGATAATACCGTCAAAATCGGAATTGATACCGCAATCAGTTCTACTTTGGCCTTTTATAATATTGATAACTTTTTCTGTCGCTTTCCCGATATAAAAATTCAAAGCGTAATTTTGCAGGAACAACCAAAATTCAAAACTCATAATGTTGATATCGGCATTTCTTATTCAAAACCCGAAGATAAAGAAGCTGTTATTCTCTGCTCTAAAAAAATCGTCTGTAAACCTTTTGCCGGAGAAAAATATCTGCAAAAATACGGTTATCCGACGTCAATTGACGATTTGATAAAAAATCATCGCATCGTTTGCGGCGTTGCTCCCGTTTATGATGATTTAGAATGTCAAAAAGTATTCAAACAGGCTAGTAATGTCTGTTATTTTTCAAATTCTTGCGGAGCAATTACCGATGCCGTCCGTCATGATGTCGGTATTTGTATGATGCCCGTATGTCTGGCAGAAAAAGGTATGATTTGTTTAGATAATTTTAAGTGGCAATCTTCGCTCGAACTTTTTTTATTCAGTTATCCTCATATAAAAGACCGAGACTGTGTACGAGCAGTTCTTAATTATTTTAAAGAACGATTTGCCGAATTAAAATAATATTCTCTTTTTATATATCAAAATTCCCTGCCGTCCGGAATATCAAAATTCCCTGCCGTCCGGAACGACAGGGAATTTTTGATTTTTGAACTGCTATTCCGGCTTATAATCTTCACCGTTATAGGCAGCAATATAAATTCGACGGATATCTTCCATCAGCGGATATACAGGGTTTGCACCCGTACATTGGTCATCAAAAGCCTTTTCGACAATATCATCAAGTTGCGCATAAAAATCTTCTTCTTTTATGCCCCACTCTTTTATCGAGTGCGGAATTTCGATATCATCTTTGAGCTTGGAAATAGCGGCCAACAGATTTTCCAATTTTTCATCGTCGTTTTTGCCGCCGAGTTTCAAATTACCGGCAATCTGGCCATAACGTTTTTTACTGTCAGGGAATTTATATTGCGGGAAAATAGCCTGTTTACGTGGGCAATCCGTAGCGTTGTAGCGAATAACCTGATTAAATAACAGGGCATTGGCGATACCATGCGGAATATTGAAAGCGCCACCTAATTTGTGAGCCATAGAGTGGCACAAACCCAAGAAAGAGTTTGCAAATGCCATACCTGCAATGGTCGCCGCATGATGGATTTTTTCTCTGGCAATCGGGTCTGATGCACCGTTTTGGTAAGCTCTGGGCAAATAGCGAAAGACTTGTTTGATTGCTTCCAAAGCCGCCGAATTGGTAAAGTTGGTTGCCATAACCGAAACATAGGCTTCAACCGCGTGAACCAAAGCATCAAAACCGGAAGCCGCTGTCAGACCTTTAGGCATATTGTCAACAAAATTGGCATCGACAATAGCCATATTCGGCGTCAAGGCATAATCGGCAATAGCGTATTTGACATGAGTTTTATCATCGGTAATGATAGCGAAAGGCGTAACTTCGGAACCAGTACCCGACGTTGTCGGAATGGCAACCATCATTGCTTTTTTGCCTAATTCCGGAATAGCACAAATACGTTTTCTGATATCCATAAAACGCATGGAAATATCTTCAAAGTTTACTTCAGGATGTTCATACATCAGCCAAATAATTTTTGCGGCATCCATCGGAGAGCCACCGCCCAAGGCAATAAACACATCCGGTTGATACGGACGGACCATTGTTAAGGCTTCATCAATTGTCGAGAGCGTCGGATCAGGTTTGACATCGAAAAAGATCTGATAGTCAATTCCCATATCTTCCAATACTCTGGTAACATTATTTACCGTACCGGAATCGAACAAAAAACGATCGGTTACAATGAAAGCTCTTTTTTTACCTTCCAATTCGCGCAAGGCTTGGTCAACCGCACCGCGTTTGAAATAGATTTTCGGGGGAACTCTAAACCACAGCATATTTTCTCTCCTTTCGGCAACGGTCTTATAATTCAACAAATGTTTGACACCCAAGTTTTCGCTGACAGAGTTACCGCCCCAAGAACCGCAACCCAAAGTCAGAGATGGATCTAGTTTAAAATTAAACAAATCACCGATACCGCCTTGAGATGAAGGAGAATTTATCAGTAAACGTCCGGTTGGAAGTTTCGTTGCAAAATAATTGATTCTGTCTTGCGTACGGCTGTCGGTATAGAGAGCGGAAGTATGACCGACTCCGCCCAAATTAACCAGCTCCAAAGCCATATCAGTAGCTTGTTCAAAATTATCTGCTTTATAGAAAGCCAGAATCGGAGAAAGTTTTTCATGAGCGAAAGGATTGTCACGTTCGGTTGATGTCTCTTCACTGAGCAAAATTTTTGCATGAGGCGGAACTTCAAAACCGGCTAATTTTGCAATTGTTGCAGCACTCTGTCCGACAATTGCCGGATTAACCGTCATTTTTTCCGTTAAAATGATTTTGCTTAATTTATCTCTTTCTTCCTTATTCAAGAGATAAGCGCCGCGAAATTGAAATTCTTTTTTTACATCTTCATAGACATCTTTTACCGCAATAACAGATTGTTCTGAGGCACAAATCATACCGTTATCAAATGTTTTTGACATTAAAATATACGAAACAGCCATTTCAATATCTGCCGTTTCGTCAATAATGGCAGGCGTATTTCCGGCGCCAACGCCCAAAGCCGGTTTTCCGCTGGAATATGCAGCTTTGACCATTCCCGGACCACCGGTTGCCAAAATAGAATCGATAAGCGGATGCGTCATCAACATATCAGTCAATTCTATTGTCGGTTCATCGACCCAAGCAATAATATCTTTCGGCGCACCGGCAGCCACAGCGGCATCACGAACCAACTTTGCGGCGGCAATGGTTGATTTTTTTGCTCTCGGGTGTGGTGAAAAGATAATGGCATTTCTGGTTTTTAGACAAATCAAAGCCTTAAAAATGGCTGTTGAGGTCGGATTGGTAGTCGGAATAATACCGGCAATGACACCAAGCGGTTCTGCAACTATTTTTGTACCATTGGTTTTATCTGTTTTGATAACACCGCAAGTTTTTTCATTTTTGTATTTGTTATAGATATATTCGGAAGCAAAATGATTCTTGATAATTTTGTCTTCAACTACGCCCATTCCGGTATCTTCAACTGCCATTTTGGCAAGAGGAATACGGGCTTTATCTGCGGCAGTTGCCGCCGCTTTAAATATTTCATTTACTTTCTCTTGAGAAAAAGTTGCGTACTCTTTTTGCGCACGTTTTACCCGCACAATAAGCTCATCCAATGCTTTGGTATCCGCCACGATTTTCGGAGCTTCGGCAACACTTTTTTCCTGCTTCATATTTTTTTCTCCATCCATAAAAATAAAACCGTGGTTAAGTATTATACATAAATAGTAATTAAACGGTTAAAAAAGTAGTCAATACGTATTTATACGGCATAAAATAGATATGCCTCATACGCACAAGAATTTTAAAAAATAAAAAAAATTTAAAAATATGCTGGACAAGAATAAAAATATACATTATAAGACTTCTCGTCAGCTTAAGCTCGGGTAGCTCAGTCGGTAGAGCAGAGGACTGAAAATCCTCGTGTCGGCGGTTCGATCCCGTCCCCGAGCACCATTTCAGACCCCTAGGGAATTTCTTATATCCCTTGGGGTTTTATTTTTGCCTTTTTCCCCACACCCTGCTTCTGAGTATCTCCATATTCCTTTATGGCAATAATAATTTGTTTTTATATCTTTTCTTGACATCTAACTTGTTGATTTTTTATAATCATCTTTATTATGATATTTATGTATTAGACTTTTTGACGTTGGTGAACATGATCTTCAGAAAAGAAAAAAAAGGATATAAAAGATATATATATCTTGGAAAGATAAAATTGTTTTCATATACAAAGAAATCAAAATTATCAAAAGAAAACAGACAGAAAATTGAAGTAATATTTTCTCAGATAAATAACATGTCTTCAGAAATTAATCAGCTATCTGATAAAATAAATAAAATTTCGGCAACCGTTGCCGAAAATAAACAGTCTTTATCACAAACTTTCTCACAAACCATAAATGAACACACCAACAAACTTCAAGGCGAAATTACACAACTTAATCAAAGAATTACACAGATTGTTAGTGATATAAAACCTCTAAACCAAGAAATCACTTTTTTAAAAAATTGGCAAACCGATTTTTATAAAAATATGCCGATTAAATTTCCTATCATTCTGACAGAAAATGAACGTACGGTCTTAATCAAACATATCAATAATTCTCCAAAATATCTTGAATTTGGCTCCGGAGGCTCAACCTTTTTAGCCCTGCTTAATTCAAAAAGTGAAATTTTTTCAGTTGAATCTGATCAAAATTGGGTCGATTATATTCGCTCATGGAAAGTTATTCAACATGCCGAAACCAACGAAAAAGTTCATTTTCATATTATAAATATAGGCAAAACAAAACAATGGGGTTATCCTGTGGATGACGCACTGAAGGAAAATTACCCCGATTATTCATACAACATTTTTGATAAGCTCAAAAATAATGAATTTAATACTATCTTTGTGGACGGACGTTTTAGGGTAGCTTGCGCTTTAGCTTCTGCCCTGCACTATCCTAAGGCGGACATTCTGATACATGATTATACAATCCGAGAATATTATCATATTGTTGAAAAATTTATGAATGTTCAAGAAGTTGCAGATACTTTAGTCGTCCTCAAATTGAAAGAAGATTGCGATTTTGAACAATTGCAAAAGACCTACGATGAATATAAATATATTCCTCTATAATCTTTGATTTTTTTCAGCTCTCAGCTTTTTACGCGCTATGGTATCTGCTATTATTGCTTTATAGATTTTTTGGCCGTTTTCGCTGATTTTTGCAAAAATACTTTTTTCTGTCTCATTCTCAACCAACAGATTTTCAACCTCGGTTAAACGTCCTCCGGGTTTCAAGGAATTTTTAACTCCGTTAACTAAAATCTTGGCTGCCATTAAAACCAAAGACTTACCTTCCTTACTCATGTCTTCACTGGGACTGTATCCCCAAAAATTATGTTGCTCACATTTTGGTCCCATACTGCTTACCAAGAAAATATTTCCTTGTCTATCGGGAAAATAACTTAATGGAATCGCTTTTTTTTCATTCAATTTTCTTATAGAATTCTCAAAATTATTATAATGACAGACTTCGTCATCTGCGACAACGGCGTATGATATAAAAGTTGATTTTGACTGACCAAGCGGGCAATAAGGAGATTGGGCAAGAATTAATAATTGTTTTTGAATATAGGCCATCTCACTCTTTGAATAACCCAATTCAACCATTTTCTTCTGCATCATTTCTTCTAATTTTAAGGCTGTATATGCACCGTGGCAATGAGCAACAATATTTAACTGGCGAATATTTTCGGCGGCCTGCTCTGCTTCTATTTTTGTTTGACCGTTATCGGCTGATATTCTGCCTAATATGAACTTATTAAAAATTTCGGTTATATATTTGGGGTCAATGGTATCTTGCGGAATTTCTTTCTTAAGATGAACATTCCTTCCGTATTTTTCCATCTGATACGTACGGGCCATGTTAACATTCATATATTCACCAAAATCGTAAACTACTCCATAAACCCCAACCTTTTCATGAAGATTATTTTCTTTTAATAGGCGATATATATTACTTAAATAGCCATTTAATAATTTTTCTGTTCGAGTGCCATCTCCGCCAAGCACCAAAACACAAGGGTTATTAATTACATCATTTTGAACTTTATTCATACCAAAAGTATTATCTTCCGTTTTCTCTCCACGACTAAAAACAGTTACCAAACTTTTGAGTTTTTCAACATCGCCTAGAAGTTTATAAGCTCTGATTTGGTCTCTTCTTTGGATTAAAGGATGTTTAAGACCTATCTTAAGCAGATGCATGCAGCTCGCTTTATCTTTTCCGTCTCCTGTGGTTAAAATATTTTCTATTGCCTTAAAAGACTTGCCTAAGGCATCGGGTGATAGATTTTTATTTTGAATTTTTTGACCTATCAGTTTTAGCGCTGTTTTATGAAAATCTGGATTGCATAAAGCCATATTCCCTATATTATCAAAGTAGACAATATCATTATTTGACAATGAATCTCTGTGAGCAATTAAATGTTGCAATATATCTTTTTCAAGAGATGGATGTTTCTTGTATATTTCTGAAAGGCTTGCATAAAAAATTTTCTTTAATCCGTGATTTTCAGATGAAAATACATTATTTATCATCTGAGGAATTTCGTTTTCCGGAGAATGCACGATTGCCGCTAATAATCCGGAATTTGCGCGATAAAGCTCATTTGCATCTAAATTTTGTACTTTTCCCAGCATCAAATCAAAACAATTTTTTGCCAGATTTGGCTTTTGAGGCAAAATTTGCTTCATGGCATTAAACGCAAAGCGACTGTTTTTCTTAAGAGTATACTTAAAAATATTTAATACTTCTTCATCTGAGCAATGATTTGCTGCTTTGGCATACAATTGGCATAAAGTTGGTTCAATATCCAGATTAAAACCTTTATTGGCTGATAATTCGGCACTCAATGACAAAATATATCCTGCATACTCGGGATATTCGTCTAAAATTTGATCCATAATTTTTAATTCTTTTATAAAATCATTAAATTGTTTTTCATGATCTTCAGAAATTGCTGATAATTGTGATAATGCCTCGAACTTATTCATTGTTATTTCCCGCAATTACAATATATATTGATATAAATATCATATTTTTGTCAAAATGTCTATTTTTAATATAACGAAATTTATGGCATATGCTAAGGCATCAGAAAAACTTATTGTACGCAGAAAAGCAAAACGACCTGATAATTGTTAAGCCGTATAACGGACTTTAAGTTTGGTCGGACTTTAAGTTTAGCCGTAGCTAAACGCCAAAGTCCTTAACAAACAAGTGACCGCAGGCACTTGCCGATTGCCGAGCCCTAAAGCGACGGCAGAGGCTAGTTGCCAAGATGAACTCCCGAGGGAGTTCGAACCTTTATTTACTTTTTTATACATAT
>CALXPO010000021.1 GCA_944390315.1 uncultured Alphaproteobacteria bacterium
TGCTAAATACAAAGACGTCAAATAATCAGTTTTCGTACCAACGAGTGTGGTCAAACCGTAAAGTTTGCGGCTGATTTAATTTTCCGTTTTTACCGAAGAATGCTTATTCATACCAAGAATCTTAGAACGTAAAAGTCTGAATTTAGTCCAAGATATTCCACATTTAGTCTTTATAAATTTTTCTTAAAAAATTTGTTCTCTGGTTTTTTTAAGAACAACATTCGGAAAATCTTCTTTGGCTTTGTTTAAATGCCAAGCATTGCGGGCTAAAAAGACCTCTGCGCCGTCATGGTCCGTTGCCATTGAAGCACGGTTGGCATCAGCAAATTTTTTCAAATCATCCGGATTTTTGGCTTCCAACCAGCGTGCGGTAAAATATTGTGTCGGTTCAAAAGCCACGGGAATACCGAATTCGGTACGAATACGGTCAGCCATAACTTCAAATTGCAAAGCACCGACCACACCGACAATCCATTCGGCACCGATAAGCGGTTTGAAAACACTGGCGCCGCCTTCTTCGGCAATTTGCTGCAAGGCATTGCCGAGATGTTTTGATTTGAGCGGATCAAGCGCACGCACGCTTTTGAGCAGTTCCGGTGCAAAACTCGGGATTCCCGTAAAATGCAGTTTTTCCCCTTCGGTCAGACAGTCGCCGATTCGAAGTTGTCCGTGGTTGGGAATACCGATAATATCTCCCGGAAAAGCATCTTCGGCGAGTTCGCGTTCTTGTGCCAAAAACATAACCGGAGTGGCAACTTTAAGCTGTTTTCCGGTTCTGACTTGGAATAAACTCATGCCGCGTTTGAAGTGACCGGAACAAATGCGCATAAAAGCGATTCGGTCGCGGTGCTTGGGATCCATATTGGCCTGAATTTTGAAAATAAATCCGGTTACTTTGTTTTCACTTGGCAAAACTTCACGTTCGGCAGTTGGCTGCGGTCGGGGATAAGGTGCCATGGAATGCAAGCCTTCCAAAATTTCTTGAACGCCGAAGTTGTTGATGGCACTTCCGAAAAAGACAGGAGTGAGTGCACCGGCCAAATAAAGTTCTTTATCAAAAGCTGGGCACAGCTCACGCACCATTTCTATGTCTTCGCGCAATTTGGCGACGGCATAAGCCGGCAGTAAGCGATCAAGTTTTTCGTCGTGTAGTCCTTTGCAAGTTTCTATGGTTGCATTTTTTTGCGATTTATCACCGGTTTTGTTCATCAAAATTAATTGGTCACCGATAAGGTCGTAGCAACCCAAAAAGTCTTTGCCCATACCGATAGGCCAACTTGCGGGGGTTACGTCCAGTGCCAAAGTTTTCTCAATATCATCCAAAAGCTCGAACGGATCGCGACCTTCGCGGTCAAGTTTATTGACAAAAGTAATAATCGGCACATTACGCAAACGGCAAACTTCAAAAAGTTTCTTGGTCTGGCTTTCAATACCTTTGGCAGAGTCGATAACCATCACGGCAGAATCCACGGCTGTCAGCACGCGGTAAGTGTCTTCCGAAAAGTCTTCGTGTCCCGGGGTATCAAGAAGATTGAAGGTAATATCTTTATAGTCAAAAGTCATCACTGATGAGGCAACCGAAATACCGCGTTCCTGTTCCACTTTCATCCAGTCGGAGTGAGCGCGTCTGTTTTCACCTCTGGCTTTAACCGCGCCGGCCTGTTGAATGGCACCGCCGAACAAAAGTAATTTTTCGGTCAAGGTCGTTTTACCGGCATCAGGGTGCGAAATAATCGCAAAAGTTTTTCTTGGGTTTGTATTACTTGTATTTGTCATTTTATCATACTTTAAAATTTATATCATTTATGCGGCATAATACATATTAATTGTTATTTTGCAAGAGGAGAGTAGTGCGGTTTTGGGGAGCTAATCGTATTTTGGACTTGATTTATAAAATAAATTGAGTAGTATTTTGTGGAATTAAAGTGTGCGGGCGTGGTGAAATTGGCAGACACGTCAGATTTAGGTTCTGATGACGCAAGTCGTGGGGGTTCAAGTCCCTTCGCCCGCACCAGATTTTGGTTTCAACATTTATAACAGAGAAGAAAATGAAGGTTACAGAACAAAAAGCAGAAGGCCTGAATAAAAAATATCAGGTTGTCATTGAGAATAAAGATTTTGAATCAAAAGTAGAAAAGAAATTAGATCAAGTTGCTAAAAACGTTAAACTTCCTGGATTCCGTCCGGGCAAAGCTCCCAAAGAAATGTTGAAACAAAAATATCGCACTTCGGTTATGGGTGAGGCTTTGGATGAGATTGTACGTGAAAGTGCCGATAAAATTGTTAAAGACAATAATTTGAAATTAGCCATGCAACCTAAAATTAACATCACTAAATTTGATGAAGGCAAGGATATTGAGTTTGAATTGGAAGCAGAGATTTTGCCTGAAATCAAAATCGGTGATTTTTCCGATGTAAAAGTTGAAAAATTGATGGCAGAAGTTCCGGCCGAAGAAGTTGAAAAAGCATTAAATTACATTGTCAGCTCTCGTCGTGAAACAACAAAAGTTGAAGATGCAGACCACAAAGCCGAAAAAGGCGAAACTTTGGTTATCGATTTCTGCGGTTCCATTGATGGCGTAGAATTTAAGGGCGGCAAAGGAAACGAATATCCGCTTGAACTCGGTTCCAATACTTTTATCCCCGGATTTGAAGATCAATTGATTGGTGCCAAGGTCGGTGATAAGATTGATGTTAAGGTTAAATTCCCCGACAACTACCACGCTAAAGATTTGGCCGGTAAAGATGCCGTCTTTGCTGTAGAAGTCAAGGAAATTCGTCAGCCTAAGGCTATCGAAATTAATGATGAATTTGCTAAATCAATCGGTGAAGAAAGTTTGGATTCTTTGAAAGAAAAGATTAAAAATCGTATTAAGGCCGATTATGAAAATGCTTCCCGTATGAAATTAAAACGTTCCCTGCTTGATAGACTGGATGAAGCATATAGCTTTGAAGTTCCGCAAAGTATGGTTGATGAAGAATTCAAAGCCATCGAAGCTCAGTATAAACGTGCCAAAGAGTTGAATCAACTTGATGAACACGAAAAAAATACACCTGAAGAAGATTTGATGAATGAATATAAACAAATCGCTTCCCGTCGTGTCAAATTGGGCTTGTTGTTATCCGAAGTCGGAGCCGAAGCAAAAGTTACGGTTACCGCCGATGACTTGAACAAAGCCATTATGAACGAGGCCAAGAAATATCCCGGACAAGAAAAAACCGTATTTGATTTCTATCTGAAAAATGCTAAAGCCGTAGAAGCTCTGAAAGCTCCGGTATTTGAAGAAAAAATTATTGATTTTGTTTTGGGTAAGGCCAAAGTAGAAGAAAAAATCGTTTCGGTAGAAGAATTGTATTCTTTTGACGAAGATGAAAAAGCAGAAGCCAAGCCGGCTAAAAAGAAAAAAGCCGCTGCTAAATAATATTTGACGGTAAATACAAAAAATCCCCTTTATTGAAAGGGGATTTTTTATGGGCAAAAAAATAAGAGAGATAAATATATATCTCCCTTATCAAATTTTATTCTTGGTCAACTTGTTCAAATTCAAGTGTGGTATCATCACCGCTCAAAATCAATTTATTGCCTTCGAGTTTGATGTTTTCAATCTTGCCGATGTTTTGAAAATATTCGGTTTCGGCTTTCATCATCGGTTCGGGGGCGGCCATCATGGTTGAGCCGATAGCCGAAAATTTGATTTTGTTCCCGTCAATTTCATAATTACCGAAATAGCGATTAACGGCCTGACCGTAAAATTTGGGAGCCTCGCTGTCAAAACCGATAGAAATTTCCATTCCTTCGGGAGCGTCAATTAAAACATAGTCGTTACCTTTGATTTGTTCGGCAGGATTTTTAGAGCAGGCAGCCAACATCAATCCCAAAACAAAAGCGCATAATTTTTTCATTATTTTTCCTCACTAAACAAAATTAAAATTCAGCTCACTTTTATATATAAACGAAAATCAGATTGTTTCCACCAAAAAAAATAAAAAAGCTTTTGAGGTGGGGTACACCGCAAAAGCTTTTTTTATTTGAGAGAGGAACTTAGTCGTACATTCGATCTTCATCCATCTCACAATCTTTTGCTATTTCAGCCAGAATTGAGAGACGAAGCTTGTTTTCTTCTGTAGCTTCTTCCTTGTTCAGACGATCAATTTCATCAATTATCTCAAGATAAGTCATTGATGAGTACTCTTCCCTAATTTGGTCCTCCAAAAGGTCCAATTTTTCTCTCTTGCACATAATATATATAATTTAATTGGTTTGTAATATAATGATAGACGAATAAAAAAAATTTGTCCAGAAAATAATTTGTTGACAGCGTAAATTTTACTTTTAAACTAGCCTTCATTAACTAGTACAAGAGGACATTTATGATAAAACAAACATTATTTGGTGCATTTGCGGCACTTTCTTTAATTCCTTCGGTTCAGGCAGGTGAGTGGACATTTGAAGCGATGGGCAAAGCGCAGAGCTTATTCGGTTATTCTCACCCCGATTCTCGTTATTCATACCATCAGTCACGCTATCATCTACCGACCAGATTTTCGGCTAACTTGATGGCTCAATACAGCTTTAACGAAAATTATCAGTTGGGAGCTTATCTTGATTTGGCTTACGGTATAGACCAAGAGTTAAAAGACTATAATCACGGTTCTTGGGGAGAGCAAGTCTATTTAATTTTAGATGCTCCGTTCGGCCGTTTTATCGGCGGACAAAGTTACAATGCCGCTTATCAGTTGGGAGTAGGTGCGCCTGATGCCGGTGTACTGGGTGTTAACCAAAGCGATATCGTCAACTTTGTTGCCAATCCCCATTGGCAGCGTAATCATCGCGGCACGGCTTACCGTACCCTAAATTCTACCGAAATCAACACCGACGGTACCGCGCCGAAAATCACTTATATCAGTCCCGAGTTTGACGGTACAATGTTTGGTGTAACTTATGTCCCCGAAAGTTTCAGTCGTGACGGCTTAATCAGTTCACAGGCGACCTATCGGGATAAAGCAGGTTATATTGCTTCGGTTTATCATAATCGGGAATTGGGAAATGTCAGTTTGTCCGGTTCACTCGGTTTGGCACATTTTACCGATATCGATGATGAAATTTCTGTCGGTTTAAGTGTTTATTATAAAGGTTGGACTTTGGGCGGCGGCGTGCGCAAGACTTTTGTAAATCACAAATTTGCCGATATGAATCAAACCGGATACAAACGTCCCGAAGAATTTGACGGTTTTCGCGACGCTTGGGCCTATAATATCGGTTTGGGATACGAATTTGGACCGTTCAAGAGTTCTTTGACTTACTTCTATTCCAAAGCCGATGACCGTAGCTATGAAGACAAAATTATCCAATTGTCAGGGCGTTATCAGCTCAATCAATATGTTGAAATACAAACGGCCGTTGCCCATGGCGACTATGACGGTCCGACCAAAGCCGAAAGCAATCAGGGCTATGCTTTTATAGGCGGTGTTGCACTTAAATTTTAGAGGGAACAATGGCAAAAATCCTGCTTATATCTCACAATTCTGATTTTTTGCAAGATTTGCAACAGCAATTGCAACGTCATCCGGATTGGGAAGTGCGGACAAGTTTTGAAGATGATGTTGTTTTTGAGGCTGCAGTCGTTGACGATGATATTGATGAAGTCCAAAAACTGAGCCAAAGATTGGTACAAACGCCAATATTTTTGCTATGGTCAGGAGAAAGCGAATTACCCGAAAATGAAGAACTGCATATTGTTCGTAAGCCATTTCGGTTGCAAAAATTTATAGATTCTTTGCATACGGCAATCAATGCCGCTCAAGTCAGTGGTAAAGAATTGTTTTTGAACGGTTGTGTGTTAGACATGCAGACCAAAGAGGTTCATTATGACGAGCCATATCCGTCTGTTAAATTGACTGAGAGAGAGGCTGCAATTTTGAAATATCTCTATAAAAGCGGTGACAAAATAGTTTCAAAATCGGAGTTGTTGACCGAAGTTTGGGGTTATAATCCCGAAGCTACGACGCATACGGTAGAAACACATATCTACCGGTTGCGGCAAAAGATAGAGCAGGATAAACAAATCATCGTTACCGAAGAAAACGGTTATAAATTAAAATCGGCGGAATAATCGCCGATTTTAATTTATATTTCAATACCGACGGGCACGTGATCGGATGGTTTTTCCAAAGCACGGCAATCTTTTAAGACAAAAGCCTTTTTGAGTTCTCGGCTGAGAGGCTTACTGACCCAAATATGGTCGAGCCTTCGTCCTTTATTGTTGGTTTGCCAGTTGGGATTGCGATAACTCCACCACGAAAATACTTTTTCGGATTCGGGGTAGAAATGACGGATGGCATCAACCAGTCCCGAAGTTTGATACCATTTTGTCAGACGCTCTGTTTCCGCAGGGGTATGGGAAATGATTTTAAGCATCTGTTTATGATTCCAGACATCATTTTCAAGAGGTGCGACGTTAAAATCGCCGCAGACAAGCAAACGTTTATTCTGGTTTTGTTGACAATTTCGGCTAAAGAAATCGGTTAATTCTTCGATAAATTTGAGTTTACGGGCAAAAGCAGGGTTTTGCGTGACGTCGGGAATATCTCCGCCGGCGGGAACATAAATATTATGAATTTCGATTCCATCGTCAGTGACGGCGGATATATGTCTTGCATCGGCTTTACCGGCCCAGTCGTAGCGTTTGATATCGGATAAAGGTCGTTTGGCCAAAATGGCAACTCCGTTGTAGCCGGGCATTCCGTAGAGGGCAATATGTTCAAATCCTAGGGTATTGATGTCAGCAAAAGGGAAGTCCTCTTCTTTAGCCTTGATTTCTTGTATGCAAATTATGTCAGGATTGTGTTCTTTAACGATTCGCTCGAGCTCACCTAAGCGAATGCGAATGGAATTGGCATTCCAAGAAAAAATTTTACTCATTAGCGACCTTTTTTGTTTAATAGGGGACTGTTTTGTTTTTTGAAACGGAACAAGGATGAGGGTAATGATTCGTCAAGAATGCTCCCGTAAAGCGAAACGGTAATTTCAACACTTTGCGGATCGACAATTTTCCATTGACGGAGCTCAAACGGAGAGTTGTTAAAAACTAAAGTAATCGGTCCGATATTGCCGTCGGCATACTCCATGGTAGCAATGGTTGTTCCCGAATCCTTATAAAAATCGATGATTTTTATTTTTTTGCCGTCAATTTTGATGTTATTGCCCAAAATAAGGCTTGCGGGGATATCTTCATAATCAATATTGCTGACTTGGTCGAGGTCTTTATCGTGGTAGACAATAAAATCACCGTTGCCGACAATCAAAACATTGGTCGGCGCCCCATATTCCATGCGAATTTTGTTAGGTTTTTCAATCCAAATTTTCCCCTCGGAAACATTACCGTTGCTGGCGTTTTGCACAAATCTTGCTTGTAGAGTTTTGACCGAATTGAGATAATTTTCAATCTTTTGAATATCGGCGGTGGTCTGTGCCTGAGCCATACCGCACCAACCAAACAGCAGTCCCGCAACAATTGAATATAGCAATTTCATTTTGATAATATCTCCGTTAAATTTAAAAACTTCGGTTAATATAAAATACTTCTGCCGAGATTACAACCTTTTTGCCGAATGAGCTGAAAATGGAAAATAAAACGACCGTCGGTAGAGTGTCAAAATTATCCACCGATAAAAAAAATTTTTTAAAGCGCTTTTCTGGCGGTTTTATATAAGCATAGCAGATGTCAATACCCAAAAACACGATTTTGACAAAAAATCGGACTTGCTGAAAGGGGGTGTTTGTTGCAGTATCAAAGGCAGATTGTTCGACCGATTCCGATAGACCGATATAAGAGGCAAAAAAGTTGTGCAATACTAGATATAGATATTGTTTACTTTTTATTAATACTATATATGGTATATCAAATTTAAGTTAACCACCAGCATGGGAAGGAAAAACAAGACTATGTCCGAAAGAGAATTTAAGGTTTCAAAGGCTACAGAAACCAAGATTGCAAATGTCGTAAAAAGAGATGGAACTCTGGCGCCTTTTGACAGTGATAAAATATACAATGCGATTCGTAAGGCAGGTGAATCTACCGGAGAATTTGGAGAACAGGAAAGTTATTTGCTTACAGCGCAAGTTATCAAAGTTTTGGAGCATAAATTTTCCGACTCGTTACCGACGATTGAATGTATACAAGACGTGGTTGAGCAGGTTTTAATTACGGCCAACTATTTTACCACGGCCAAGGCTTATATTTTATACCGCGATCAGCATCAACGCATGCGGGGCGAAAAGAAAGTTATGGTTGATGTTGAGAGCTCAATTAATGAATATCTGGAAAAGCTCGACTGGCGTGTTAATGCCAATGCCAACCAAGGTTATTCAAACGGTGGCTTAATTTTGAATGTTTCCGGTAAAGTTACAGCCAACTATTGGCTGAGCCACGTATATCCGGCTGAAGTCGGCGAGGCTCACCGTAACGGCGATATTCATATTCACGATTTGGATATGCTGGCTGCTTATTGCGCCGGTTGGTCGCTTAAAAATTTACTTCATGAAGGATTTAACGGTGTTCCCGGAAAAGCCGAAGCCGGTCCGGCAAAACACTTATCTGCGGCTGTCGGACAAATGGTTAACTTTATGGGAACTCTGCAAAATGAATGGGCCGGAGCTCAGGCTTTTTCCTCGGTAGACACATATCTTGCGCCTTATGTCAGAGTCGACAATTTAAGCTATGCACAAGTAGAACAGGCTTTTCAGGAACTGATTTATAATTTGAACGTGCCTTCTCGTTGGGGTTCGCAAACACCGTTTACCAACTTTACTTTTGACTGGGTTTGTCCGGATGACTTAAAAGACAAACATCCGTTGATTGCCGGTGTTGAGCAACCGTTTACATACGGTGATTTGAAACCCGAAATGGATATGATTAACAAAGCCTATATCACCGTTATGATGAAAGGTGATATCAAAGGTCGTCCGTTTACTTTCCCGATTCCGACATACAACATGACGCCGGATTTTCCGTGGGATGATGAAAATACCGAATTGTTGTTTGAAATGACGGCCAAATACGGTTTACCTTATTTTCAAAACTTCATCAATTCGAGTTTGAAACCGGGACAGATTCGTTCAATGTGCTGCCGTTTGCAACTTGATTTGCGCGAGTTGTTGGCTAAAGGGAATGGTTTGTTTGGTTCGGCGGAACAAACAGGGTCCATCGGTGTGGTAACGTTTAACTGCGCACGCTTGGGCTTTGTTTACAAAGGCAACGAAGCCGGTTTGTTCGGTCGTGTTGACGAATTGATGAATATTGCCCGTACTTCATTGGAAATTAAACGCAAACTTATCCAACGCCTGATTGATAACGGATTGTTCCCATATACCAAACGTTATCTCGGCACATTGCGCAACCACTTTTCGACCATTGGCGTTAATGGTATTAATGAGATGATTTTGAACTTTACGGACGGCAAACATGATATTACGGATGAATGGGGAATAGCATTTGCCGAAAAGTTCTTGGATTACATCAGAGCCAAAATGGTTAAGATACAAGAAGAAACCGGACATATGTATAATTTGGAAGCGACCCCGGCAGAGAGTGCGACATATCGTTTTGCAAGAGAAGATAAAAAACGTTTTGTCGGCATCATTCAAGCCGGAACGCCGGAAAATCCATATTATACCAACTCTTCGCAATTACCGGTAGGCTTTACCGATGATCCGTTTGAGGCGCTGGAGCTACAAGCTGATTTACAATCAAAATATACCGGCGGTACCGTCTTGCACCTATATATGGGACAGCGCGTATCTTCGGCCAAGGTTTGCCGCGATATAGTAAAGCGCGTGCTGACCAACTATCGTTTGCCGTACATTACGATTACTCCGACTTTTTCCATTTGTCCGAAGCATGGATATATTTCCGGAGAACATAAATACTGCCCACTTTGTGATGAAGAAAAAATGGCAGAAAAAAGAAGAGCTGCTACCTCCAGTGAGGTTGCATAAATACTAACAATGTGATATAATAAATATTGGAGAAAAAAGATGACAATTGTAAATATCAATGACGTAAAATTGAGCGATGAAGAAAGACAACCTTGCGAAGTTTGGACCAGAGTAATGGGTTATTTGCGTCCGGTTTCCGAATTCAACAAAGGTAAAAAATCAGAATTCTACGCCAGAAAATATTTTACTGAAGCTAAAGCCGTAGAAGGCTGCGGTTGTGCAACTTATACCAATATTGCGGCCGAATAGTATTTTGTCGGAATAATGGTTAATCCTATTAAAATCGGCGGTGTTGAAACATTCAGCACCGTCGATTTTCCTGATAAGATAGCCGCTGTTGTTTTTATGCAAGGTTGTCCTTGGCGTTGTCCGTTTTGCCATAATGCAGTGTTACAAGATATAAATGCGTCAGATAATTTTATTTGGGAAAAATTCGTTGAATTTTTAGAAAGCCGTAAAAAAGTTTTGGACGGCGTTGTCTTTTCGGGAGGAGAGCCTTTGGTTCAAGATGGATTGGAAAAGGCAATTGAACAAGTTAAAGCAATGGGTTTTCAAATCGGCTTGCATACCGGCGGTTATCGTCCGAAACATTTTGAAAAAGTGCTGCCTCTTGTAGATTGGGTAGGTTTTGACATCAAGGCTCCGTTGGAGGAAAAACGTTATCAAAAAGCAGTAGGTATTAACCTTAACTTGGATGATGTTAAGGCAAGTTTGAATATGCTTTTGAAATCCGGCAAAGATTTTGAATGCCGCACGACTTGCGATCCGAGAATATTAAGTATTGCCGATGTGGCAGAAATCGGTCAAGAGCTTTCGGATTTGGGGGTAAAAAAATATTTTCTGCAAAAATATCGTCCGATAGAAAGCGATAAGACAACGAGTGATGCCGATTGTGAGCAGTTCTTTTTAGATAGAAATTTGCTAGACGAATTAAAAAACAAATTTAGTGTTTTTGATATCCGTAAATAATTTTATAGAAAACGGAAAGAGGGTTGCTTTTGCAACCTTTTTTTATATAATAAGATATAATAAAGGCATAAAAATCAACAAAAAAACTAGACAAAAAACTTTTTTTGTGCTAAATTGACAATATAAACAATAAATGGGTGAAGTTGATATGGCAGAAACAGAATTGACAGATGCAGAAATCTCCGGCTTATCAGAAGTTTTGGCAAAAATAAAAGCTGCAAAAGTATACCAGAATTATGAAGCCGGTGTCCGTGCAATATTAAAACGAGCACAAAGTTTGGCAGGAGAAGGCGATGTGTTTGCCAGAGTCGGAGCCTCTCTCAAAACCGGAAAATTTCCGGACTATCTGAGAGATTGCGCAAAAGGACAACAACGAGTACAAGCCGCCTTGCAAGCCGAGCTTAAGCAAAAGAAACTGCACGGTTTGTTAAAGAATACAGAATTAAGCGATGCCATATATGGTGAATTATATATCCGTTCCGGAATGTTGGACAAGTACTTGGGCAAACAAAGTGAGGATGAGAGAATGAAGTGGTTAGAAGCACCAATAGAAACATTATCTACCCGTATGAAAGAAGATTTTGAGAGCAAAAGAAATGCAACGGCAGATGTGGCTAAATTGGGACCGCAAGCTACTGATATAGAAGAGTTAATAAATCGAATTCAGCAAGAATATATTAAGAATCCCAATTCTGCAAGAGACGCACTGAATGCTCTTATGACCATGGAAGAGCTTGCTTGTCAAGATACCGCATTTAATGCATACAGAAGCCGAATGACAAATACCCAAAGGGCAAGAATAGTTGCGACAATCAATTATATTGATCAGTATAACAATGTAGAATATCATGAGAAAAACGGTAAGAAAGAGGCTTATCCGAAAGATGTGGAGCTAAATAAAAAAATAGTAGATTTACAACAACAATTTTTGAACGGTCACGAACAAGCAGTTGGCGCAGAGCTTGAACAAGAATGGAGACATATAGAAATGGAAATGAAAACGCAACAAAAAGAACAAGTATTAAACGGAGAGAGACAAAAAGTTGCTCAACCCGAGCTTTTCGATTTTCCTGATTATGGGGAAGATTTTTACAAGAGTGAAGCCGTTAGAGAATTAGGAATTTCGGGTAACAAGATAACCAAAGAACAAAAACAGAAGCTCGAAAAACTATATGAAGAGTATAAACAACAAAAATCTTCTCAAGGAGCAGAAGGTCAAGAAGCTCCGAAAGCTCAAGAAGCTCAAAAATCCCAAAGCAAGAATGGCGACGGAAAGGGTGAAGGAGATAATATTCTTGAAATTGATGCTTCTCCTGAAATGTCCCGCACCAATGAAAACGATGATCCCGATTGGGTTAAAGAGTATAACGAAAAGTTGACGCAGTATGGTGCGGCAAATAATAATGCATGGCAAAGAGATAATGAACCGGATGAAAACGGTATGCGTCCGGTTGGTCTAAAAGGAGCTTTTGCCAATGGAACGGAAGCGCATTATACGGATAAGAATAAGTTGTCGGTAAAGACGCCGGAAGATAAAGTTCCTTCTGCAGATAATTTTAAAGAAATTGTTGAATTAGCTAAGGATCAAAATCAGATTATCAAGCTGGGATCAAATATGAGCAGTGAGTTTAAAATGGCTTTGATTGAGGCTTGCGCCAAAGGTGGCGTTGAAATTCAAAATTTAAGCGAAGATGAGTTAAACGCGTATAATAGTTTTAAGCCTCAAGAAGAAGTTAAAACCAAAGCTCACGAAGGTGACAAAGATTTCTTGAAGGGCGGTTATGACGGCTATTTTAGTCTAGAAAGTGCAAGGGTTCGTTACAATATGATGGAGAGATTGGCAACGACGCCGGCAAAAGATGCGCAATTTAATGAACTTGAGGACAGAAGTGCGCTAGACGACAAAATAGCTTCATTGAAAAAAGCAGGTGCCGTGATAGGAAAAGACTCAAAGGAAAGTGCCGAGTTAACTTTGGCAGAATATGCAAAAGCCTCGGTTGCGCTGGCTAATAATCAGCTTGACGAAGCCGGGAAAGAAAGATTGACGGCTCTGGAAAAGGCGCTTGGTTGCTATAATTTGGATGTTTACAAAGAGCAACAATCTGACGGTAAGGGTGGTGAAGTGTTGCATACGGTTATAGGTAATAAGAAAGCCGGTGAAAGAACGCTTGAAGAACAAGAGGATATAAAATATGCCGTCTTAAAACTTCAACCGCAGGACAAAAAGTATGATACGGATATTCGCAATATGACAATGAGTGCGATTAAAAACAAAAATAATGGTTACATCCAATAATAATTATTAAAAAATTGTAAAAAAATACAAATTTTGACAAAAAATACTTGCTTGTAGTTGCCATATGTGGTATATTGCAGGCAAATATGACAAAAAAAACAATTTTTTAGGAGATAATCCATGGCAATAGATGCTAAAAAAGCAGCAGAACTGATTAATAACGGCAAATTTGATAATGCTGATGAATTATATGATGCTTTGAATGGCCACAAAGAATACGCAAAAGAGTTTGCATTATTACTCAAGCATATAGAAAATAAAGTTAAATTGGACATCAGTTTATATGCAGGATTGGCCACATCTGCAATGTCTGTTGCAAAACTTAGCGAAAATGTTAATCCTATGGACGCTAAGGATCCCGCTTTTGCCGATGCAAGAAAGAAATTGGCAAATATAGAGTTGTATCAAGTAGTTGAGGAGAACGGTAAAACCGTAAACAAAGTAGTACAAGGCAAAGAACGCGCTCAAATGATTGCGCAGATAGTTGCCGCAGCCAAACTTGAAGCAGATAGTGAATTACGCGGGGCAAGCAGTCCGGAATCTCCTGATGCCAAAAAGTTTATGACTGCAGCTGACGATGCGGCAAGAAAAGCTATTTATCAAAATACATTAAATGAGAAAATTGATTTGGCAATTTTGCAAAGCTTTTTAGTAACGGAAAGCGAAAAAATTAATAAAGAAATGTCTCAAAAATATGCCGGAGATGAGAAAAAAGCCGTAGCCGAAGCTAAAAAGTTAATTGCAACCCGTACCGCAGAGCTCAAAACAGAAGTAGCTAATTTGGCTAAAAGCACTTCAAAGAAAATTTCGATGAATGTTAATGGAGCGGTAGCTTACTGTGCTAATGTTGCGGTTAAGGTTGAAGGGCAATTGACCGAATATAAAACCAATATTCGAAAAATTGCTAATCGCATCAATCAGGGTTTCGCAAAATTAAAAGATCAAGGCAAGACACTACGTAATCAATGGAAAGAAGCACGTGCCGGAGCTAATAAAGTTTTTGAAAGCTGCAGCCAAAAAATGGCTGAAAACATTGCTATTTTTAACGATCGTTGCAAACGTGTTTGGAATGTAACTTATGAAGTAGCAAAAAATGTTGCTAAAAGTATAGCCGATAGAAAATATGAACTCGGCGCAGATATGCTTGCTGCTGCAGGCTTTGCAGCCACTGTAACAACAGGCGGAACGGCAGCTTTGGTCGGTGGTGCCGTATATGCTGCTTATACAATCGGACGCAGAGTCATATACGAAGCATATAAACAAAAGAAAGCGCATCCGGAAAAAAGCTATAAACAAATTTATACCAACGGCAAGTTTATAACCAAATCGGTATTTTCTTGCGCGGCAGCAGCTTTAAGCTGGGGAATCGCCAGTACGGCAGCTTCTGCGGGAGCTGATATTGCGACTCAGACAGTAACAGAAATTACCAAACAAATTGCATCGCAAAAGATGACTAGACGTTTTGTTACGATGGCAGGATCGGTTACCAGTAATATTGTCGGAGTAGCAACAGCTGAAGATGCAAAAGAGCGTAAAAAAGAACTGAAAGGATTAGGTATATCAGCCTTAACTTCTGCAGCTTCAATATTTTTAACTGAACTATTTGATAAAGAATCAAATACGGATATAAAAACTGATACGGTCGAAAATACTGAAACCGGAGCTACTGAAGCCGGAAATGCTGAAACCGGCGCTGCCAAAGCCGGAGCTGCGGAAGCTGGAAATGCTGAAACCGGCGCTGCCGAAGCCGGAGCTACTGAAGCCGGAAATGCTGAAACCGGCGCTGTTGAAGAAGCTGATGAATTAATTATGAGAGAATTCCCGGATCAATGGAATGAAAATATGGGAATTAGTAAAAATCAGTTTGATACATTAAAGAATTGGTATGAGGAGCTTGATACCAATGAAGGACTTGGAATGGATAGATTTTATTCACATGCAGCCTATTATGCTGATGAATTGAGTGTCGATCCAGAAAATCCGATGACACCGGAACAAGTTCTGTTCAAATTCTCTCATTTGGCAGCAATTACTTCCGTAAGGAATGGTGAATATGGAACAATCGGAACAGGCTCTTTGGGACGTCAACTTGACGATTTGTATCACTTGTTGGGTTGCGGTACACTAAAATCTGAAGACAATTGGGAAGAGTATCGCAAAACATTAGATATCTGTACTCTAAACGAAGCAGACCGAGTAGATGGTCGTATGGATGCTGAAAAGTTCTTCGCCGTTGCCGGTGCCGGTTATAAAGGTTTACCTGTTGACGATGACGGTACCTTGACAATGACCAGAAATATTCGAGTAATCGGAGAAGGTACAAATTGTCCTGGTGATAAACGGGTTATGTATGAAGAAGTCAAAACCAAAGAGGAAGTTATTGAAGAAAAAGTCGTCGAAACGCCTGTAAGACCGAGAATCGAACCTTTGGAAGCACCAAAAACTAGAATCGTTACGGAAGCTAAAAGCGGTATAGATATGAAACTGACAATACCTGAGAGACAAGAAACTGAAGACGATGATATGATTGTCGGAGCTGTTTCACAGACGGGTGACCGTCCGGGTATAGAAGGAGCTACTGCTGCAAAGTCTTTGTCTAAGGATAGCGAATATACAAATATGAATCGCAGACAGCAAAGATTAGCTGAGCAAATGATGAAAGAAATAAAAGGAAAAGGTATTGAAAAATAATTTATAAGTTATGTATCTCCCAAAACCCCTGAGGAAACTCAGGGGTTTAAAATTATTATAAGAAAATTTGGCTTGGTTCAGGATGTCGTCTTTAAGAAAAAGCCTCCTTGAAGAGAGTATTTGTCGGAGCATATTCTGAATTTGTTTTGGCTGATGCTGATTTGAAATAATAGCGCTCATCTTTGTTTGATAAGATATTGCAAGTAATTGAAGTTTAAGAGAAAAAAAGGTCGCTTGCAATAAAAGAAGTTTTACTAAGACCTCGGAAAAAAATGTAAAAAAACGCTCGACTTATAAATAGTCGAGCGCTAAATTTTCCGCCGGTAGTTGATTGGGGGTCAAGACTATTGAATGGCAGAAAATCTGGTATAAATTATATAGTAGTTTTTGAGAGCTTGCAAGAGCAGAAGATAAAAAACTTGTAAAAAAAGGTAGACGAATAAAAATCAAGCCACTAAACTAACGCTTATTATGTATAAAAAATAAGGCGTAGCAATGAAAATAGGTGTATTTGATTCCGGTCTCGGCGGTTTGGTGATAACTAAGGCATTTGTGGAGAAAATGCCGGAATACGATTATTTTTACTATGGGGATTCCAAACATCTTCCATACGGCGAGAAAACATCGGGACATATTTTGGCTTATACTTTGGATGCCATGCGTTATATGATAAAAAACGATTGCAAAATCATTATTATTGCCTGTAACACGGCAACTTCAATCGCACTTCGTTATATTCAACAAAGATTTTTACCGGCAGAAGCTCTGGATATTAAAGTCTTGGGCGTGGTTATTCCGACGGTTGAGGTTGCAATTGAGAACAAAGCTCAAAAGGTGGGGGTTATTGCTACGACGGCTACCGTCCGTTCACATATTTATCAAACTGAGTTGCATAAACTAAAAGCAAATTTGCAGGTAACGGAGGTGGCGGCTCCCAAATTGGTTCCGGCCATAGAAGGAAATGATTTTTTTAAAGCCAAAACGGCGTGTAAAGAATTGTCGGAAAATTTTAAGGATTGCGACAGTCTTATTTTGGGATGCACGCACTATCCGTTGGTTAAGGCTTTTTTTCGTGAAGAATTGCCTGAGGTAAAAGTTGTTTCGCAAGATGAGCTGATGGCCGAAAAATTGAAAAATTATTTATATCGCCATCCGGAAATAGAAAAATATTTGAGCAAAAATAAAAACTATAAATTTGAGGTCAGCAAACTCAATCGGCACGCACAAATTGTGGCAGCTCAACTTTTTGCCGAAGCTAAGATAGAAGAACGGCAGGGATAAGCAGAGTACTTGCAAATAAAAAAAATGCTACCTAAATATAATCCAGAAGAAATTTAAATTTTGATGAGGAAATTTTTATGACCACCATTTTATGTGTACGCAAAGGAAACGAAGTGGTAATTGCCGGCGATGGTCAGGCAACACTTGGTGAATCGGTAATATTTAAATCCAAATCGGTTAAAGTCAGACGTATCGGGAACGGTAAGATTGTTGCCGGTTTTGCAGGTGCGGCGGCTGACGGTATTACACTGATTGAACGTTTGGAAGCCAAACTTGAAAAACACGCCTACCAGCTTAAGCGAGCGGCAGTAGAGCTGGCCAAAGATTGGCGTATGGATAAATATTTGCGCCAGTTGCAGGCATTTATGATTGTTGCCGACAAAGATGTGTCTTTGGTGATTTCGGGAACGGGCGAAGTTATGGAACCCGATGACGGTATCATAGGCATTGGTTCAGGCGGCAATTATGCCATGGCAGCGGCAAAGGCTTTGTACGACATTGAAGGAATATCTGTGGAAGATATCGCACGCAAAGCCATGAAAATTGCCGGCGATATTGATGTGTATACTAACCATAACGTGATTGTAGAAAAGGTTTAAGAAATGAGCAGTACCAATTTTTCTCCCCGTGAAATTGTTTCGGAACTGGATAGATATATTATCGGTCAGGATGAAGCCAAAAAGGCAGTAGCCATTGCTCTGCGCAATCGTTGGCGCCGTATGCAGGTAAGCGAGCGTTTGCGTGATGAAATTGTGCCTAAGAATATTTTGATGGTTGGACCGACGGGTGTCGGTAAAACCGAAATTTCTCGCCGTTTGGCAAAATTAGCCAAAGCCCCGTTCATAAAAGTCGAGGCGACCAAGTTTACCGAAATCGGCTACGTCGGCCGCGATGTCGAATCCATAATTCGCGATTTGGTCGATATCTCGATTAACAATACGCGCCAAAAAATGCGCAAAGAAGTCAATGAAAAAGCCGAGATTGCAGCCGAAGAAAGAATTTTGGAAGCCTTGGTCGGCGTGAGCGCCGGCGAAGATACCAAACAAAAATTTCGTAAGATGTTGCGAGAAGGTGAGTTGGCGGACCGAGAAATTGAAATCAGTGTTATTGATAACTCTGCCAATACCATGCCGACTATGGAAATTCCAGGAATGCCCGGTGCACAAATGGGAATGATTAGTCTGGGCGATATTTTGGGTAAAGGTTTCGGTGATAAATATAAAACCCGTAAAATGACGGTTGCCGATGCCGAAAAAGTCGTTGTTCAGGAAGAATGCGATAAATTGCTTGATAATGAAAAGATTGTTGCACAAGCAATTAAGGCGGTTGAAAACGATGGTATTGTCTTTATTGATGAAATTGATAAAATTTGCGGCGGTGATGAACGCCGTGGCGGCGATGTTTCAAGAGAAGGCGTGCAAAGAGATTTGTTGCCGCTGATTGAAGGTACAACGGTTTCGACCAAATACGGTATGGTCAGAACCAATCATATTTTGTTTATTTGTTCCGGGGCTTTCCACTTGTCCAAGCCTTCGGATTTGTTGCCCGAGTTACAAGGTAGACTGCCGATAAGGGTAGAATTGAATGCACTTAATCATAATGATTTTGTGCGCATTCTGACTGAGCCGGAAGCCAACTTGATTGAGCAATATCAGGCTTTGCTTGCCACAGAAGATTTTACACTTGAATTTGAGCCTGAAGCTATTGATAAGATTGCCGATATCGCGGTACAAATAAACGAAAATGTTGAAAATATCGGCGCTCGTCGTTTGCATACGGTTTTGGAAATTTTGCTTGAAGACATCAGCTTCACGGCCTCGGATAAAAGTGGTGAAAAAGCGGTTATAACCGCCGCGATGGTTGAAGAAAAATTGTCCAAATATACTCAAACGAGCGATTTATCGAAGTTCATTTTGTAATGCGTTTGGGAATTTATATTCATTGGCCGTTTTGCCGCAGCAAGTGTCCGTATTGTGATTTTTTCAGCCGAGTTAAAAAAGGCGTGGAACAGTCGGCGCTTGTTGACGGCTATCTGGCTGATTTGGAATATTATCGCAGCTTAAACGACGAATATAAAGTTGATACGATTTTTTTTGGCGGCGGTACGCCGTCTTTATTGGAACCCAAACAAATCGAAAGAATTTTGGATAAAATCGTTGAGCTATGGCCGACGGCAGATAATTTGGAAATTTCGCTCGAAGCCAATCCCAACAGTCAATATCCGACGATGTTTCAAGACCTGCGTCAGGTAGGAATTAACCGTCTGTCACTCGGAGTTCAGGCGCTAAATGATAAAGATTTGAAATTTTTGGGACGAACGCATAATTTGCAGGAAGCTTTGTCCGCGGTCGATTCGGTTTTAAAAAATTTTGATAATCATTCCATCGATTTGATTTATGCTCGCCCCGAGCAAACAGCGGAGGCTTGGCAACAAGAATTGCAACAGGCTTGTGCCTTGGGGGTAAAGCATCTTTCGCTTTATCAACTGACCATAGAGGAGGGAACATTTTTTGCCCGCAAAGGAATTAAGGCTTTGGCAGAAGATAAGGCGGCGGAACTCTATGAGATAACTTCGCAAATTCTTATATCCGCAGGTTATGAGCAATATGAAATTTCTAACTATGCTGAGAAAGGATTTGCGTGTCGCCATAATCTCGGCTATTGGCACGGAGACGATTACGTCGGTGTCGGCGAAGGTGCGGCCGGCTATCTGCATGTAGGCGACAAAATCATAACCACCACGCATCACCGCCAAATGACGGAAGTTTTGCCTCGGGAACGTGCCGAAGAGTTGGTTATAATGGGCTTGAGATTAAACGAAGGCATAAATAAAGCTCGTTTTGAACGCCAATGCGGAGTCAAATGGCAAGATTTTGCCAATTCCAAACAGATTAAAGAACTGATAAACGAAAACTTACTTTCGGAAACAACGGAAAATATCAAAGTAACATCTTCCGGTCGTTTGTTGCTCAATTACGTTATTGAAAAAATTTGCTCTTAGATAAAAATTAACCTGTATTTGTTATAAAAAAGGGCAGATGCAGGAGAAAGTTTAATGAAAACAAAGTGGCTTGATGCCGTTAAAATTTACGCCGATAAGAAAATGTTGGCCATGACCGGATTCGGATTTGTCAGCGGATTTCCGTTGTTACTGGTCGGTTCCACTTTGACGGTATGGTTACAGGAAAGCCAAATTCCCTACACGCTGATAGGCTTGTTTTCTTTGGCAAGAATGCCTTACGGTTTCAAATGGTTATGGTCTCCGCTGATAGACAGAATTCACCTACCGCTGTTTGGACGTTTGGGACGTCGACGTGGTTGGGCTTTGTTTATCGAATTGTGTTTATTGGCGGCAATTTTATTGATGTCAGCCATAAATCCTCACGAACACACCGCGTGGATGGCATTGATGGCTCTTATCGTCGCCTTTTTTTCGGCCTCTCAGGATATTGTTTTGGATGCTTACCGTATTGACAGTTTTGAGACCAAAGAACAAGGAGCCGGTTCGGCGGTGTTTGTTTTGGGCTATCGTTTGGGAATGCTTTTTTCGGGAGCCTTTGCGCTGTGGTTGACAGATTTTTTGACATGGCAGCAAGTTTACTTGGTTATGGCAGCCGGTATCAGCGTAGGCATTGTTACGGTTATTTTTGCCAAAGAGCCCGAAAAAGACAGACGCTATCACGAAAATAACAGTCCGCTTCCTTTCCGGCAAAGATTAAAAAGATTTTTAAGAGAATCCGTGATTGAACCGTTTAAGGATTTTATGAAGCATCAGCACTGGGGACTGATATTGCTGTTTATATTACTTTATCGTTTAAGTGATGAATATAAAGCGCCGATGGCTTTTGTTTTCTATAAAGATATGGGATTTTCCAATACCGAAATTGCGTATGTTTCAAAAATTTACGGTATGCTGGCCACCATTGTCGGCGGTTTGGTCGGCGGTGTTTATATCAAAAAATTCGGTTTAGCCAATGCCCTGATGCTGTTTGGGATTTTGCAAGGAGTGACCAATATGGTTTATATTGCACAGTCTTATGCCGGCGATAATGTTTATCTGCTCTCGTTGACCATTTGTATGGATAATTTGGCGGCGGGAATGGGGACAACGGCTTTGGTTGCTTATATGGCGTCACTATGCAATGTTGCTTACAGTGCCACTCAATATGCACTGCTTTCGTCGCTGATGAGTCTACCGCGGGATATATTTGCATCAACCAGCGGAATTTTGGCCGATCAGGTCAGTTGGGGATTATTCTTTTTTATTGCGTCTTTGCTTGTTTTTCCGGGGCTGATTTTGTTGGTTTATATGATAAAAAAGAAGATGGTCGTTTAAGCATAAACTTCCACCGGCTGACGCAAGTGGTATTATCTGTTCCAAACTACGCTCGTCCTTCCCAAAAGGTTTTCTCAAGCCTAATGACTGAGTAGGTTACATCTACCTGCTTACGCAGGTAGCGTTACGTTCAAAGCATAAAAAAATCTCCGAAATATTTCGGAGATTTTTTTATTAGTTGCCTTACAGAAAACCCCGAGTTTACTCGGGGCTGAATGCCAAGGTGTTGGAACAACACCGCTCCACGCCAACGAGCGTGGTCAAACCGTAAGGTTTGTAGCTGTTATAGAA